>DASQZA010000287.1:0-15933 GCA_035638935.1 Gemmatimonas sp. | reverse complement strand
GCTGGTACGAATCAAGCGACATGCGGCCGAGCTGCAGCACTCGGCTGCGCAGGACCGCGGGACCCAATCTCCGCTTTAAGGATTTTCAGACGATATGACCATCACGATCACGATTCGCAAGAACGGCGCGTTCGTCATTGCGCCGGAGCAGGTGTCGCAGGTGCAGCTCATCGATCATGAGGGAAACCCCGTGCCGCCGAGGGCCGCCGAGGGGAAGCCGATGCTGTTGTGCCGCTGCGGCGCGTCGTCGGTGAAGCCGTTCTGTGACGGCACACATTCGAAGATCGGGTTCGTCGGGGCCGAGGCCGCAAAGGCGGCAGCAGAAGCGATTACTGCAGAAGCGATCAAGGCAGAAGCTGGAACTGCAGAAGCGGCAAAGGCAGAGGCAACGATGACGGCACCCGCCTCTGCTTCACCCGCCTCTGCTTCACCTGCCTCTGCCTCACCCGCTTCTGCTTCACCCGCTTCTGCTTCACCCGCTTCTGCTTCACCCGCCTCCGGCCCGGTCGCCCAAGGCGACGGGGCCGAAACTGGTACAATGCCTCCGGCAACGCCCGAGCGCTGATGTCGGCGTTGCTCAACTGGTGGGCGTGGACCGAGACGGTTCTGTGCGTGATCATCGGCACGCCGCTCGTGTCGCTCGTCTACCTGTGCACGGCCCCGTTCGACAAGGGGCGCTACGCCGCCGGCCGGGCATTTCGCCTGGTCGGCGTCACTGCGATGCGCCTGAACGGACTCTGGAAGTTCCGGACGCGTGGTGGCCCACTGCACGATCCGCGACGCCCGTACGTGGTCGTCGCGAATCACGAGTCGTATGCGGACATCTTCCTCATCAGCTGTTTCCCGTGGGAGATGAAGTGGCTGAGCAAGGATACGGTGTTCAAGATTCCGCTCATGGGTTGGATGATGCAGATGGCGGGCGACATCAAGCTCGTGCGAGGCAACCGCGATTCCGCGGCGGGTGCGATCATCTCGTGCCGCGACCGGCTCGCGAAGAAAGTGTCGGTGATGATTTTCCCCGAAGGCACCCGTTCGAAGACGTGGGAGATGCTTCCGTTCAAGGACGGTGCATTCCGCCTGGCCATCGAAGCCGGCGTGCCGATCCTGCCGATCGCCGTGGCCGGAACACGCTTTGCGATGGCGAAGGGCACGTTCCGATTTCTCAGGGCGACGGCGCTCGCACAGCTACTCGAGCCCATCGACACGGCCGGCATGACACTCGATGACGTCGGTGCACTCAAACAGCGCACCCGTGAACGCATCGAGGAAGGACGCCGCGTGCTCGCGCGCGAACTCGGGATCACCATCGGTGCCGACCCCGTCGATCCCAACTAGCGGTACTCCGCACGACGAAGCGGAGCTGGACGACCGGCTCTCGACGCCCGACGACGCAACCGTCGCGGCGCTGACTGCACTGGAGGGTGACATCCTCGTACTGGGCGCGGGCGGCAAGATGGGTCCGACCGTCGCGCGCATGGCACGGCGCGCTGTGGGGGATCGTGCACGTCGCGTGATCGCCGTGTCGCGGTTCAGCGATGCGGCGGTTGCCGCCAAACTCCAAGCGCACGGTGTCGAAGTCGTGCGCGCCGACCTGTCCGACCCTGCAGCTGTTGCCGCGCTCCCGGATGCACCGAATGTGCTGTGGATGGCCGGGCAGAAGTTCGGCACGAGCGGTGATCCCGTGGCCACGTGGACCCAGAACGTCGTCGCATCCGTGCATGCGGCGCAGCGCTACACGGGCGCACGCGTGGTGTGCTTCTCCACCGGCAATGTGTACGGACGCAGCGAGGTCACGCGTGGTGGATCTCGCGAGACCGACGCGCTCGTCCCGGACGGTGAGTACACCGCCTCGTGCATCGGGCGAGAGCGTGTCTTCGAAGCGGTTGCACGCCGCACGGGCTCGCCGTTGCTGCTGTATCGGTTGTTCTACGCATGCGATCTGCGCTACGGCGTCGTCACGGACATCGCTCTCAAGGTGTTGCAACGCGAGCCGATTGCGCTGGAGATCGGGTATGCGAACGTCATCTGGCAGGGAGACGCGAATCGGCTCGCACTGCGCGGGCTCGGTGCTGCGGGGTCGCCGGTGGTTGCGCTCAATGTGACAGGGCCGATCGTACGCGTGCGGGAGATCGCGGAGACGGTCGGGAAAGCGGCAGACATCGCGCCAGTGTTCGTCGGTGCGGAACGGGACGATGCTCTCGTCGCGAACATCGAAGCTTTGGAGGCGATGATGCCGTATGACGCAGTGTCATTGGAGACGCTCTGCGAGTGGGCGGTGGGGTGGATCCGGCAGGGGGGAAAGATGCTGGGGAAGCCGACGAAGTTTGAAAGGCGGGACGGAGAGTACTAGCGAATACCTGGAGTGCGTGCGTGAGGGCTTGTACTGACGATCGCTTGCTTGACGAGTTCGCGGGGCTGGCGACTGTGCGCCGCGCGGGATTGTCTCGAGATTGGCTACCAGTGGGAGCTGCCCGCACCAGCGACAGAGGCGGTACTGAAGCTGCCAGCCGCAGCTCGAGCTGCAGCGACAGCGAGCCGCAACGGCCATTCGGAAGGACATCGTTTTGAAGGTGCGCGTGCCGTGCGGTCGCCGCGTATGCAAAAAGCCGCCGGCGGAGCCGGCGGCCTTCTAATGCAGTTTCTCAAAGCTCTTCACTGCAGCTGAGGCTTCAGCTGGCAGCTTCGGTACCGCCACTGTCGCTGGTGCGGGTAGTTCCCACTGGTAGCCAATCTCGAGCAGATCTCGCCGAGCACAAAGACGCCAGCCCAAGAAGCCAGACGATGATAGCCAGTTAAGGAACGCAGCCTTCAGCCAAACGTCTCATGCCTCCAGCTCCGTCATTCAACCCCCGCCAGCATCTCCTCGCCGGCCATGTCATCCCGGCCCACCCGCTCGCGCTCACGCCATCCCGCACCGTCGACGAGCGACACCAGCGCGCGCTCACGCGTTACTACATCGACGCCGGCGCCGGCGGCATGGCCGTCGGCGTGCACACGACCGGCTTTCCGATTCACGACGCGAAGTTCGGGCTCTACCGCCCGGTGCTGGAACTCGCGGCCGAAACCGCCACGGCGAGTCTTGCAGAAGCACCGCGTCCGTTTCTGCGCGTCGCTGGCCTCATCGGCGACACCGCGCAGGCAATTCGCGAAGCCGAGATCGCGCGCACGCTCGGCTACCACTGCGGCCTGATCTCGCTTGGCGCATGGCGTGACGCCGACGACAAGGCCATCCTCGCGCATTGCCGGCACGTCGCGGAAGCGTTCCCGCTCTTCGGGTTCTACCTGCAACCGGCGGTCGGCGGCCGAGTGCTGTCGTACGGTTTCTGGCGCGAGTTCGCGGAGATCGCAAATGTCGTCGCGATCAAGGTCGCGCCGTTCGACCGATACGCGACCCTCGACGTCGTGCGCGCGATCGCCGATGCAGGGCGCGACGACATCGCGCTCTACACGGGCAACGACGACGCCATTCTCGCCGACCTGATCACGGACATCTCGGTGGCGACGGGCGGCCGCGCGCACACACGACACTTCGCGGGCGGGCTGCTTGGCCAATGGGCGGTGTGGACCCACGCGGCCGTGCGCTGGCTCGACGAGATCCGCGCGTGGCGCGCGAGCGGTGCCGCGACGGTACCACGCGAGTGGCTGACACGCGGCGCAGCACTCACGATGGCCAACGCAATCGTCTTCGACGCCGCGAACGGATACCGCGGATGCCTGCCGGGCATCCTCGAAACGCTGCGCCAGCAGGGACTCGTGCGCGGCACGTGGACATTCGATATCCACGAACAGCTTTCACCGGGACAATCGGAAGCAATCGCGCGGATCGCAGCACGTTTCCCGGAACTCGTCGACGATGCGTTCGTGGCGGAAAACCGGGATCGGTGGCTCGCGTAGCGGCTGTTGGTGCGAACGATCTCGAACTGCAGTAAACGGATAGAAACAGATGAAAACGGAAGCGAAACGGATTCGTTCGGCGCGCGCGACTCGCTGACGGCGTACCGCGCTGGAACCGAGTGTTCCTTGTTAACAGCGTGAGGGGCTCGAGAGCTGCGCGGAGCCCAAACACAAAAGGACGACGCCAGCTACATGCGTCGTCCTTCTCCCTTCACCGTACAGATCCGTTTCGTTTCCGCAGTTTCTGTTTTTATCCGTTTACCTGCTGTTCCGAGCGGTACGAACAACTCTCAGCCGATCACGCACCGACCAGCCGCGCATGCCACGACTCCGCTGCCGGACGCTCGAAACGTGCACGCCAATCTGCCACCGTCGCGACGGTCGTGTCGAACACCGGCGTGTCGCGAGACACCGCGCCTTCGCGCGCTGCGGCCATGAATGCGCTTCGTGCCGCAGCATGCACCTCGCCAGCGGCGTCGCGCCAGAAAATCGTGCCGCCGCCCACCAAGGACGTGCCGACCTGCGGCTCTGCGCTTGCGAGTACGCGGAACATGCCATCGATCGAGCAGCCCGAGGCGCCCGTTGCTGCCTCGTCGACCGCGATCGCCAGAAAGCGGTCGTCGCGCCAGTCACGGGCGCACAGCAGTGGCGCGCCGTGCGCCCGCCAATCTCCGAGATACTCGTCGACCGCGCCGAGCAACGCGTCGCGTGCCGCGCCGACCACCGGCGCGGCCGCCCCGAATACCCACACGCGTGCCGTGTCCGGCATCGCGTTGAATTCCACTTTCGCCATCACGCCTCCTCAGTCATTCTTGCCCGCGCCCGGCAGCTGCAGCATCGGCATCGCGCCGCCCGTCACCTGCGGCATCTGGCCGTTCCAGCGCTTCGCCATCTCGTACTGCACCAGCGATCCGGTGATGCTTCGCGACAGCAGTTCGTTCGCCTTCGCCTGCGCTTCCGCCTCCAGCAGGATCGCCTTCGATCGACCTTCCGCCTTGATCGAATCACCCTGCGCCTGGAACGTGTTCTTCTGCAGCTCGTTCTGTGCCGTGAGCGCCTGCTGCTGCATCACGTTCTTCAGCGAGATCGCATCCATGACCGCCTTCGGTGCGCGGAACTCGTTGAGCGTGAACTGCTTCACCTGAATGCCGTACGGGTCCAGCCGCTTCTGCAGCCGCGCCTGGGTGGACGTGACCGTTTCGGCCTTCTTCGGCCCGAGGATCTGCGCGATCTCCTCGCTTCCGACCACTTCCTGCAGCGACTGCCGGATCGCCTGCTTGATGAACCCGTGCGAGATGACGTCGATGTCGGTGCGGAACGTCTGGTAGAGCGCCGGCACCTTGTCGGGGCTCAACTCGAACGACATCGACACATCGAGTGACAACGGCTGGCCTTCCACCGAGTTCACGTTGATCTCGTCGTTGCTCACTGAGCCGTCGTTCATTCCCTTCGTGAGCACCAGCGTCTGCATGAACGTCGGGTACTCCTTGATCTGCGTCATGATCGGGTTGCGCAGATGAAAGCCCGCGCCGAGTGGCTGCGGATCGACGCCGCCACCACCACGGTGGATGACGATCCCGACATGCCCGGGTTCGATGTACGTGACCGACGGGCGCACGAGCAGCAACAGCACGATGATCACCGCGACCGCGGCGACGAGTTTGGCGATGATACCGATGCCACCACTGCCACCGCCGCCGCCCGGGATACCCGTCATCGAGTTGCGCATGGAGGAGCGGAGTTCGGAGATCGTATCATCAAGAGATGTTGCCATCGAGAACCTCCTTGTAGCATAGAGGACAGAGCGTATCGCCGTTGGTGAGGCGAACGAGATCGCTCTCGTGCTGCAGTCCGTGAATCGGACAGGTGAGATCGACCGTTCGATCGATCCGCTTCCGGTTGCCTGTTTGCTGGATTCGCCGTCCGAATGGCGTGATGCCCAGCCCCTTGAACAAAAGAGCGCCTACCACCGCGATCAACGCGATGAAGAGGACGCTCTCGAGCAGTATGACGTTCATGTTGCTTGATACTACGGTGCTGACCGCTCGTGTGTGTCAGGAATGGCAGCCCGATTGCGCATCAGTCACCTTCGGGGCGCCCGAACAGCAGCTGCAGAAGGCCTGTATCTCCATGCTTGACAAGGAGATAGACGTGGTCGCCGGGTTGCAGCACGGTATCGCCGCGCGGGGAGAGCAATTCACGCTCGCGAATGATCAGCATGGCCGACGACGTCGAAGGAAATGGAATGTCCGCGATGCGTTGGCCGCACACGGGAAGATCCTCCTCGACGTGAAATGAACGAATCTCGGTATCGAACGCGATCGGGCCTTCGATCTCGAGCAACGCCGGTGGCGCAGGTGCATCCGTGCTTTCGAGTCGCAGCCGACGCGCGAGCCAGGGTACCGTGGTGCCCTGCAACAGCGCATTGGCCACGACGATGACGAACACGACATCGAACGCGCGTTCGGCACCGGTGACGCGCGCGATGACAGGCAACGTCGCCAGCACGATCGGCACGGCACCTCGCAGGCCAACCCACCCGATGAACGCGACTTCCCGCGGGCGGTAGCCGAAGGGCAGCAGGCACGCCGCGACTGGCAGTGGACGCGCGACGAACGCGAGCAGCAGTGCGAGCCCCACGCCAATGGGCACCACCTCGAGCACGCGCATCGGGAACGACAACAGTCCGAGCACGAGGAACATGCCGATCTGGCTGAGCCACGCGAGCGTGTCGTGCACACGCTGTACGCTGGCCCGATATGGCATGGCGCCCGCACCGAGTGCGATGCCCGCGACGTACACCGCAAGAAAGCCGCTCCCGTGCAGCAGCGCCGGAACCCCGAAGCCAAGGCATGCGACGGCGATGGTGAATGCAGGCACCAGGCCTGCAGGGCGCACGGTGAACCGCTGCAGCAGCCAACCCGCTCCACGACCGATGCACACGCCACCCACGAGCCCGACAAGGAGCTGGAGTAGCACGGCTCCTCCCGTCGACAGCGCATCGAGGGGGACATCGGATCCAACCATCTGGATGACGACGCCGGTCAGGATGAACGCGACCGGATCGTTGAGACCGGATTCGAGTTCGAGCGTCGTACCGACACGCCGCTTGAGATTCACGCCCGACGCGCGCAGCACGGAGAACACGGCCGCCGCATCGGTCGACGACACGATCGCACCGATCAGCCAGGCCTCACCCCACGACAGGCCGAACAGGTGGCCACCAACAGCCATCAGCGCAGCAGTGGCAACCACCCCGCCGGTCGCGAGCAGTGCACCAGGCGCAAGTATGCTGCGCACGGCAGCCCAATGGCTATTGAGACCACCATCGAACAGGATGAACGCCAGCGCGACTGAACCGAGCGCGAACGCTTGCGAGTAGTCGTCGAACGCAATGCCACCGATGCCCTGCGACCCGGCGAGCATGCCGACGCCCAGAAACACGAGCGTGAGCGGCATGCCAAAGCGCGAACTCACCCTGCTGAAGAGCACGCTCACCCCGAGCAGCACGCCAAAGCCTGCGAGCAGGATCGCGGGGAGGAGATGCGAGTCAGTCACGCGTCAATGTACTGCACTGAGAAGTCGCCCAAGCATTTGTGCCATCGACCTTGAACTGCAGGTAAACGGATAAAAACAGAAACGAAACTGAAACGAAACGGATCTGTCCGAAAGGCGACGAGCACGCCGCACACGCCGCACGAATCCGTTTTGTTTCCGCTGAAATCTGTTTCTATCCGTTTACCTGCAGTTCAAGGTCGCACACACCACCGCCCGATCACCGGCCAAGCTCGAACCGCAGCATCTGTTCGAGCTCAGGGGTCCGGAACCTGAACCCCGCGCGCTGCAATACCGTCGGCATCACGCGCTGTGACGCCAGCGCAGTGCTGTTGGCCATCTCTTCGCCGAGCAGCAGCCGGAGCGCGAATGCCGGCGCCGGCGTGAATGACGGGCGGTCGAGCACGTGGCCCAGTACGCGCGTATAGCCGGCGTTCGTGATCGGGAACGGCGACACGATATTCACCGGACCGCGGATGTCGTCCCGCATCATGCAGAAATGAATCGCGCCGATCTCGTCGTCGAGCCCGATCGGGCTGATCCACTGGGTGCCGTCGCCGAGCTTTCCGCCGATACCGACCTTGAAAAGCGGCGCCTGCTTCGCGAGTGCGCCACCCGCTGCTCCCTGAACGATGCCCGTGCGCAGGTGCACCACGCGAATGCCCGCGCGTTCGGCCGGTGCACTGCTCGCCTCCCACAGCTTCGACGTTTCAGCGAGATAATCCGTGCCCGCGCGACTCGTCTCGTCGAGCAATTCATCGCCGCGCTGGCCGTAGAAACCGATCGCGGATCCGCTGAGCAGCACGCGCGGTTTGCGCGAGAGACTCGCGAGCGTATGCGCGAGCAGCGACGTGCCCTCGACACGGCTTTCGCGAATCGCCTTCCGGTGCTGGGCAGTCCAGCGATCGGCGATCGATGCGCCCGCGAGATGAATCACCGCATCGAGCCCTTCGAGCGCCTTGGCGTCTAGCACGCCCCGCTCGGGATTCCACGAGATGTCCGTCTTGCCAGGAACCACGTCACCACGACCGATTCGCAGCACCGTATGCCCACCAGTGGTCAGGAACGCGGCGAGCTGTGTCCCGATGAATCCCGATGCGCCGGTGATCGCGACACGCATGCGCGGACGGCTCGCGAATTCCGCGTGGCGTTCGAGGTCGCCCGCCGTGACGGCGTGACGGTAGGCGAATACGCGCGCGAGCGTGTCTTCGGTGAATCCACCGGCGACCATGCTGCCAAGCCCACCGAGCGGCAGTTCGTACTCGATGTGATCGTCCAGAATGCTCGCACCCGTGCCGTCCGGAGCAAAACCGTGGGTATGCGTCCAATGTGCGAACGGACCGCCATGCATCACGTCGCGAAACTGCCGGTTCTCGATGTAGTCGCGGTGCTCGAGCGTCCACGTCGTCGGTATTGGCCCGGCGCTCACCTCGAGCACGACGCGTGCACCATCGCGGATGCCGCCGGTGTGCTCCAGTACACGGGGACTGTCCCAGGGTGGCGCGAGGCGCTCGAAGGCGCCGGGGCGCTCATGCCACTGAAATAGCGCCTCGACCGGGTACGGAACGCGCAAAGTGCGACGGAATGACTGCATCAGCGATCGTAGTCCAAATCGTGGTCCAAGAGGGTCTGGGCGACGTCGACAGACGTCACCAGCTGCCGCCGTTCTCGAGATCGAGCACACGCCAGCAATACCAGCTGCCCACCGATGCCCACGGACGCCATGTCCGCGCAACCTTCTCGAGGCGATCGGCTTCCGGGAGTGAACGCATTCGGTAGATGCGCTGTGCCCCCTTTCGCACGCCAAGGTCGAGTACGGGCAGCACGTCCGGCCGCCCGAGGCGAAACATCAGGAACATCTGCGCCGTCCATCGGCCGATTCCGCGCACCGCCACGAGCGCGTCGATGATCGCTTCATCGTCCATCTGCTCCACAAACTCGAGGGGCAGGCGGCCGTCGACCGTGTGCTGGGCGAGGTCGCGGATTGCCGCGGTCTTGGCCGCCGACAGGCCACAGGTCCGCAGAGTGACCTCATCGTGCGCTAGCACACTGTGCGGTGTCGGCGGCACACCGGGTCCCTCGCCGCACGCCGCAACGAAGCGGCCGTGAATCGTGCCTGCTGCCTTGCCGGAGAGTTGCTGGTACACGATCGCACGTGCGAGATGATCGAAGTGCGTGCCCTCGCGTCGCGGCAACAGCGTGCATGGGCCCACTTGGGCAATGGCCTCCGCCATGCGCGGATCGGCGGCCGCAACCGTTGCGACCGCCGACCTGATGTTGCGCGTCGACAATATTCTCTGCGTCAGATGATCCAGCTCGGCGAGGCGTGAAGGACGACAGTGATCGACGACCGTGATCGACGAACGTGTTCGACGAACGTGTTCGACGACCGTCGACGCTGGACGACGCGGTGCGCTACATGCTCGAGCTGAACATGATGTGCGCCTTCGGCGTACCCGGGAACATGAGCCAGGGCGCTGTCGCCGACGACTTGATCGACAGTCCGGTCGACGCTTCCGTGGCAAACGGGATGTAGACGACCGTCAGGCGGCGCCCACCCGTGACCTTGCCGGCGCTGTAGGCATCCTTGGGTGCGAAGATCTGATAAAGCGTCGCCGGATCCTTGGGCATCTTGATCTTGCCCGACTTCACTTCGGCGAACCGGACGCTGTCGACCGCCGTGCCTTTCGTGCCACCTGCCCGCAGCGAACGACCGCGAGCCATGAACGGCTCCATGCTGTTGTGGTAGCACGCGACATGGAACTGGTCATCAGCGGGATCGTCGGCGAGGCAGAGCATGCCATTCTTCGACGGACGAAGCTGCTCGAGCGCCGTGCCGCTTCGATAGCCGAGCACACCTGCATCGGCTTGCAGCTCCGCCGGCAATGCGAGAACCGCTGAAGTGATCTGGGCATCGGCAGACATCGGCTGCGCGGACACTCGGCCCGCCAAGACGGCAGTCGCGAGCGGGATGGTGATCGCGGCAAACCGGGCGACGCGTGGGAAAGAAGGCATGCAGACTCCAGCGGAGAGAGGGAGGTGGGGAGACGCGGAACGATATTCGCGGCGAGGGCTCTGTCCATAGCTGGCCGTTCGCTGGCCGTTGTGTCCCAGCCTCCCGCACCATTGCTTAGGGTCCATGACAGACGAGTCCGCCGATGCGCAGGGCCGGGATCGCCAGGCGCTTGCCCTGTTCGCCCGCCGGCTCACGCACGACCTCAATAACTTCGCGACCATCATCCAGACGTACACGGAGTTGGTGCTCCCGGAGATCACGAACCCGACGGCGCGGTCGGATCTGGGCGAAGTTCACGCTGCGGCCGGCGACATGGTGGGGTATCTGCGACGGGTCGTGCGGTTCAGTCGTACCGGATCGATGGTGCTGTTGCCCGTGAACGTCACCGGGGTCGTGAGCGAGGTCGTAGCGGCGCTGCAGGAAAACTCTGACGGCTCACCGTTGCAGCTCAAGGGTGAATGCACGCTACCGGTTCACGCGGATGCACTCTGGTTGCGCGACATCGCGCGTGAGCTGATTCAGAACGCGTGCGAGGCATCCCCGCGCGACCGTACCGTGGTGATCGAGCTGGTCCAGCATGGGGGGGTCGTCGCCGAGGATGCAACGGGCGCGCGGTGGGCTGTGCTGCGCGTGGTGGATGAAGGGCCGGGTTTCGCGGACGCCGTCGCGCACAATGCCGAAGATCCATTCGTGACGACGAAGGACGGCGTGCGTGGCGCCGGATTCGGGCTCACGCTAGCCGCCGCCTTTGCGGCGCGCGTCGGTGGTCGACTCGAACGGTACCGCGAACAAGACCGCACACACGTCGAACTGTGGATGCCCGCGGAACACAACGGCGGCTGATTCCCCGCCGGATCCCGGCATGCCACGTACTTAGATCGCCGTAAAGATCTCTTCTGACTGGCGGCCCGGCGCATTCGGACTGCGCGCGCTGACGCCGTCGACCGCGTGCGCGACGTCGAGCAGCCGCTGCCTGACTTCGTCCAGCACCCCCGCAGCGTGACGACACCGTTGCGCCGTGACATGGGCACGTTCAGCGAATCCCAGTGCGAGATGGAGCTCCTCCGGTGACAGCAGCGCACCAAGCTGCTCCCGGAGATCGCTCAAGACATCGAGCACGTCTGGTTGCACGCGAGCAAGCGCCGGTGGCACCGCCAGCAGGCCGCTGCAACCGTCGTTGCGCGTGTGGTTTCGCAGGTCGTGCAGGTCACGCAGTCCCTGATCGACGAGTCGGAGTGCAGCTTCCGACTCATACAGCACATCATGCACTCGTGCTCCGGTGCTGGTCTCCACTCACAGGTCGCCGCACACGAGGAGTCGCCGCGCGAGTGCATCCACGGCATCGACCGAGTCGTACGCCCCGGCGAGTACGCGCGAGCGCAGCTCGGCGATCCGGTCAGGTCCGAAATCGGGTCCGAAAGCGGGTGTGCAGTCGGCGCACCGCGGTCGATCCATGCGGTCGGCAAGCGGGCGCCCCGATACCGGAATGTGCGCGGCGAAACGTACTGGTTCCTCGTGACGTGACAATGTTGCGCCAGGCCCCTCGTCGTCGGTGCCCAGCGATTGTGGGAGCCGACCCGTCCTGGCCGTGGTCGACGGCTGATCTGGTCGCGCCGGCTCGAATGTGCTTTCGTCGATATGCATGGTATCCCCCTTGTCGGGAATATCGGCAGCTTGGAATGGCAACTTTAGCCTCGTTCTTTTTGCAGTATTCTCTGCATCAGCCGCTTGCCACGAGTCGCCGGCATTTGTCTATTTGCTCGATGATACCGCCGAGCCAGCCTGTTCGATCACCACTATACAGGTGACGAGGCCGAGTTTTCCGCATTTCCCGTCCTAATGGCCACGATCCTGTACGTCGACGACGAGCCGAACGTGGGCGTGCTGCTCGAGGATACGCTCCGGCGGGCAGGCCACACGCCCATCGGCGCGCGCAGTGTGCCGGAGGCGCTTCAGATCCTCGAACGGGGCGGGGTCGACCTGATTCTCTCCGACTATCGCATGCCGGGCCTGTCGGGGCTGGAGTTCATCGGGCTGCTCACCCGTGAAGGCTACGACATTCCGCTGATCATGCTGACTGGGCATGCGAGCATCGAGCATGCCGTGACGTCGATCAAGGCCGGTGCGATCGACTACATCACGAAGCCCGTGCGTCCGCAGCAGCTCGAACTGGCGGTGGATCAGGCACTGGAGTTCGTTCGCCTGCGCCGCGAGAACGAGTCGCTCCGCAAGGAAGTCATGCAGTTCCGCAACGAGCGCCAGATCATCGGCGATTCGCCCGCGATTCGCCTGATCATGCAGACGGTATCGATGGCAGCGCCGACGCGCGCCACGGTGTTGCTGCAAGGGGAGTCCGGCACGGGCAAGGAGCTGTTCGCGCGCGCGATTCACGACCAGAGCGATCGACGCGACAAGCCGTTCATCAAGTTGAATTGCGCGGCGCTCCCGGAAGGTCTCGTGGAAAGCGCGCTCTTCGGGCACGAGAAGGGCGCGTTCACGGGAGCGATCAAGCGCGTCGAGGGTGCATTCGAGCGAGCGCATCGCGGGACGCTGCTGCTGGACGAAATCTCCGAGATGCGGCTGGACCTGCAGGCGAAGCTCCTGCGTGTGCTGCAGGAGCAGGAGTTCGAGCGTGTCGGCGGCACGTCGCCGATCACGGTGGACGTACGGATTGTCGCCACGACCAACCGGGACCTCGCACGGGAAGCCGATGCAGGGACGTTCCGTACGGATCTGTACTATCGCCTGTCGACGATCCCGATCCGCATTCCGCCGCTGCGCGAACGTGTCGAGGACATCGGTGTGCTCGCGCTGCGGTTCGCGCTGCGGACGGCGGCCGAGATCGGCAAGAAGATCGAGGGCCTGTCGCCCGACACGCTCGAGGCGCTGCAACGGTACCCGTGGCCAGGCAACGTGCGCGAACTCCAGCACGTCATCGAACGTGCGGTGATTCTTTCGCCCGACGCGATGATCCAACCGCACAGCATCGAGGGGACACGCTTCGGGCTCGCGCATTCGCTCGGCTCGTCGATCATCCGACCGCGGTTACTGGGTTCGACACCGTCTGCCGCAGATGATGCGGTGCGCCCGTCTGTCGGTGTAGGAAATGCGTCGACCGGGTACGCGGGTGGGGTGCAGCTGCAATCGCTGAATGTCGCGGATGCCGAACGCATGCTCATTCAGCACGCACTACAGGCGGCCGACAACAGTCGAAAGAAGGCCGCCGAGTTGCTGGGCATCAGCGTGCGCACATTGAGGAACAAGCTCAATGGCTCGGAACGCGATGGCGAGGCGGCGGCCGACTAGGCCGGCCGTCAGGATCCTCCTCAGGATCCTCCTCAGGATCCTCCATCGACCTCGCGCTGTCGCTGCAAGGCGGTCGCCCAATCCACGACAGGCGCGACCCCACGGTCATCCAGTTCGAGCGTCGCGAGTGCGCGCTCGAGCACCGGGGCGCCCAGTGCCGGCGGTAGCGCTCGGCCGAAGGTGATCTCGGCGCGGCGACACAGGCGCTCCTCGCGCGCCATGTCGCGCGCATGCCCCCGACCACCCAACACACGCGCACTGAACGCATGCACCCGCGCGTGCACGCCCTCATGCAGGATGCTCGATGCGACCGGTGCCGCTGAAATGTCGCGGCGCGCGAGAAACGTGAGTTCGGTGATCACCGTGCGGTCGTCCGGGCGAAACGCCCCGCGACAGGGGTAGCGCTCGACGCTGATCGCGCGGACGTCGCGTTGCAGGTGTCGAAACCGGAGCGGCTGATACTGCTCGATCAGGGTAAGCGCTGCGTCGAGCCGTTCCACCACGTCCTCGGTGCGAATGTCTGCGCGGGTGTTGTCTACGTCGACGCGCAGGCCGCGCACCATAAGTGACGGATGGTCTGCGGATCCGAACAAGCGGGAGAGAAACGAGGCCATGTCGATAGAACGCAGAGATCGCGTTCGCATGCAAGGGTAAAGACAGACCAATCGGCCAGAATGACCGAGCTACGTCGGCACGTTTGACCCTCCAGAAGCGGCATGAATTGCCGATGGACACAAAAGTGCGCTTTCCACAATGACACCCTGTCGTGCGTAACGCATTTCGTAGCAAGCAGTTGCAGATTATGAAAACGCGCTCACCGAACGGTACGGACTCTGCTTTACCAAGGCGCAGAGGGTTCGCCCTCTCCCGCCTACGAGCCCTTCCCGTTCCCCGAGTCGCACGATGCCACAGACGCTCAGCCTCGCTCCCTCGTCAGACTCCGCACCGGCCAACAGCTCCCTTTGGGAGTCCTACCACGCCGGCAACGATAACGCCCGTGAACGGCTCCTCGATGAGCACCTGGGGCTCGTGCATCACGTCGCTCGCCAGATCGCCCGGACGCTGTCGGTGCGAACGGACTTCGATGAACTGGTCAGCGCCGGTACCATTGGCCTGATGAGTGCACTCGAGGGTTTCGACAGCGGGCGCGGGCTCGCCTTCAGCACGTTTGCCGCGCCCCGCATCCGCGGCGCCATCCTCGATGAACTGCGGCGGCAGGATCACGTACCGCGCTCCATCCGTCGCAAGACGCGCGACATCTCCGCTGCACGCGAGTCGTTCATGCGCGCGAGTGGCGTGAGCCCGGACGATCAGCAACTCGCCAGCCAGCTTGGCGTCGACATGCCGACCCTCTGGCGCTGGCAGGCGGACGTTGAAGGCGCGCACCACATCGCCATCGATCGCACACCGGGCGAACGGGAGCACGGCACACTGTCGCCAGCGGAGATGCTCGCCACCAGTGAAGAGTCGGATGTGGAAGCGTCACTCACGCACGAGCAGGAAGTCGTGCACCTGCGCGAAGCACTGCTCCGGCTCAAGGATCAGGAGCGCGTGGTGCTCTCGCTGTACTACTTCGAGGAGCTCAAGCTGCACGAGATCGCCAAGGTACTCGAGCTCACGGAATCGCGCGTGTCGCAGATCCGTTCGAAAGCACTTGGCAAGTTGCGTGTCAATCTCAAGCCGTTGCGCGACCACGTCGCGTGAGGGCTCGCTCGTGACTGCCATCAACAGCCCGTCCGACACATTCCTCGAGGCGTTGCACGACACCTTCGTCAGCGAGTTCCGCCTGCTCGAAGACCTCATGGGACAGATGCACCGACAGCGTGATGCCGTGGGCGTCGGCGACTACCAGGGGATCAACGACAGCACGTTCGCAACGCATCGCATACTCGCGACACTGCGACAGGCGCGACAGCGGCGGCGTCAGCTCAACCTGCTGCTCGGCGGATCGGAGGAGTGCACGTTCGACGAGCTCGAGACCGCGCTGGGCGATCGGGTCGATGCGCGATTGCGTGAGGCACGGCATCAGCTGCAGCAGGCCGCGAGCCTGCTGGCACGCGAGGTCAGCGCCAATCGCATGTTGCTGCGCGCGACACTCTCGATCAACGCCGGCACTGACGCGAGTTCGTGCGTGTGCCGAGCCACTCCGGCCATGTCGCACC
>DASQZA010000286.1:0-1832 GCA_035638935.1 Gemmatimonas sp. | reverse complement strand
CGCTCGCCGTCGGCGAGGTCTTCGTTCCCGAGGCCGGTGCATCTGGCATTACCTCATGCCTGCGTGGAGTCGCGACGGGCAGCAGTGAGTATGCGGTCGCCATCGTCTCGACCGCACCAGAGTACGCCACCGTCGCGTCCCTCGACGTCGTGGCCGTCGGCAATGCGGGTCCGATCACGGCACCGATCACGGCACCGATCATCGGCGAAACCAGCAGCCTCGTGACGCCCCCCGGCTCCGCTGCGAGCGGCGTTGTCACGATGCTGGACGAGAGCGCGCACTCCGCCAACCCGGTGCGCGCGGCGGAACTGGCGCGGCGCACCACCGAGCGACGCGAACTCGCCGCGCTGGTGAGCGACGCGCGCGAGTGGCTCCCACAAGCGGCGATGGTGCGGTCGGTGGCGGAGGCAAAGGTCGGTGACATCCTGCGCTTGAACGCCAATGCATCGATCGCCTGCAGGAGTGCGGATACGCGGACCGCACGTGTTGCCGCCGTCGGGACGCGCGCCATCGTGGTTGCCGATACCGCCAACCCGACGGGCGGGTACACCGATGCGGAGTACGCATCGATCGTCGCCACCTTCGACACACTCGTCTATCCCGTCGACACGACGGCGTTCGGTGCGCCCAGCAACATCAGTGCGTATGGCAAGATCATCCTGTTCTACACGCGCAACGTGAACGCGCTCACGCCGTCGGGTGCGAACTACACCATCGGCGGATTCTTCTTCGCACGCGACTTGTACCCCAAGACGGCGCGCGGGCGCCTGCAGGGCTGCAGCGCCTCGAATGAGCAGGAGATGTTCTATCTGCTCGTACCGGATCCGAATGGTACGGTCAACAGCAATCGCCGGACGAAGGAGCAGGTCACCCTGCTCAACCTCGGCACGATCGCGCACGAGTTTCAGCATCTCATCAATGCGTCGCGGCGCCTGTACGTGACGCCGAACGCCGTCGCATCGGAGGAAACGTGGCTGGACGAGGGACTGTCGCACGTGGCGGAGGAGCTGCTCTTCTTCCGCATTTCGGGTTACACGTCCCGGCAGAACCTGCTGCTCGCCGACGTGAACCGACAGTCGGCGAATTTCGCGAACTACGCCTCGCAGAACTTCGCGCGCTACTTCTCGTTTCTCGTGAGCCCGGAAGTGAACTCGCCGTATGCGCCGAACGATTCGCTCTCGACACGTGGTGCGATCTGGAGCTTCCTGCGCTACAGCGCTGGACGCCAGGGCGAGGGGGGTGAACCCGCATTCTTTCACGCACTGGTGAATTCACCGCAGACGGGCTTTGCGAACCTCAGTGCGGCGACGGGCGGTCGCATCGCCGACTACCTGCGGGATTGGGCCGTGTCCGTGATCGCCGACGACTACTCCGTCGCGCAGACGGCCTTGCTCGCCCCACAGTATACGTTCCCGTCGTGGAACTTCCGTAACGTGTATCCGGGTCTGCGCTTCGCCGGAGGCATCCCGCTCGGCGTCTATCCGGTGCGCACGATTCCGCTTCAGAACAACGCCCCTCGCAGCATCACGCTGGTCGGCGGTGCAAGCAGCTACGTGCGTTTCTCCATCGCAACGGGCCGCGACGCACTGCTACACATGACCTCCAACGGTGGCCCACTCCCGTCGACGCTGCGGTATTCGATCGTACGGTTGCGATAGATACTGGAGACACGACTAGGGCGTGTCAGCTCCTCGCGGTAGTTTCTGGGCACCGCCGCCAGGCGCACGCGCCCACCCGAGCCGAGTGACCGTTGGACCAAGCTACCCACAACAAGATCGTCTCCTTCATATGGGGAATCGCCGACGACGTCCTGCGTGACCTGTTCAAGCGTG
>DASQZA010000285.1:0-2468 GCA_035638935.1 Gemmatimonas sp. | reverse complement strand
TGATGATCCTTGCCGAGGCATGGCCGCGACCAGTGACGCGCAGTGAGTTAATCCGGCGGGTATGGGGCGACGATCCCCCTGACTCGGATCCGTTGCGTACGCACCTCTACCTGTTGCGACAGGCACTCGACCGGCCGTTCGACACGCCCATGCTGGTGACGGTGCACGATGTCGGCTTTCGTCTGCAGGCCGATCGCTGATGCAGGCGGCACGACGGACGTTGCGCGCCCGCCTCCTCACCGTCTTCATCGGCTTCACGGTGATCGTCGTGCTGGTGTTCGGCCTGTCTGCAACGGTCTTCGTCTACGCCGTCGAGGACGATTTCTTCAGCGCGTTGCTGGAAGAGGAGGGAACGCGACTCGAGCAGGAGCGCGCGCGTGCGACGGCGTGGGGCGTGCCGCGGCAGCCATGGATGTCGGTGCATGCCTCGACCGAAGTGTTGCCGCAGGACCTGCGCGATCAGGTCGCGAGCGCACCGCGGCGACGCGAGTTCCGCGGTGATGCGGGACGGCACTACCACCTCCGCGTCCTCCAGGCCGCGTCGGCGCCGAATGCGACATCACCGACGTGGCTGGTGGCGGAGGTCAGCAGTCGCCTCGTCGTGCGCCCGATGCGAGCGTCACTGATCGAGACCTGGCTGATGGTCGGCACGGTGATCCTGCTGCTGTCGATTGCCCTGGCACTCTGGCTCGCTCGGCGCATCACGAAGCCGCTCTCCGTGCTCGTCGAGCGTGTCAGTCTCCTGCACCCGACGCGACCGTCACCGTCGTTCCGCATTCTTGGGGCAGACGGCGAGGTCGAGATGGTTAGCCGCGCGCTGGAAGCGATGCGCACGCGCGTTGACGCCTTCGTCGAGCGGGAGCAATCGTTCACCCGTGATGCGAGCCACGAATTGCGCACGCCGCTGAGCGTGATCCGCTCGGCTACGGCGCAGGCGCTCGATGATCCGGCGTTGGCGCCGACTTCCAGACGGCTGCTCGGCCTCGCGCTGCAGTCCGCGAAGCAGATGGAGCGGACGGTTGCCAGTCTGCTGGCGCTGACGCGTGAGGATGTGGAGGCGCCGGGAGAACCGACGGAGGTCCTTCCAGTGCTCGAGGCAGTGGTCATCGAACAGTGCGCGGTGCTCGACGGACGTGACCTGACACTGCGCATCGACGTGCCGCAGCGTGCGGCATTGACCGTGTCGAGCGCCGTCCTCCACCTCGTGCTGTCCAACATGATTGGCAACGCCATCGCGCACGCGTCCCGGGGGCCGATCGGCATCACCTTCACCGGGCGGTGCCTCACCGTGCGCAACCCCGTCGAGGCCGCGTCACTACCGAGCATCGGGACGCTGGGTCGGCCCTGGGTGAAGGGGGCGGCGAGTCGGGGCTCCGGCCTGGGGCTCGTGATCTTGCAGCGGCTCTGTGCGCGCGCGAGGCTCGGGCTGGAGTGGCAGGTGCTCGATGGTCACTTCGTGACGACGGTCCACGATGGGGACGGAGCTCGTTCGTCCCGGACGTCGACCACAGCTGGTTGATCATCCCTCGTCAGTGGATCGCTGTAGCTGCAGTACGCGTGGCGGGCCTGGTTGGGAGTCCCGACGGTACATCCATGTGCTTCGCGCAACGATTCGACGTGCTGCAGGCGCCAGCCCCCGGGCTACCAACGCCGCCGGATGCGTTACTCCGTGCGCACCCAGCGGCAGATACCGGTCTCGTCGTCCGTGAGTGCTGCCACGATAGGGGCTCACGTGAATCCGCAACGATTGAGCTTCGGTGCGCCAAGGGGCTGGCGGGTGACGTCCGGACTGTGACGGGATCGGGCGCCAAGGCGTTGCCGCGGCTGGTGAAAGTCTCGTGTGGTCATCCGACAGGGAACCCGCGCGCACTCACCTCCTCACAGACACGCACAGACACACGCAGACACTCGCACACCGTTGCAACCAGACCGGACTGTTGCGCAGTGAGCAGGCGCCGGACATCGATGACGCCGCGCAGCAGGGGGCTCTCCGTGATGCACCTGCGTCCGCGCGTCAACGCTGTAGTTTGTGCCGCAACTCACGTCGGTCTTTTCCAGTGCTCCTCTGCCAGATGTCACCCTTCACTCCAGGATCACCGACGTGAATGCGCGTCCACCGGATGGCGGCGATGATTCCGGACCCCCGACGACCGAGGTCCCGGTTGCCGTCATCACAGTCGCGGTGATCGAGGACAACCGTCTCGTCCGCGAGGGGCTCACGATCCTGCTCAACAAGCTCGCAGGCATCCGTGTCATCGGCGGAGGTGCAAGCCCGGACACCGTACTGTTCAAGGAGAAGCGTGAGCCACGCATCGTCCTCCTCGACCTCGGGCTGCGCGCTGGTGACAGCCTTCGCGTCGCGAGGCGCGTGAAGCGCGAGTTTCCCGGCTCGCGCATCGTCGTGATGGATCTCCTCCCGGCGCAGGAGGAAATCGTGGAGTTCGTGCACGCCGGCGTTTCCGGCTTCC
>DASQZA010000284.1:0-6133 GCA_035638935.1 Gemmatimonas sp. | reverse complement strand
GCATCAACGTCACCGTGGTCTGCGCATCGCGGGCCGCTTCCCGGATCGAAAGATGCCCGGCCTCGATCTCCTCGACCAGCCGCTGTTTCAATTCGGCGCTGTACTGATGCTGCAGGCGAGCCATGGGACACGTCTCCTGGGATACGGGTGACGTGTAGACACTAATCCGGACGTGACATCGGTGCGCTGATGTCGTCCTCTTCTTGTTTGGGATCCTGCACCCGCCTCGAGTACGGCGCGCTGTTGCCAACAATCCCAACGGCTGCCATGCGCGTCGACGCCCCTCGCGCACTCCGTTCAGATCCGTTTCGTTTCAGCCATGATCTGTTTCTACCCGTTTACCCGCAGTTGCAGTTGCGACGTTGGCGACTCACACACCGTCACTCGCGGAAGAACGCCGCCATCGTTGGTCCCATTGCGTCGATCGACTCGCGGGCGTGCCAGCGGTCCGTGCCGTTGTACAGGAACGCGAACGCCAGGATCTCGCCGTTCTCGGCGGTGACGTAGCCCGATAGTCCGATCACGTCGTTCGTCGTGCCCGTCTTCGCATGCAGGTTGCCCTGCGCAGGCGTGGCGCGCATGCGTGTGCGCAGGAGTTCCGATTCGCCGGCCACCGGCAGCGATGCATGAAACGCGCTCCCCCAGCTCGCCCCGTGTGCATGCGAAAGCAGCTGCACCAGGGAGCGGGCCGTGACGCGATCGAGTACCGAGAGGCCGCTGCCGTCCGTTGCGCTGACCGCGCCGGGCATCGTGCCGACCTGGCGCATGAGGAACTCGTTGAGTGTCGCGCTTGCTGTTTCCGCGGAGCCGATTCTGGCGCGCTCCGGACCACGCGCCGCATCGCGCCACAACAGCTCGGCGTAGTGATTGATGCTTTCGCGATTCATCACCGAGACGAGGCGCGCGAGCGGTGGTGAAGGAAGGCTCGTGACCACCGTCGCCGTTGGTGGCGCAGCGCCAAGACGGATCGCGCCGTCGACCGTGACGCCCTGCGCCTCGAGCGCGGCGCGAAATGCACCGGCGGTGAAGGTTGCGGGATCACCGACGACCAGCTGATAGCGTGCCGTGCCCGCGCGGGAGCCGATCGTTCCGGACACGGTGACACGATCGTCACCGATCCGGCGTGCGATGATGCGGTTGCCGGTGCCCGAGACCGTGCGAACGTTGCTGGACACCGTCAGCCCACGGGTGGCGGGTTCCAGCGTGACGGAAGCAGCGCCGCCCCTCGTTCCCGGCGAAACGGCGACGATGATGATGTTCTCGTTGAGCGAGAGCGCCGAAAACGGCGCAGCGTACCCCGCACCGGCGTAGCGGGTCAGCCAGCCTTCCGGGATGCGGCGTGCCTCGAAGGCCGATGCGTCCGCAATCAGGTCTCCCGTGACACGCTGGATTCCCGCGCTGGCGGTGAACCGTGCGAGCATGGCGACCGGTGCGTCGGGTCCACCACGCACCCAGCGCGAGGAGAATGCGGGATCACCGTCGCCTCGCAGGATGAGGTCGCCCCGCACGACCCCTCCTTGGAGGGGACCGTCACGCAACACGTCGGTGCTGAAGGAGTGATCCGGCCCAAGGCGGTCGAGCGCGATCGCGGACGTGAACAGCTTCATCGTCGACGCGGGCACGAGCTGGTCATCGGCCGAGTGCGAGAAGAGCGTGTCACCGCGAGTGATCGAGACCACGATCGCGCCCCACTTCCCACTTCGTGTCCGGGCGGAGAGCAGCGTGCGCAGATCGCTTCCGAGCGCATCCGCGCCCCGTGGCGTCGTGTAGCGCAGTACGGGGACGACGACCGTCTTCTTCTTCGGCGCACGCTTCGTGGTGCGCTTGGCCGGCGTCGTGCGCGCCGTCGGCTTGCGTGTCGTTGTCTTCCGCGTCTGCGCCTCGAGCTCGAGCGGGAACGTGGATGCGAGCAGGCCCAGTCCGATGGCGATGACGCGGTGGCGAAGCGAGCGCAAGATCATGCTGTCACGGTTGATGCTGAGAGTGCGGGCTTCGCGCGTCCGCACTCACACCTTGAGCACGAATCCCCGCTTCCACGCCGCCCAGAGAATGACGAACCAGAGGGCAACAAAGCTCAAGGCGTACGCAAAAGATGCCTCGCGAGGCGGCAACCAGGACGCGAACACCCCCTTGAACACCAGACCCTGCGCCGAAATGCGAGTTCCATCACCAGCGTCCATGGTCCAGATCGACGAGGTGATGCGTGCCATCAGGCCGGATCCGAGGAACGCGAGCATCGGATTCATCCCGTACACCACGAACGGGAATGTCCATCGGCGCACTTCCAGCACGTCGATCACCCACATGCAGGTCGCGAGCGACACGGATCCGATGCCGGCGGTGAATACTACGTACGAGCTCGTCCAGATGCTCTTGTTGATCGGGAACACCCATCCCCACATGACGCCGACCACCATCAGCATGGCGCCGACGGCGAACATCGCAGCGAGCCGCTCCGTGAGGGCACGATCGCGCTCACCGATCCACCGGCCTGCAAACGTTCCGAGCATCATCGTGCCGATTGCCGGTAGCGTACTGAGCAACCCCTCCGGATCCCACGCGGTGCTGCCGACCCACAGATGGTTGGTGCCGAGCACGGTACGGTCGAGCCACGCGCTGAGAAGCGCAGGTGGTTTGTCCAGCACGAAGCGCCCGGGCACACCCGTATCCGGCACCGGAACGAGGGTCATGAGCGCCCAATAACCGAGCAGCAGAATGGCAAGGATTCCGAGCTGCTGCTTCCAGGTCGTGCGAACTGTTAGCAGCGCACCGAAGAAGTACGCGAGGCCGATGCGTTGCAATACCCCGAGAATCCGCACGTGCTCGATTCGGTGGACGACACGGTCCCAGAACGACGGATCAGGATTGTCCGCAAGGACCGGCGCCCACGTGAAGAACGGGAATGCCGAAAGCGCGAGGCCGAAGAGGAAAATGAGCGCACCGCGACGCACGATCTGCCGGATGATTGCCCGCTCATCGTCGCCGCGTGCGCGACGCGCGCGCAACGACAGCTCGGTCGTGATGCCGACGATGAACAGGAAAAACGGAAAGATGAGGTCCGTCGGTGTCCATCCGTGCCACGGCGCATGTTCGAGCGGTGGATAGATCGCGCTCCACGTGCCTGGGTTGTTCACCAGCAGCATGCCGGCCACGGTCATCCCACGAAACACGTCGAGCGAAAGCAGACGCTCCGGAGCCCTCACGCTCCGGGTTCCTCCGCCGACGACGCGATGCGCCAACCGGTCGAATCACAACGAATCGAGAATCGCTTGCCTGCGAGCTGCTTGCCATCGTGTTGCCCGCCCACGTAATGGCCACCCAGGCGGACATCGACAGTCTGGCCATCCGGAGCTGCAGTTTGTCCGCGGTACACCACGAGCAATGATCCAAATGGCCCCACTTCGGCGAGCTTCTCGCGAATCTTCCGCTGCGCGGTCGTATCGCTGCTGTAGAAGTACGTTGGCCCTTTGTCCTGCAAGACACGAAAGCCGTCATCAGGGAGCGCGGAATCCGTGCCCATGGCACTGAGGAATCGCTGCGCGGAGGGCATCGCGCGCGTGATGTAGTCGCGAACCGCGAGACTCAACGGAGTCGTGTCGGACTTGGAGCAGGCTGCCAACCCGTTCGTACCAGCATCCGACTCGGCCCGCTCCTTGCCATCCGTACCGCCTGCCTTGCCGCTGTCGGAGTCGCCACTGCATGCCGCAGTGAAGGCCAACATCGCCGTAGTGATCCAGCGGAAACCGTTCATACGGGTCGTCGGGTTGGTGAGGTGGGAAGCGGATGCCGCGTGCATGCGAGTGCTGGAGACTGGGTCGAACGGCAGGGTTTGTCGAGGGGCTTTGTGGCTGGCGTCAACCAGTGCGGTCGAGGCTCTGGCGCTCCCCGGGCCCGGCGCGAATATAGGGCATGAGGGACGTTTGCCCGCCCGCCATCAGGTGGTGCGGCTCAAGCGTCGACACCGATCGATCGGAGGTAGTGTTCGGATGGCCAACAAGGACCAAGTTGTACGCGAAGGAATTTCGGCCGGCCTCATCGGGGCGACGGCGATTGCCGTCTGGTTCGGCATCATCGATCTGGTTCGAGGCCAGATCCTCGCCACGCCGGTCATGCTGGGCACGTCGCTCGGTTCACTCTTTCTCGGCGGCGACCCGCCAAGCCGCGCCGCCGCGTTCATCGGCTACACGCTGTTCCACATCACGCTATTCATGCTGATCGGCTTGCTGCTCTCGTGGGTCGTGAACGCAGCAGAGAAAACACCCTCGGCCCTGATCGGCTTTCTCGGGCTGTTCGTCGCTTTTGAAGTCGGATGGATTGGCTGGACGACGGTCCTGTCGCAGCGGGACGGTTTCGGCGAGTTGAGCTGGCTGCAGGTGTTCGTCGCGAACCTGATTGCCGCTGTCGTCATGGGTTGGTACATGTGGCGCCAGCATCCGTCGCTCGCCGGCCGAGTCGACCGTGTCGTGGCAGGCGCTCCGGAGTAGGCCGACCGGAGATCTTACTCGTTCACCATGACCGCAAGCCGCTCCAGCGCCGCGCGCCAATCACCGCGCGCGCGCTCGGCACGCTCGGTGTCGGCGAATCCTTTGTGCGTCACGCTGACCATGCAGCGCGTATTGCCCTTTCGCGAGATCGCCACGTTCACGATCGTGCCTGATGCGCTGTTCGGTACGGCGATGCTCATGGTGAGCGATCGCGGTGCCACGCTGCTCCGCACGAGATAGTGCTGCTCGTGGCACCAATTGCGCCGACGGGGATCGTTGAAGGCGCGGTACACGTCTGACGGCGATGCTTCGATGGTGCGCGTCACCGACGCCTCGAACGTCTTCGCGACCGGCTCGAAGATGTCGCGCTCCGGCGTCAGCGGTACCGAGCCGGGAAGACGCTTGACCGTGCGCTCCGCATGCTGCCAGATCACCGGCTTCTTCCCGCCCTTCTCGGCCGCCTTGCGGGCGACCTTTCCGAACTTCTGCTCCGCGGCCTTGGCAGACTTCGGATGCGGCTTGATGTCGGGCTTCTTGGGAGGCATCACGCTGCTCCCTGATGTTCCGGCACCCAGTCGACCTGGGCGCTTGCCCGGTCATCTTCGCCCCGCCCCGACCACTTGAAGAACACCACCGTCATCACCGCGTAAAAGTAGATGCCGCCGGGAATCCACATGATGAGACCACCGGTCTGCTGGTCCATCATCGGTGCGATACCGAATATTCGCGGTGCCGTCGCGTACGCCGGATAGAGCAGCGTATCCGCCATGACGATGTAGATCGAGATGACCGACATCGGAATCACGAGCAGGAAACAGTACAGCATCTGCACCGGGTACGGCGCACGCGGCAGCTCCGGCAACATGGACGTAAGGGGCCACCACATCAGCACGGCCGCAGCGATGAACATGAGGTGCTGGAGGATGTGCACCGAGTGATGCGCCAGCGCCTGATTGTACATCGGCGGCAGATGCCACCCAGCGAGCACCACGTTGAACAGGACGAAGCAGGCCGCGACGGTCGTCGTCCGTTTGGCGATCGCGAACATTCCCGGAATCCTGAGCAGCGGGCGCAACATCCAACCCGGCGTTCCCCGGATGAGCAACGGCGGAACCACGAGCGTCAGGATCAGGTGCTGCACCATGTGCGCACTGAACAGGTAATAGTCGCTCAGGTCGTGCAGTGGCCCGTTGAGCGTGAGGAACAGGATCACCAGACCTGCGACGAAACTCGCGCGCTGGCCAGCAGTCGGCCCTTGAGACGCTGCAGCAGCGTCGAGCTGCGCGCTACTCGCCTGCGCGATATTGGCTACGGTGACGGGGTATCGATCGGATGGCGACGGCCCCCGTCGCGCGCGCAGAAAATACGCCGCTCCGAGGGCCGTGATCCCGATCGCGGTGCTCGCATGGACCGTGAAGGTCGTCCACGACAGCGTTGCGGCGGGGTGCAACAGTAACATCGGTGTTCTCCGTGACCCGCGCGCTGTTGCGCGCGGATCGAAATCAGATCGCGTCGAATCTGCCCTAGCTGAGCAGACCCAAACGAACGCTCAGCTGCCCGAACAGGAACAACAGGCCGACGAGCGTGAGCCCAGCGATGATGAGCGGCCCGGTGAACAGCGAACGGAACAGCTTGTGATCGTACTTGAG
>DASQZA010000283.1:0-22296 GCA_035638935.1 Gemmatimonas sp. | reverse complement strand
GGCAGGCATCGAGATCGCCGAATACCAGCCGACGATGTTTCACGTCAAGACGCTGCTCGTCGACTCCTGCATGGTGTCGGTCGGATCGACCAACTTCGACAACCGGTCATTCAGCATCAACGACGAGGCGAACCTCAACATCTTCAACGAGCAGTTCGCGCGGGAGCAGGAAAAGATCTTCGAGGCAGACTGGAAGAACGGACACTCCATCACCCTCGCCGAATGGAAGGCACGCCCGCTCAAGGAGCGTGTCCTGGAGCGCCTGGCGGGCCTGCTGAAGTCGCAGCTCTAGCGCGCAGCGAACCGAATCGAGCGGGCGTCACCAACCCGCGCGAGCTACTGCCGCCGCGTGAACAACGCCTTGGGAATCATGACGTGCGCACCCATCGTCCCGTCGACGAGCTGCGTGATGCGCACGTCGCAGGCCGTGCTCACCAGCATGTACGCATCCTCGCGCGACAACCTGTACACGTCGCCGAGCAGCACGATGGCTTCGCGCACCGCGATCTTGGTGGCAACGGTGAGATTCGTGTCGGTACCCATCGCGATGTGATGGGTACGGGTCTCGCCGCGGGGCCACGTCAGCCGCATGTCCTTGCGCACGATCAGCTGCAGTTCGCCGCTCAGCGCAGTCTCGAGCGCAGTGATGTCGACCTCACCGTCGCCCTGCGCCGCGTGCCCGTCACCGACGTGCAGCAGTGCGCCCGGCACGTTTACCGGGATGTAGAGGATCGTGCCCGCAACGAGCTCCTTGTTGTCCAAATTTCCGGCATGCATCCCCGGCGGGGCACTGTTGATGCGCCCCTGCGCCGGCCGTGGAGCCACACCGATGCTGCCGAAAAACGGCCGCAACGGAATCTCGATGCCCAGCGAGTCCGAGAAGCGCCCGATCATTCGCGCGCCGTCGAGTGGCACGATGCGAGAACGCGACGTACCCGGAAAATCCTCGGGGATGAAGCCACTGCCCGGGCCGAACGAGTTGCACGCGAACGGCACGTCGAGACGCATGCTGTGGATGCGCACTTCGAGCACGTCGCCAGGCTGTGCACCCTCGACGAACACCGGCCCCGTCAGCACATGGCCACCCGGCCCGCGTCGCAGCGTCGAATCGCGCACGGCCGCCCGAATGGCTCGGATGGCGGGCTCGATCCGGCCGGAATCCTGACCTGCCTGCAACAGGTATGTCCCGCACGTCGACACCGATCCAACATCGACGATGTCACCCGACGCCACGCGCAGCGCGGGTGACGCAGCGGGATCGTATCCACCATACACGACTGTCGTCGGTGACGGTCGGATGGTGTATGTACGGCCCGGACGCACTGCCGCCCAGAAGTGGGAGCGCGGATCTGATGACGTCCGCGACGCCGATGCCGACTGCGACGATGATGCCGACCCCGACATCTGAGACCCTGAGGAAGACGCGAAGGCGACAGCACCAACGAGCGAGCCAAGCAGCAGCGTTCTGGAGTTCACGAGACGTCACCGTGCGGAGTTGAAGACGACTGCAGGGCAATGGAGCACCCTGAAACGTATCACTCCCTCACGGGACGTCCATCCGCCGTAATCGCCGTACGGAGAAGAACAGGAACGCGGAGAAGAGCAACGTACACACGATCAGTGCGGCCACGAGGCTCAGGTGATCGCCCGATGCAAACCGGCGCGGGTCGAGTCCGTGCATGACGGCAATGGCGTAGTGCCGGATGCTCAGCAAGCGAACCCCGGATACGAAGCCGGAGAAGAAACCTTCCCAGAGCACGATGTACAGCAGCCCGATGCCAATGGCCTGCGTCGACACCAGCCCAAGCCAGACGAACGCTGCCGAGTACAGCGCGACGCCGACGAGCGCCGAAATCGTCACCGCGAAGGTTGCGGTGAGATCGCCCAGGAAGGCGACGTAGCCCGTGGCGAACGCGCTGGCGACGATGAACGGGGCAGCGATCGTGATGGTGGCGAGCAGCTTCGGCACCGCGATTTGCCAGCGCGGCACCGGCGAAAGCGTGAGGTTGGCGAGGGTACGGTCCTCGATCTCGTTGGCGAACGCGGCGGCGGCGATTGCCAGCACCACGAGCGGCGCGATCGATCCGGCGAGCATCGCGCTCAGCACGGCGGTCTCGAACTCGACCAGACTCGGGGCATTGTCGGAACGCAGCATGAGGACAGCGATGGAGACTGGCATCGCGGCGAGCACGGTCATGATGGCGAGCCGCCACTTGCCGGTGAGCTGGCGCAGCGTGAGACGGAATACGGCGCCCATGATCTATTGCTCCACCAGATAGCCAAACACGCTTTCGAGTGAGTCGTCCAGCGGCTCCACTCGGCGAAGACTGATGCCCGCGGCCTGCGCGAGCCGAGGCAGTTCGATCTGCAGCGCAAGCACGTTGCGACTCAACACCACGATCGCGCCATCCGGATCGACGTGCACCGCGTCGACCGACTCGAGCCCGAGGACCGCACCGGCAAGCCGCCGCGGGGCGTCGCACAGCACGCGCACGTGGTAGGGACGTTGGTTGAGCGCCGCACGGATCGCGCGAAAACCACCCGACGCAGCCAGCTTCCCGTTGACGACGAGCAGGACGGTGTCGGCCACCTGCTCCACTTCCTCGAGGATGTGGGACGAGAGCACGATAGTCCGCCCCTCCGCGGCGAGCTGCTGCAGCAGGCGGGTGAAGTGCGCGCGCTGCGCGGGGTCTGCGCCGTTGAGTGGCTCGTCGAGAATCAACACCTGTGGGTCGTGCACTAGCGTGGCGGCAAGACGCATGCGCTGTCGCATGCCACGCGAGTAGGTATCCATCGGCCGATGCTGCGCATCGGCGAGGTCGACGCGCGCGATTGCGCGATCGACCGATCGCTCCACATCGCTCACACCGCGAAGGCGTGCCATCTCGGCGACGAAATCACGACCTTTCATGAAGCCATAGACGGTTTCGTGCTCCGACATCACGCCCATGCGCCGGTAAAGCGCAGGGTTGTCGCGCACAGGCTCCCCGAACACGGTGACTGTCCCGCTCGACGTCGCGGCGAGGCCCGTCATCATGCGCAGCAGCGTCGTCTTGCCCACGCCATTCGGCCCGAGCAATCCGGTGATACCGGGGGACACCTCGAAGCTCACTTCACTCACCGCCACCACGCTACCGAACCAGCGAGATACGTTGTTCACCCGAATGACGGGAGATTGCCCGATGCTCATGGGGTCATCCTCCGGTAGCGAAACCAGAGGATCGCAGCCGGCACCACTGTCCATGCGACATACCACCAGAGCAGTGTAGCGGCTCCGAGTGCGCGCGCCGGCGCCTCCTCCGTGATCTCTCCCGGCTCCCCGAAGATGATGTCGTTCACGTGCAAGGGAATGTTCGACAGGCTGAACATCGAGGTCCACTGCCCCGCAGTGCCGCCCATTTCCTGTGAAATACCGACCGTGAACGGCGTGGTGATCAGGAAAAGACCAACGAGAAAGACCGAAGCGTATGCGCGGCGCGTGGTGAACGATGCGGTCAGCAAAGCGATGGTCGTGGCGTAGACCGCCATCGCCGCGCCAGAGAGGAGAAACTTCGGCACGTCGAGCCAGTGCGCCTGCAGGTATTTGAGCGGGTCGGGATCTCCGGCCGATAGCCCAAGGAACAGAATGACCTGCGGCAACCATGCGGCAACGAGCATCACCGACAGGAACGATGCCCAACGCGGGACGATGTAATCGGTACCGGTGAGCGGCCGCACCAGGTACAGGTTGATGACACCGTTCCGACGATCCGGGCAGAGCAGCTCGGGTCCGACCACCGCCGCGAACACGAACAGGATGATCGAGGCGATCCCGTAAAAGTCGGAATGTGTCGGAAGATTGATCTCGTCGGCCGTACCCGGTCCGCCAAGCCGATCGGCGGCACCCGCCACAATGGCCATCACCAGCCCGATCGCCGCCAGCACGCTGATGAAGAACCAGGGCAGGATCTTCGCTCTGCCACCTCGGCCGAATCCAAGCGCCGTGCGCACACCATCCTTGTAGATCGCACGGCGTGACCGGCTTCGACCCTGTCGTTCGCCAGTGTATCGCTGATATCCGGTGTCGAACACCGTGCCGCCCTGCGCAGCGGGAGCGACGCGCTCGGCACCGTCCGCGTGCTGCGCATAGGGAGTAGTTGCGACGGTCATGCAGCCTCGCCCGTTTTCGTGGTATCTGGTGCGCGCTCGAACAGCTCGGTCAGCGCGCGGCGGCGCGGCGCCATGCGTCGCAGCGGTGCTTCCGATTCGACGATGGCATCGCGCACATGGTCGTATACGGAAACATCCGGGCCTTCGATGGTCAGCCCGGTGCGTTCGACCGTGACCACGACACCACGCTTGCGGAGCGAAGCGACCAGTGCCTCGCGGTTCGTGTCCACCTCGATGAACACGGTTTCGGTTTCGGACGTGAACTGTTCGACTTCGCCGGATTGCACGAGCCGTCCGCCCTGCAACAGGATGATCCGGTCGCAGGTGCGCTCGATATCTGCCATGAGGTGTGACGAAAAAAGCACGCTGATCCCGAACTCCCGGTGCGTCTTCCGGATGAGCGTCAGCATCTCCTCACGCCCGGCGGGATCCAGTCCGGCCGTTGGTTCATCGAGGAACACGAACACCGGGTCGTGCACGAGTGCCTGTCCAAGCTTCACGCGCTGCTTCATGCCGGTCGAGTAGCCGCCGATCGCGCGGTAGCGCTCCTCGAACAATCCGACATGCCGCAGCGTATCCGCGGCACGCGTACGTGCCATCGACGGCGGCAAGCCGCTCGCCTCGGCCATGTGCGTCAGGAACTCGGAAGCGCTCACACTGGTCGGCAGGCAATCATGCTCGGGCATGTACCCGACGCGACCGCGCACGGCCACGCTGTTCGATGCATCCTCACCGAGCACCGTCGCCGATCCGGATGTGGGCTGCAGGAGGCCGAGCAGGATCTTGATCGCAGTGCTCTTGCCGGCACCGTTGGAACCCAGGATTCCGGTGATGCCATCGGTGATGCTGAAGCTCACGTCATTGAGCGCGAGCACTTGCTTGTACTGCTTCGTCAGGCGGTTGACGACCAGCAGCGGCTCTCCGGTGGTGGTCATGCGGCCGCCTTCGGCTTGACGCACGCTTCCTTGTACCCGTAGCCACAGGCTCGCTTGCGGAACGTCACTGCACGTTCAGGCTGTTGTGACACCCCGGCGCCCTTGTCGTACAGGTCGGCAAGCCGAGCGCACGACTCGCCATGCGCATCCTCGCAGGCATCGCGGTAGAGATCCGCTGCAAGCGCGTAATTCTGCGCGGTGCCTTGTCCCGCTTCGAGCAGCACGGCGCGCTGGAAGCATCCCTCGGTCTCGCCGCCCTCGCACGCGCTCCTGAACAGTGCCGCCGCGCTGGAATCGTTTCGGGCGACTCCGGCACCAGTGGCATGCAACTGTCCCATGCCAAGGCACCCGAGTGCGACCTCTGCATCGCAGGCCCGCTTGAGCAACCCTGCGGCACGGGCTGCATCGAGCACGACGCCCTCGCCCGACGCGTACAGCGAACCGAGATGTGCGCAGCCGTTCGTGTCGCCACCGTTGCAGGCCTGTGCGAAAAGCGCGACGGCATGTGCGATATCCTTTGGAACTCCTGCGCCCTGGCGGTACAGCATGCCGACGCGAGCACAGCCATCCATCGCGCCCGACTCGCACCCCTTCTGCAGCAGGGCGAGTGCGCGAGCCGAGTCACGGCGCACTCCGCGGCCGCGCTGGTAAACAACGCCGAGACTTGCGCAGCCAGGGGCAATTCCGCCGTTGCACGCCCGGTCGAACAGCACCGCGGCACGTGCGTCATCGCGCAGCACATACTCGCCCTTTTGGAGCTTCGCTGCGAGCTGGTTGCAGGCAGCCGCCTGGCCCGCTTCACACGACTTATCGAGGCGCTTCGCCTCCTCGTTGCCGGGATGACACGCGCCAAGCGCGACGGTTGTGGCAACAAGCAGGAGTGTGCGGCACACACTCCGTGGCGAACTCGCTCGGGGAGCGGTCCGTATTCGCATGAGCGTCGGAAGGAAGGAGGGAACTGCGGGCGGCTTCGGCCCTCGCGACCGTTACGGACGTTCGAATTCGAAAGTTTCGCCGACCCTCCGGCGAGCCCGCTCAGCGCTTGCGGATGACCCGTGACTGCAGGAGTTCCGACACTGCTGCTCCGTCCTTGCGCGGGTCGGATGCGCCGGAGTTCACGCGTGTCGTGAAGTTGCGCATCACCGCCTGACCTGCACCCATGCGCGTGCTGGAGTAGTCACCGCGCATCACGATCTGGTGGCCCATTGCGGCAAGAGCTTTCAGCGTCCCGTCCGCGATACGCGACTCGAAGTTCACGTCGCACCCTGGAAACGTCTCCTTTGAAAAGCGCGGCGCATCGAGCGCGCCCTGCAGCGTCATGCCGAAGTCCACGATGTTGGACACGAACTGCGCGTGCGCCTGCGCCTGGTTCCACCCACCCATGATGCCGAATGCGATGCGCAGGTCACCCTTCTCCATTAACGCCGGGATGATGGTGTGCAACGGACGCTTGCGGCCCGCAATTACGTTGGGGCTTCCTGCGTCGAGCGAGAATCCCGCACCGCGATTGTGCCACACGAAGCCGGCGCCCGCCACGGTGATGCCCGCGCCGAAGCCCACCGTCGAATAGTTACTCTGGATCAGGGAGATCATGTTCCCCTCACGGTCCACCGCGCTCAGGTACGTCGTGCCATTGTCCGTGCCCTCCGGCTCGCCGGCGCTGAAGTCGCATGTCGCGCGAGCGGGGTTGATCAACCGTGCGCGCGCCGCCGCATAACTCTTCGAGCGCATCGCGTCGACCGGTACCTTCGAGAAGCGCGGGTCGGCGTCGTAGCGCTGCATGTCGGCGTACGCGAGCTTCTTCGCCTCGATGGCGTGGTGCAGTGCGGCTGGCGAGTTGTGCCCCATCGACGCGATCGGAAACGATTCCATGATGTTGAGCATCTCGAGCGCGGCGATACCCTGGCCGTTGGGAGGCAGCTCGTACACCGTCCAGCCGCGGTACGTGGTGCTGATCGGCTCGACCCACTCGCTGTCGAACTCCGCGAGATCCGCGGCCGTCATCGTGCCGCCATGACTGTTCGAACTTGCGAGCAGTCGCGCGGCGACCGTGCCCTTGTAGAACGCGGACGCGCCGCGTGCCGCGATCTGACGATACGACCACGCGAGTTCGGGATTGCGAAAGATGTCGCCCGCCTTCGGCACCGCGCCGCCGGGAAGAAACGTCTTCGCCGTCGGTGCATCGTCTTCCAGCACACCCTTGCTGTCTTTCCAGTATACACTCACCACTTCGCCGACCGGGAAACCCGCTTCCGCATAGTCGATTGCAGGTGCGAGCACGTCGGCGAAACGCTTGCGCCCAAAACGCACCAGCAACTTCTCCCATCCGTTGACCGCACCCGGCACGGTGGCGGCGTCGATCCCACGTGATGGAACGGACGTGCGTCCCTTGGCGCGCAGGTACTCCGCCGTCAGTGCCTTGGGGGCCCAGCCCGAGGCGTTGAGGCCATACAACTTGCCGCTCTTCGCCTCGTACACGATCGCGAACAGGTCACCACCGATACCGTCGTTCATTGGAGCGATCAGTCCCATCATCGCATTCATCGCGACCGCTGCGTCGACCGCATTGCCGCCTCGCTCCAGAATCGCGGCACCCACTTGCGACGCGAGCACACTTTCGCTGGCGACGACACCCAAGGGCGAGCTGACAGTGGATCGCGACTGTGATCGATCCTGCGCGCCGGCTGCGGGCACGGCGACGAGTGCCACAATGGTGCAGGCGAACATCGTCGAGCGTGTGAGGCGAGAGGTCATCGGAAAGGTCGGTAGGAGAACGTCGAATTGCTCAAATGTGGGCGGCGAGACTCGCGAGCCGCTCTTCGTCGGCGCGAGGCTTCGCGCCCGTGATTCGCGTGACGAGGCGCTCCATGCGTTGAAACAAACGGAGGCGCACCAGCAGCGGATTGCACCAGCCAAGCGCGATGCAATAGTTGGTGAGATAGGGTGGGTCGTGGTGCATCGCGTGCTGCGAGCCACCAAGAAGTACTCCAGCCCGCTGCAGGCGAGCAACCCACTGCGGTGGATTTCGCATGTGCGCCCACTGATGCACCTGATTGGTGGGCAGGGTCGTTGCACACAGTGCGATCACGAACAGGAGTACGGCTCGACCCATCACGGAGCCTGTCGGTATCAGGAACGCGCTCCCCAGGGCGATGACCACGATCGTTGCGACGTCACCGTTCGTGTCGATCCAGTGCCGGCGAAGAAAGTCGGCGGGATTGATGTGATGCACGCGGAACGGGTGCAGCAGTCGCTTGCCAAGCACGGGCATCGTCTCGCTGCCCCAGGTATCGGCTCCCCAGTGCACTACGCCCGAGAGGAAATCGGCCGTAGCCATGCCGAGCAGCACGACGGGAACGGCCCACCACGAGAGCGCATCGCTCGCCGCGAACAGGCGTACGCCGTGCAGCACCACGAGCCCAGTCGCTCCGACGATCGAGGCGAGGGCGAACGCCCGGGTCGCGATTCCCGGCGTTTCCAGTGCTGGCAGTGTCGGGTGCGCCCCGGTCATGACGTGCTGCCATCATCGTGCTTCCCGCGCACCGGATACACCAGCTGCGCGCCAAAACCATCCGGTACCGGATTGCCCACGATGCCATACCCTGCGGGCCACGCGCGGTCCGGTCCATAGTAGGTGCCGAACAGCTTGTCGAGAAAGGGGAAGTGGACCGCGAAATTCTTGTCAATCGCCTCGCGTTCGATGGCATGATGCCAGTGATGGAATCGCGGCGTCACGATGACGTTCTCGATCCAGCGCGGAAACTGCCAGGACACGTTCGCGTGAATGAACACGGCGTGCACCGACACGAACACCAGGTATGCGTACAGGGGGCCGGTGTCGAAACCGAGCAGGAACAGCGGCACGAAGGTGAGCCCGCGGGTCAGCACGATGTCGACGATGTGCAGGCGGGACCCGGCGAGCCAGTCCATCTCCGTACTGGAGTGATGCACGGCGTGAAATGGCCAGAGCCACTTCGTGCGATGAAACAGCCGATGCACGGAATACTCGGTGATGTCGGCGACGAGCATGCACTCGAGAAACTGTAACGCAACCGGCTGCGCACGCACTGCGCCCTGGAGACCGGGATACACTGCCCACGCGAAGAAGACCTGGGCCGGCATGAGCGTGAGCAACGTGGACACCTGTACCAGCAGATGGCTGACGAAGAAGTAGATCGTGTCCGTGGTCCAGCCTGCGCGGAACACCGTCTGCCCCTTTCGTCGCGGCCAGAGCTTCTCGAGCGGCACGAAAACGACCGCGAGCAGCAAAAGGTTGAGGAGGAACCAATCGAGACCGAGATAGACCGGTGTTTTCGGTACGGCGCCCTCGTAGGGGACGTTACCGCCGCCGGCGAGTGCGGCCGTCATCGCGAGCGCCATCCCGGTGAACCCCAGGGTCTTTCGCCGACGCAGCAGCGCGCTCAGAAAGCCTAGGAGGAAGCCCGCGGCGATGACGAGCTGAATGAGCGTGCGCACAAGCGGCATCGGAAGCCGCGCGCGCACGTCGGGACTGGTGAGCAGCTCCGGCACGTAGAAGCATGCAACGGCACCCACCGCGAGCACGCCCAGGAAGACCGAGACGGTCCCGCTGACCCATCCCGATCCAACGTGCGTCGGCTCATCGTCGCCGAAGACGCGCGCGACCTTGGCATCGAGGCTCATGGGCGGAAGATTACGCAAAGGGTGGAGTCCAACAAGCCACAGCACTCATGGGGCCCGTGTGACGCTTGCTGCGGAGGCGGACGGATTCGTCGAACGGCTGTTCAGCTACGGCACGTTGCAGCGCGACGAAGTGCAGATGGCCACCTTTGGTCGCCTGCTCGCCGGCGTGACGGATGGTCTGCCTTGCTTTGCTCATGCCGCGCTGCCGATCGACGATCCCGAGGTTCGGCGCACCCTCGGCCAGAGCCACTACGCCATCGCCCGATTTACGGGAGACCCGGTGGACGTGGTGCCGGGAGTCGTCTTTCACCTGACAGCCGCTGAACTGGAGAGTGCCGATGCCTACGAAGTCGAGCCCTACATCCGCGTGAGGGTCACGTTGATCTCCGGAACTCTCGCCTGGACGTACGTCGATGGACGCGATCGGGCCTCCGCTACATGACGTAGGCGCGCGACGTAGGCGCGCGACGTACCCGCACACTCAATTCATTATTGCACCGATGCCGTATACGCCGTTCGCGAACCAGGAGTACCGGAATGTCGTGCAAACCCATTTCGAGATTCCCGCGCTGTTGCGCATGTGTCCAATCGCGGCCGGTTCGCGAATTCTCGAGATCGGGTGCGGGCGTGGCATCGCGCTCCTGCGACTTGCGAGCCTGTGTGCGCCATCCCGGCTCGCTGGCCTCGATGTGGCTCCGGAGCTGATCTCGGTCGCCCATGCGCGACTCGAGCATTCGACGCGCAGAGCGGGGCAGCTCCAGATCGAACTCGTCGTCGGAGATGCGCGGAGACTTCCATTTGCCGACGGAAGCTTCGACGTGGTGATCGATTTCGGCACCTGCTACCACATCGACGAACCGGATCGGGCGCTGCGCGAAGTCAGTCGCGTGCTCAGCCGTGACGGGCAGTTCATGCACGAGTCCCCGCTCGCACAGCGCATCGCACACCCGTTCCGCACCTCGGGCTGCGCGCTGCCGTGGCATGCCGTACCTAGCCTCCGCGCTGAACGCGATGCAATTCTCTGGGCAACACGAAGGCAAACCTCGTCCGTCGCCCGCTGAGCGACAAGGATGGCCCCATGGCCGGGCGCATGCGACGCCGCATCGCGTTCATCATCGCTGTACCGCTGGTACCCGCACTGCTGGCGGCGTGCATCACGATCGTGTCGAAGGGTGTCGAGGCGACGGCGCTCGACAAGAGGCTGATGCTCGGCACGTACGATGTGAAATCGCCGGTCAAGGCGCATCTCACGGACGGTTCGACCATCGTGTACCGCGAAGGGATACGTGTCGACTCGGGCCGCATCGCGCCGCGGGTCAGTGGCCTGCGCGCGGGGCCAACGGGTGAGACGGTGCCCAAGGTCGACGTCCCGTTGGACAGTATACTCGGGCTCGAGACCTATCAGGCGCAGGTCAATGGAGCGGCAAGTGTCGTACTCTCGACGCTGGGTACCGTTGTCGGAGCGGCCGTCGCCGCGGTCGGCGCGGTGATCATCTTCGGTTCCTGCCCGACGATTTACGCCGACAGTGCAGGGGTGCAGACGCTGCAGGCCGAAGTGTTCGCGACGCGCATCTCTCCATTGCTCGAGGCGCGCGACCTCGACCTGCTCACGACGGGCCCGGACAGCAATGGCGTGCTGACGCTCGATGTGCGCAACGAGGCCCTCGAGACGCACTACATCAACCATTTTGAGCTACTCGAGATTTCGCACGCGCGCAACCGTCGTCTGATCCCCGACGAACATGGACGCCCGTTGTTGATCGGTGCGATACGTCCGCCGGTGTCGGCGAGCGACCGTGCGGGCCGCTCCCTGGGACGTACGCTGGCGAGCGCAGATGGCGTCGTCTTCGACGCCGATTCCGGCACATTGGCGCGCGCGACTGCGAAAGATCCGTTCGACTATCTGGATATCACCTTCGCGCGTCCTGCCACCGATAGTGCCGTTGTCGCGGTGCATCTCCGCAACAGCCTGCTCAACACCGTGTTGCTGTACGACATGATGCTCGCCAGCTCCGGTGCCCGCTCGCTCGACTGGTTGTCCCGGGACATGCGCAGTATCGGGCCGGTGCTGCAGTTCGGCCGGTGGTATCGTGAGCACTTCGGCCTGCGCGTATCCGTGTGGGACGGCCGCCGCTGGCGCGAGATCGAGCGCCATCCGACGTACGGCCCCGTGGCATGGCGTGAGGCCGCGACCGTCGTGCCGGTGCTCGAGCGCGACAGCCTGCGCGTCCGTTTCACCTTTGCGGTCGATGAGTGGCGCATCGACTGGACGGGGGTCGCGGATGAATTCTCGCGTCCGCGCCCACGACTACTACCGATCGCGACGGTGCGCGCCGACAACGACAGCATCGCCGCGCTCGCTCATCGCAACATGCGTTCTGCCGACGAGCGGTACCTGGTCACGTCGCCAGGACAGCGCTTCCACGTCACGTTCAATACCGGCAAAGGCTCGCCCGGCATGGCGCGTTCATACCTGCTCGCCAGCCAGGGCTACTACTCCGAGTGGATTCGCGGCGGTTGGGTCAAACGCGCCACGGACTCCGTCGTGTTCAAGCCGACGGCCGCCGCGCTCGACCGCACGCTGCAGCGCTGGAGAACACAGCGCGACTCCATCGACCGGGCGTTCTTCACGCACCGCATACCGGTGGGATTGAAATGAGCGCGATAATGAGCACGATCCGGAAGCGCGGAGTCCCGAGAATGTCGGTAGTACTCCGCACGTGCGGTGCCGGAGTCTTGCTGGTGCTGGCTGGATGTCGCCTCGGGCCGCAGCCAGGAAAGTTTCGACCGGCGACACAGACCACGGGAATCTCGGCCACCGCGACCACCCCTTCGCAGACGGTGACCGGCGAACTGCTCGAGCTGCGAGACAGCGCGCTCGTCGTACTCGGCGCCCAACTCATGTTGGTCCCAGTGCGCCTGATCGACAGCGCGACCTTCTCCGATACGCGCGTCCGGATGTACAAGGGATTTCCGCTGACCTTCCCCCAACGCGAGCAGCTTCGTCTGCTCAGTCGCTACCCCTACGGCATGCCGGAGGGCGTGCAGGCAAAGCTGCTGACGAGCCGCAGCCAAGCCGCCATTGTGGTCATCGATCGATGAATCGCAATTTGATGAGGCGCACCTCGATGAAGCGCACCCCGATGCTCGGCACGGCAGCGCTTCTCTACGCCCTGAGCTCACCTGCTGTCATGCACAGTCAACGCGCCGACGCGAGTGCGATGACGGCGGAGCGGTTCGTCGCCGAGGCGCGCCGTGCCACGGAGCGATTCAAGGACATCAGTGTCGCGGTGACCGAGAGCTACCTCAAGGTGGGGCCCGACTTTCCGGCCATGGGCGAACATTGGGTGAACGCCGAGCTCATCATGCGCGCGGAGTTCAACCCCGCGCGTCCGGCGATTCTCACATATGCGACAATCGACGGCAAACATACGCTCACGGGTGCAGTTTACGCATTGGCACTGCGGCCTGGTGAGAAGCCGCCAGCGATTCCCACCGACGCGCAATGGCATGACCACGTCGGGACCATCGACGAGGAGAGCCTGCTGTTCGGGCACGACCGGCAGTCGGGGAGCGATGATCTGCGGCTCGTGGTCATGCACGCCTGGTTGTGGACAGAGAATCCCGGCGGAATGTTCGCGACCGATAACTGGACACTGCCGCTGGCCCGTCTGGGCATTACGGGTTCGCGAACGGTTCCGTCGACGGCGGCGCGCGCACTGTCGATGATCGCTGACAGCGTCGCCTACCACGAGCGGCTGTTCACCAGTGCAGGAGCGCTCGATGAGAAGGAGAGGGTTGTCGTTGAGGAGATCATCGCCCGACACCGAACCGGCATTTCGGCGTGGTGGGCCAAGCGCGAAACTGCGCCGACGCTCCAGCCGGACGATGTAGAGTGGTTGAGCCGTACCTGGGCTCAGCTTCGCAGCGACGTCACCCGAGCCATTTCTTCAGCTGCTGCAAAGCGGCTCGACAGCGTATTCGGTCACCATTGAAATTGAATGTCCGCCCATTGCCGGTACGTCATGTAGGCCACGGATACGTCGCGTGACGTATGGAGCGCGCCTCCGTGCAGTACTATGCTGAACCCGTCAGCGTAGTGCGACCGCAGGTGCTCCAGCTCAAATGGCGGCACCTGCAGTGATGCTTCCCCTCCTGTTGTTCTCTCACCTTGCAAAGACCGTCCAATGATCGCCCTCTCCCGTCGCTCGATGCTTCGCTCCATGGTCGCCGTCGCTGGCGCCATCGTCTTCACGGCGTGCAATGACAGCACCGGTCCCGAAACGCCAGCGCTGTTCAGTACGACGTATGTGTTCGGTGCGAGCCTCGAAGACACCGGCAACCGCTGCAACCTGGTTGCTGCCGATTGCCGGCCTGCTCCCTACGCCACCGGACGCGAATCAAATGGTCCGCTCTACGTCGACGTCGTCGCCAGTGCGTATGGCGCACCGATCACCCCGTCGCGCACCGGGGGCACGAACTACGCACACTCGGGCGCGCGCACGGGCCCGATCGTCGGGGCTCCCACGACGCCGCAGCTCAACATGATCGAACAGGTGGACAGGTACCTCGCCGCCACCAATGCGAACCCCGGTGCGCGCGAGCGGGCGCTGTTCATAGTGGGCGGCACCGCGGTGGGTAACGACATCACTGCCGCGCTCACGCTGGGCGCGACGAACCCGCAGGCGCCGGGCCAGATCATCACTGCCGCCGTCACCAACATCGGCACGATCATCAACCGTCTCTACGCCGCCGGCGCGCGTAACATCCTCCTGCTCAACAGCACCGACGTCGGCCGCACACCACTGGCACGCTCGCTGGGGGCGCAGACGGCCGGCGTCGCGACGCTGCTATCCACGCAATTCAATACCGGGCTTGCCGCGACGCTCCCGGGCATCCGGACGGCGTCGCCCGGTCTCAACCTGTATCTCGTCGACGTGGGCGCATTCACCAACGAAGTGTTCGCGTCCCCAACGACGTTCGGCTTCACGAACAGCACGGCGCCATGCCTGAACACTGGCGTGACCCCGCCGACCGCGTGCGCCACGCCGGACAGCTACTTCTTCTGGGATGTGTTGCATCCGACGGCAGCCGCCAGCCGGTTGCTCGGACAGCGCGCCATCGGGGCCTTGCCGACCATTCGATAATTCACCTCGGTCCGATTCAGAATCGGAGCGACAGGCAGCTCAACCCACCATCCATCCGCTCGAACTCGCTCATGGCGAGCGGTTCGAGCGAGTATCCCTCGCCGCGCAGCAGCGCCGCCGTGCGGGGAAATCCGTCGGCCACGAAGACTACGTCGTTCACACGCACGCAATTGGCGGCGTAGTCTTCGCCTTCCGGTGCACGCAGAACCTCCATGTCGTGAAACGCCGGATGATCGGCGAGCACCTCGATCGCGAGCAGACGGCCCGCATCGAGCGCCACGACTCCGCTCTTGAGATGCAGGATGCCGGGCTTGTCGCGAATGTCGACGACACGTGCCTCGAAGCCGAACCCGGCAAGCCACTCGCCAAGTTGCCGCGCGCCATCGGCATTCGTGCGATGTGAAACGCCAATGAACACGACATCGCCCGCTTCGCACACATCGCCCGCGTCGAGCGTTCCCGGTGCAACGATCTCCCCCAGCGCAGGGAAGAGTGAAGCGAGTGCAGCGCGAATGGCGATCGTTTCGCCCGCCCGGCTGCTCGCCCCGGGGCGTGAGACCAGCGCACCACGCCCTGGAAGGATCAACGCGGTATCTTCGACGAATGTCGAATCGGGGTGAGCGCTGTCGGCTGGTAACGCAGTAACGGCGCAGCCGTTGCGCTCGAGTGCCGCGCAATAGGCCGCGTGCTGCTCAAGAGCCAACGCCACGTCAGGCTTGCCCAGACTTACCGTGGTCAGCCCATCAACAAAGTTGGCGGCCGGTGGGCGCACGATGGCGCGAGTGAAACGCGAGAACACGCGTACTACGGCTTGGGGGATTGCCTGGGCGACTGCTCCAACGACTTCTCTCGCGTCGCACGAAATTCGTTGCCGGCGCGCCACTCCGGGATCTTCGCGGCGTTGGCGATGCGATAGCCCATGGTGAGCAGGAGATTCAGATCCTGCACGGCGCCGGACAGATCCCAATCCGGCTTGATGTTGTCTTGCGGCTGGTGATAATCCGTGGCGGTGTACTCGTCACGTTTCGTCCGGCCGTACCCGGCCGGCTTGCCGACGAAATCCATGCCAGGCTCCGGATAGAACGCCGGGACGCCAAGCTTCGCGAAGTTGAAGTGATCCGAGCGATAGTAGAAACCCTTCTCGGGCTCGGCGTCCGGACGCAGCGTGCGCCCCTGTTCCTTCGCTGCGGCTTGCGCGTAGTCGTCGAGTTCCGAGTTGCCGAGGCCGATCACGACGAGATCGCTCGTCGGCCCCCACTGGTTCAGCACATCCATGTTGAGGTTCGCAACCGTGCGCGCGAGCGGATAGACCGGCGTGACGGCGTAGTACTGCGAGCCGAGCAATCCTTGTTCTTCCGCGGTGACCGCAAGAAACAGGATCGAGCGCTTCGGCGGTGTACCCATCGCCTTGAACGCCTTGGCCATCGCGAGCAGGCCGGCGGTGCCGGTCGCATTGTCCGCAGCGCCGTTGTAGATGGAGTCGCCGTTCACCTTGGTGCCGACGCCGAAGTGATCCCAGTGCGCGGTGTAGATGATGTAGTCGTCCTTGCCCGCCGCATCGCTGCCCTCGAGTTTCGCGATGACGTTTCGGGAATCGATCGTGCGAAGCGCATTCTGCAGCGTGATGCTCGCGGTGACGCCAAGTGGCACCGGGGCGAACGCCGGTGTCGCTGCCCGGGCGCGCAGCGAGTCGAAGTTCTGCCCGGCCATCGTGAACAGGGCCTTGGCCTGCTCGACGGTCATCCAACCTTCGACGCTGGCACGTCCCATGTTCTTGTCGGGTGCAACGAGGTCGAACTGTTCAGCAGTCTTGCCTTGCACGACGGAGAACGGGTAGCCGGCTGGTCCGGTCTCGTGCACGAGCAGCACACCGGCAGCCTTGTGCTTCATTCCCTGTTCGTACTTGTAGGTCCAGCGACCATAGTACGTCATGCGCGCGCCACCGAACTGCGCGGTGTCGGCTAGTGGCGGATCGTTCACGAGCATGACGAGCGTCTTGCCGGTGAGATCGGCGCCCTTGTAGTCATCCCAGTTGAACTCCGGCGCCTCTGTACCATAGCCCACGAACACCAGCTCGGACTTGTCGAGCGACGCGGTGGGCTGCACATGCTTGGTCCACGCGACGAAGTCGTCGCGCCACTTGAGCGAATGGTTGGTCGCACCTTTTGCAAAGGTCATCGTCGGCGCATTGGTGACGGTGATGCCGACGAGTGGCACCTGCTGGATGTACGTCCCGTCGGTGTTGCCGGGCAGGAGGCCGAGCGCCTTGAACTGCCCTTCCAGATACGCGACGGTTTTCTCTTCACCGGCAGAACCGGGCTGACGGCCGAGCAGCGAATCGTCGGCGAGCACGCGGATGTGCTGCATGAGGGTCGCGGTATCGATGGCCGCGAAGGCTTCAGCGGGAACGGCATCGGACGTGGCTGCGGTGCCGACGTTCTCGGCCGGCTTCTCGCAGGCGGTGATGAGTGCTGCAAGCAGCAGGAGGCGGTACGGCTTCATGGGCGCGGATCGGGGTGAGGTGAGGTCGGCCAATATGCACGCGGGGACTTCGCCGCGCCTGCGAGCGCCGTGCAAACCGTCCAACAGCGAACCGCGGCTCACGCGGAGTTCGCGGAGGGGCGGAGGTTCGCGGAGAACCGCCGAACAGCAACCGCGGTTCACGCGGAGGCCGCGGAGGACCGCGGAGAGACGCGGAGGCTCGATCCCGTCAAATCCGTGTAGCGACTTTTTGTAAATGGTGGCTCCGTGGCATGCGACGAACCCCACCATTGAGAAAGAGTGAACTACAAGAGCCCCGCCGAATGACGAGCCTCCGCGTTCCTCCGCGGTTCTCCGCGCCCTCCGCGTGAGCCGCGGTTGCCGTTGCAGTCGCGCCAGCAGTACTATCTCCCGCACCCCTACCGTTGCCAGGAGCCTGCCATGATCGCGCTTCACCGCCTTGCTGCACTCACCGCCATTGTGGTCGTGCCTTCCGCTTTGCAAGCGCAAAATCCACCAGCTGCGCCTGCGCAGCCGGCTCCGATGACGTTCTTCCTCACGAGCGTTGGCAAAGGCGACGGAGCGAACCTTGGTGGCATCGCCGGCGCGGATGCGCACTGCAAGACGCTCGCGGATGCCACCGGTGTGCAGGTAGCGGCCGGACGCACGTGGCGGGCATACCTGAGCTCGACTGGTGCCGACGGTCGTCCCGTGCATGCGCGGGACCGCATCGGAGCCGGACCGTGGCACAACGCGCGCGGCGCGCAGATTGCCGCGAATGTGGCAGACCTGCACGGCGATATCCTGCGCGACCGCAATCAGATCAACAAGATCAACGCGCTCACCGAGAAGGGGCAGCAGGTCACTGGCAACGGTGACACGCCCAACGTGCACGACATCCTCACGGGCACCGACTCGTTCGGCCGTGCGATGCCCGGCTCGTTCGATACGACGTGTTCCAACTGGACGAGCAATGTCGCAACCGGCAGCGCGATGGTCGGTCATCACGATCGCACCGGCGGTGGCAACTCCTCGTGGAATTCGGCGCACGCGTCGCGCGGTTGCGGTCAGGCCAATCTCGTGGCGACTGGTGGTGCCGGCCTGTTCTACTGCTTCGCGGCGAACTGACGCGAGCTGACTCGAGACCCGTTTCGAACGAGGGCTGGAAGATGAACATGCGCGTGCAATACTCTGCATTGCTGGCGGCGCTGTGCCTTTCCACCGTCCTCGTCGCCTGTGCTGACGATCCGACCCCGGCACAGTGCTGCACGACCGGGACGCCATCACTTCGCATCGTGAACGCCTTCTCGGGCCCGGTCGACGTGCTGATCGACGGCAGTATCGCCATCGCCGCACTCTCGGCCGGCACGATCGACACCGTCGCTACTCCCGTCGGTACACACACGCTGGCACTGCGTCCGGCCGGAAACAGTGCCACCGCGATGTTCCAATCCATTGCCACGACGACGTCGCTGAGCACCATCGCTGTCGTGCGGGCCGCAAATGGCAGCATTGCGACCGCGGCCCTGGATGATACCAACAGCGTGGTGCCCGCTGGTGCGACGAAGGTTCGCGTGCTGCACTTCGCACCGAATGCGGGCACGCTGCAGGTGTACCGCACGCAACCCGACTTCGCACAGCCGGTTTCGTGGCAGTTTCCGTTCGAGTACCAGGCGCAACCCACGAGCCTCACGGCGCCGTTCTACCAGAGCACCGTCGGCACGTGGGAGGTGCGCGTGTGGCAGACACCCGCCGATGCGACAGGGTGGGGCAACGCGCCGGTGAAGATCACCATACCGCTCGCGAGTGGTGGGAAGCGTACCGTGCTGTTGCTCGACAAGCCCGGCGGCGGCGTACGATTCGAACTGCTGTGACGCAGTAGCCTGCACGCACACCGTTACGGCAATCGCTTTCCGACAATAGCCAGTGGTACTCGGCGCATGCCCTCCCAGCGGTGCGTTGCGCTCCCATCGCGCACCAGGAGCTGCGCCGAGAGTCCGCCGTCGAGCATCAGTGCCTCGCGCGCGCCCAACCGCCGCATGAGTTCGGCCGTCTCGTGCGTGGTTGGCCCGACCGGAAGCCGAGCGGATAACTGACCGACTCCCTCGTACCGTGTGAGCGCGAGCAGTACGTGTCCGTCCGCGCGCACTCCAATTGCGAACCGGATATCGCGGTGGGTACGATCGAGCTTCGCGTTCGGGTTGCAGAGCAACGGCGCTGGCCGCCCCTGCAGCAACAGCATGGGAAACGATTGCAGAGCCTCTCGAACGGCGACCCGTCGTGGGTTGGAGTTTTGTGTTGCGGTCGTCGCCGTGATCGTGACCGCGCCGACGGAATCCACGACGACGGTGCCCGCGAGCGGGCCGGTACGCGGCGCCTGCCATGCCCTTCCGCGATGCACCACCCAACCCCATGGCCCGTCGTCGGTGAACTGCCCGGCGTTGAATGCGACGGCGGCATTCAGGGGCGCGTCGTCGAGCGACCATGGGCGCATGGCATCGCCGTCGCGCGCAATCTCGAGATCGAGCCCGACGCGCGCAGGGTCGAGGTCCACCACGATCACGCGCACCTGCACCGCGCGTGCGCCCAATGCAACGGGCCATTCGGTCCAGCGCAGCGCTGCGTCGCCGCGCCAGGAAAGCGCCGGGCTGATTGGAGCTGAGGCCGCGGACGTCGCCGCTGCCGCTGCCGCTGCCGGAGCACACCGCACGTGGCCGATGGGCGTGCGGGCCCCCGTCCCCTGCGCCATGGTGGCGAAGGGCAATTGCAGCGTGAAAGCTGCGGCCAAATAGAGCGCGCGGCGCCTCATCGTCATTGGTGCGTGTGCAATGCGCTCGACCAGTTCAGGCGGGAAAAATAGAGGACAGCAATAGTAATCGGTCAAAGTGACCTTCGCGAGCGTAATACAACGAGTGGCTGCCAATGCCAGCTTTTGAGCTGGTCGCCGCGTACTACATGGGGAATCGCCTGTTCACGGATTTCCAGCTTCAGACCAATCGCCAGGACGGCGAACTGCTGCTCTTGCAGGTGCAGTTCAATTTTTAGCGCACGATCCCTCAACGTACGATCCCTCACCGGTCGCGACCATGCCCGTGCTCCGCTTGTACCTGGCCGCCTCACTCGCCATCGCCGCTGCCTCGACGGGAACGGGAAGCGCAACGGCGCATGCACAAACGCCTGCACGTGCGCCGGCTCCTGCTCCGTCCTCGAGAGCGGCGCCGCTGTTCGTGAATGGCATGGCGCAGGTCGTCCCGGCCTTTCGTGATACCACGACGTGGATACGCCAGGATCTCTGGGTCGAGACCGACTTCGACTCCGACCGCAACGGCAAGCCCGATCGCGTGCACGTCGACGTGACGAGACCCGGCCAGACGGAGAGCGAAGGCCTCAAGGTGTCGGTGTTGTACGGATCGAGCCCGTACTTCGCCGGGACCGCGCGCGGCCAGGTGAACTGGAACGTGCAGCAGGAGCTCGGTGCGCAACCACAGCCAAGGGCCAAGATGAATGCGCCCGCGTACCAAGCGGGGCGCCGGCGCATTTCCAACGCGCTCGTGAACGAGTGGGTGCCGCGCGGGTTTGCCGTGGTGCACTCGTCGGCGAGTGGTACTGGCCTCTCGCAGGGATGTCCGACCGTTGGTGACTACCCTGAGCGCGCCGCGATGAAGTTCGTCATCGATTGGCTCAATGGTCGCGCGAAGGGATACACGTCGCCGACGGGTACGGAGGAAGTAGAGGCGACATCGTGGTCGACAGGCAACGTCGGCATGATCGGCACCTCGTACGAGGGTACGCTGCCACTCGCCGCGGCAACGACCGGTGTCGAAGGGCTCAAGGTGGTCGTGCCGGTCTCTCCCAACACGTCTTACTACCACTACTACCGCGCGAATGGCCTCGTGCGCTCACCCGGCGGCTACCTCGGCGAAGATGTCGACGTGCTCTACGACTTCGTCGCGAGTGGTGACACCGCAGGACGCGCGAACTGTGACGCGATCTGGAAGGGTGACGTGTTCGCGAAGGGGCAGGATCGCGTGACCGGCGACTTCAACGAGTTCTGGCTCGCGCGTGACCTGCTGCCGCTGTCGAAGAACATCAAGGCCGCGGTGCTGCTCGCGCACGGACTGAACGACTACAACGTCACGCCGCTGCACAGCGTGCGCATCTACGACGAGATGAAGGCACGCGGGCTGCCGGTGTCGATGTACCTGCATCAGGGCGGACATGGCGGGAACCCGCCACCGGAGATGCTCAATCGCTGGTTCAGCCACTACCTGTATGGCGTCGACAATGGCGTCGAGAAAGATCCGCCGGTGTGGATCGTGCCGGATTCCGGCAGTGGCCGTGCACGCGTGGTTGGCCCACCGGTGCCGTTTGCATCGTTCCCGGTGCCGGGCTCGGAGATGGTACCGCTGCATCCAAGGCCGGGCGGCCGCAACATCGCAACCTTGTCGTTGAGCCCTGCGAAGAACGGCACCGAGTCGCTGATCGACGACGTCGCGCTCAGTGGCAGCGCGAATGCGAGTGCGGCACAGGGCACTGCCCGGTTGCTGTATGCGACCCCGGCGCTCACCAGCACGGTGCACCTGTCGGGCACCGCGCGTGTCACGTTGCGTGTGGCATCGAGCCGGCCCGCGGCGAATCTCACCGTGTGGCTCGTGACGCTCCCGTATGACTCGACGCGCGCGGGTGCGGGGCATCATGTCGGCAGCTTCTCGCACGGCTGGGCCGACATCCAGAATCACAAGGCGCTCACGCAAGGCGGCAATTTCGCGTCGATGATGAAGGGTGAGCCGCTCGCCCCCGGAAAGTTCTACGACCTGACGTTCGATCTCGAGCCCGGTGACGAGTTCGTACCGGCCGGCAAGCAGATCGGCGTGATGATCATGTCGAGCGATCGCGAGTTCACGCTGTGGCCGCAGCCCGGC
>DASQZA010000282.1:0-11607 GCA_035638935.1 Gemmatimonas sp. | reverse complement strand
AGCGCGCGCGGGAAACGACTTGGGGAGTGCATGTTGGTGGTCCGGGAGGGTATGGCACAGCCAAGTGCCCGCCGACGAGGTCGTCGGGAGCACGCGCTATGATCTGGAATGCGAAATGAGCTGTCGTCCGATGAGCGAGGACGCGGAATCAGAACTGAAGCGAGTTCATGCAGAAGGCACTCTTGCAGACCCCAGTCCAGTTACTGCAGAGGTCGTATCTCATTGTCTTTCAACAACCTACGAATGCAAGCCTACAGGTTCCGTTGCACGGACGCAACAATAAACTTTGGTTAACGTGGCCTGGATACCACGTCGCACGCGCAACAGCGATGGCAGTGTCACGATGTCTGACAGCAATCACAGAACAGCAGTTGCTGGCATGGCACGCATCACGAACACGCTGCCGCAGCAGCCACTCGTCGTAAATTGCAAGTTCAACCGTCGCACTGAACTCACCGCACACCTTCCAAGATGCGCATCCGATCTGTCGCGCTGCTCACGCGCGCTACTGCACTGACCATTGCGCTCACAAGCGCAGCTGCGGGCGCGCTCGCTACTCCGCTCTCCGCACAAACCTTCCCGACAAGTTGGGACCCGGCCCTGCTGCGTCGCGCGGATGTGAAATCCGCGATGTCGCAATTGGAGACGCAGTTCCCGAAGCAGGTCGAGGAATGGATCCGCATCGCCGAAATGCCCGGCAAGTCACGCCAGGAGCAGGTCCGCGGCGCGTACGTGAAGCGCGTGTTCGAAGAGGAAGGACTGCAAGTATCCGTCGACTCCATCGGCAACGTGACCGGCGTTCGCAAGGGAACGGGCGGCGGGCCGCGTGTCGTGATCGCGGCACACACCGATATCGTGTTCCCGCCGGAAGTCAGCACGAAGGTGCGCCGGTCCGGCGACACGCTGTTCGCACCCGGAATCGGTGACAACACCGCATCGGTCGCGAACATGCTGGCGACGCTCCGCACCATGAACGCGACGAAGTTCACCAGCAAGGGTGACATCGTATTCATCGCGACGGTGCAGGAAGAGCTTGGCCTCAAGGGGATGGAGTACTGGCTCAATCACAATCCGAAGCCCGATCTGCTGATCGTCCCGGACGGTGAGTACGGCAGCATCGCATACGGCGCGCTCGGCATCTACTGGACGAAGTACGTGTTCACACATCCCGGTGCACACACGCTCTCGTCACGCGGAGCACCCACACCAGTGCGCGCGGTCGCTGATGCGATCTCGCGACTGTACCAGCTGCGGTTTGGTCCGCTCCCCGATGGGGCCGTGATGAACATCGGCCAGGTGCACGGCGGCAACATCTACAACGCCGTGCCGCAGGAGCTGTACTTCACGGTCGACCTGCGGAGCTCCGATCCCGCGCTGCTCGATTCGCTCGATCGCACGATCACGCGCATCGTCCAACAGGTGGCCGACACGCAGAAGGTCGGACTACGGGTCGAAGTGGAGCAGAAGATCACGGCCGGTGGCACCGAAAAGCAGCTCGCCGGCGCGCGCGCACACCCGCTGGTGCAGACGGCTATCGATATCAACCGCACTCTTGGAATGAGCCGTGGCATGCCCGGTGCCGCAGAAGCCGTGGCCACGGGCGCGACCGACGCGAACCCTGGCGTCGTACGAAAGATTCCGAGCATCGCCATCGGCGGGTCGAAGGCGACCGGCGCACATCAGCTCACGGAGTTCGCCATCACATCGAGCGCGCTGCCATCGACGAAACTGCTGTATCTGCTGGCGGCGACGTTTGCAGACGGGATCCGGATCGTGCCACCGGCGAAGATCACGCCGTAAGGCTCAGGCGCCAGGCCTCAGACGCCAGACGCCTGTCGCAAGACTTCTGGCGCCTGTCGCCTGGCGCCTGGCGTCTGAACTACGAAAGTCCCTCTATCGTGCTATCAGGCAGCAGGCGCATTCCGAGTGCTGCCGGCGATTTCGAGAGACCAGGCATGGTCATGATGTCGCCAGCCTTCGCGACGACGAAGCCGGCGCCGGCCGAGCCATACACCTCGTTGATCGTGATGCGAAAGCCCGTTGGACGACCCAGACGTGTGGCGTCGTCGGTCAGCGAGTACTGCGTCTTGGCAATGCACACCGGCGTCGTGCCCAAGCCGATACCCTCGAGGTAATCGATCGCGCGCGATGCGGCCGGGGAGAAATCGACACCATCGGCACCGTACACGCGTCGCGCGATGGTGTCGATCTTCTCGGCGATCGGACGCCCTGCATCGTACAACGGGCGAAAGGTCGCATTCCGTTCGTCGAGCAGCGCCAGCACTTCGCGCGCGAGTTCCTCGCCGCCGGCGCCGCCTTGCGCCCACACATCGCATAACGCCACAGGCACGCCAAGGCCTTCGACATAGTCCGCGACCATGTCGAGCTCCGTGCTGCTGTCGGTGAGCCGGCGATTGATCGCCACCACGACCGGCACACCGAACTGACGCAAGTTGCCGACATGATGATCGAGATGCGACAAGCCGCGCTCCAGTGCACCGGTGTCCTCGATATCCAGCATCGATTTGTGTGCACCACCCTGCATCCTCAGTGAGCGAACCGTCGCGACGAGCACCGCGGCTTCGGGCTCCAGCCCGCCTGCGCGACATTTGATGTTGAAGAACTTTTCCGCGCCAAGATCGGAGCCAAAACCCGCCTCGGTCACGACTACATCGCCCAGGCCGAGAGCCGTGCGCGTCGCGACGAGGCTGTTGCAGCCGTGCGCGATGTTACCGAACGGGCCGGCGTGCACGAGCGCAGGGCCGCCCTCGAGTGTCTGCACGAGGTTGGGGCGGATCGCATCCTTGAGCAGCATCGTCATCGCGCCGGTTGCACCGATGTCGCGTGCACGTACAGGCTGCCGCCCGTGCCTTGTTGCACCGACGATGATGTTGCCCAGGCGCTCCTCGAGATCAGCCAGGCCGGATGCGAGCGCGACGATGGCCATCACTTCGCTCGCGGGAATGATCACCCACCGCTCCTCGCGCACGGTGCCGTTGCCAGCGCCCAGGCCGATCGTTGCATGCCGAAGCGCACGATCGTTCATGTCGATCGTGCGCGGCCAGGTCACCCGCTTCAGATCGAGATCGAGCGGGTTTCCGTGATGCAGGCTGTTGTCGACCATCGCCGACAGCAGCGAGTGCGCGCTCGCGATCGCGTGGAAGTCGCCCGTGAAGTGCAGGTTGATGTCTTCCATCGGCAGCACCTGGGAAAATCCGCCTCCTGCCGCCCCACCCTTCACTCCGAACACCGGCCCAAGGCTCGGCTCGCGCATGCAGAGGATCGCATCGGTGCCCAAGCGGCGCAGCGCCTGCGTAAGCCCAACGCTCACGGTGCTCTTGCCTTCGCCTGCCGGCGTCGGGTTGATGGCGCTGACGAGCACCAGTCGCCCACGCGGCGGTCGGGATGCCAGCTCCAGTGGCAGCTTCGCCTTGAACCGCCCGTACTGATCGATGTCCTCCGCCCCGAGGCCGAGGTCTGCTGCCACATCGGTGATGGGTCGCATGCGCGCGCCCTGAGCAATCGCAATGTCGGAGGGAACGAGCGGAATGGTCATGCCGGGTCTGAGAGGAGTCGGATGTGAAGCCTGCGGGAGTGTAACGCGCCCGCGCCGCCTTGTGCTCCCGCTCGCTCGGCCGTCGGTGCAGATTGCAGCGTGCCGAACTCACCGCGCCTTCTTACGCGCCCCTTCCGATTGCCTCCCGTGTCGCGACTCGCTCGCCCGGCGGGTCTTGCCGTAACCCGACGGACGGGTAACCTCGGGAGCAGCAATCGAACCATGAGCATTGAACCATGAGCATTGCGGTATTCGGCGCGTCCGGGGCGACGGGCAAGCGATTCATCGTCGCGGCCACGAAGGCCGGCATTCCGCTGCGCTTGCATTACCGCACCGCGTCGACCGACACGGCCCCGCCCCTCGCCACGGTCGTCGTCGGAGCGCTGTCCGATCCAACCGCGGTCCGCGAAGTGCTCCGCGGCACCTCGGCTGCCGTCGTGCTCTTCGGCCCGCGCAGCGGTACTTCGGACATTTTCTGCGCGAAGGCGACACGCGCCATCATCGACTGCATGCGCACGCAGGAGCAGCGACGGCTCCTCGTGATGACAGGTGCCGCGATCGGTCCGCTCGCTGACAACGTCTCGATGACGATGCGCGCGACGACGATGGCGTTTCGCCGCTTCACGGGCGAAGAGCGGGTGGACGACCGTGCAGACCAGGAGCGCGTCGTGCGCAACAGCCGGCTCGACTGGACCCTGGTCAAGCCACCGCGTCTCACCGACAACGGCGCCGGCGAAACGTACCGGGCGGAGGTCGATCTCGAGGTCGGGCTGCGCAGTTCGATCTCCCGGGACACCGTCGCGGCATTCCTCCTCGACGAAATCGCCACGCCGCGTTTCGTCGAGAAGACCGTCTACGTGACGGGCGCGAACGCGCCGAGCTAGCACAGCCGTGCAGGGCCCTGAGGAGCCATTCAGGTTCGTATTTCTCGATGCGGTCCTGCCCTTCGCGGTAGTCATCGTATTCTGCCTCTGGCAACTCTGGGCACTCCGGCGCAGTCGTCCGCCCGCGGCGGTACCTTTCGACGACGCGCCGCTGCAGACTGCGACACGCCCTGCGATACGCCCGCCGCATGCCTCGAATCACCCGACAGACACAACGCTCATGGACGACGTCCGGAAACTCGCGTGGGAAGACGTGCAACTCGAGGAGCTCAATCCGCTCATCGGACGCCGCCTGATCACCAGCCAGCGCATGATGCTCGCGCACGTGTACCTGAAGCAGGGTGCCATCGTGCCGGCGCACGATCATCACAACGAGCAGTTCACGTACATCCTGTCGGGCAGCCTGCGTTTCTGGATCGGCGAGCACGCGGACGCACCGGGCGACGAGTATACAGACGTTCACGCGGGTGAGGTGCTGGTGATTCCAAGCCACGTGCGCCATCGCGCCGAGGCGCTGGAGGACACGCTCGACGTCGACGTGTTCGACCCGCCGCGCCAGGATTGGCTCGACGGCAGCGACGCGTACCTGCGCGAGCAGCGATAGCGTGGACCTGGGCATTCGTGGCAAGGTCGCGCTGGTGTGCGGCGCGAGCCGGGGCATCGGCTATGCAGCTGCCGAGGATTTCGCGCGTGAGGGTGCGACGCTGGTGATCTGCTCGCGCGACGGGGATTCGCTCGCGCGCGCGGAGGCGAAGCTCGTGGCGCTCGGTGCACCCGTGTTGTCGATCGTGGCCGACCTCAGCACCGAGGAGGGCATTGCACTCGTCGTGCAACGCACGAACGCCGCGCACGGCGGTGTCGATATCCTCGTCACGAACACCGGCGGGCCGCCGACCGGCAACGCGACGGGGCACGACTGGAGTGCGTGGGAACGCGCGAGCGAGCTGCTGCTCCGCAGCGTCGTCGAGCTGACGCGCGCGTTCGTTCCCGGCATGCGCGAGCGGAAGTGGGGCCGCATCATCGGCATCACGTCGATTGCGGTGAAGCGCCCGGTCGCATCGCTCGTGCTGAGCAACAGCATGCGCGCTGCCGTCACCGGTTATTTCCGCACGCTCGCCGATGAAGTGGCCGTCGACAACGTCACCGTGAACACGGTGCTGCCAGGGTATACCGCAACGGAGCGACTCGACGATCTTGCCGATGCGACGGTCGCACGCACGGGTGTCGCTCGTGAATCCGTATTCGACAAGTTCCGCGCCGAGGCGCCGGCCGCGCGATTGGGGCGGCCTGACGAACTCGCGGCGGTCATCGCATTTCTCGCATCCGACCGGGCGGGCTTCATGACCGGTCAGGCCGTCACCGTCGACGGTGGTGCATCGCGCACGCTGCTATAGACCGCACCAGGCTTCACCGGAGTTCCTATTCACAGCGTGCAATCGACTGCGCGCCCCCTGCAACTCTCGCTTCCCTTCCCATGAGTCGCATCAACGAAACGCAGTGGATCTGGCGCGATGGCGCATTCATCCCGTGGGCCGACGCGCAGGTTCATGTGCTGTCGCATTCGATGCAGTTCGGTTCGGCGGTGTTCGAAGGCATCCGGTGCTACAGCACACCGAAGGGCCCCGCGATCTTCCGCTTGCGCGAGCATCTGCAGCGGCTGATGAACACCTGCAAGGTGTATCGCATCAACATGACGTACACGGTCGACGATCTGGTGGCGGCATCGCGCGAGCTCATCGCGAAGAATGGTGTTGCCGCCTGTTATCTGCGCCCGATGGTCGTGCGGGGTTACGGTGCCGCCGGCATGGTGCCATTCGAGAGCCCGGTCGAGGTGTACCTGCCATGCTGGCCGTGGGGCACATACCTCGGTGAAGGCGCGCTCGAGAACGGTGTGGATGCGTGCGTGTCGACCTGGAGTCGCATAGCGCCGAACACGATTCCGGCGCTCGCCAAGATCGCCGGCAATTATCTGAGCGGGCAGTTGGTCAAGATGGAGGCTCTCGCCAACGGCTTCGACGAGGCCATCGCCCTCACGCCGTCCGGCACGGTGAGCGAAGGCTCGGGCCAGAACGTGTTTCTCGTGATGAACGGGACGATCATCACTGCACCACTCGATGGTACGCTCCTGGGCGGCATCACGCGTTCGAGCATCGTCTCGCTTGCGGAGCGTGCCGGGATTCCGGTGCGCGAGCAGAATATTCCGCGCGAGATGCTGTACATGGCGGACGAAGTGTTCCTGACCGGCACGGCGTCGGAGCTCACGCCGGTGCGAAGCGTGGACAAGATCACGGTGGGGGATGGCCGTCGCGGACCGGTGACGAAGCAGTTGCAGGCGGAGTTCCTGGATATCTGCAACGGCAGGGCGGACGATACGTTCGGGTGGTTGACGCGAGTTTAGTCGCGTCACTCCAACCATCACCGCCCATCGCTGCTCCGCTATCAACCATCAACGATCATCCATCAACTGCAGGCCATCATCCATTATCGCTGGATGATGGCTGATAGCTGACGGATGATCGTTGATGGTTCATGGATGATGGCCTGGATCGGACACCGATCCGTAACATTATCGCGTGATCTTCCGCCGTCCCGCCACGAGGTGCAGAATCACCAACAGCACCAGGGCGCCGATGAACGCCGTGAAAATGACCCCGGCCAGCCCTGCGAACGGGGTGCTGACCCCGAGTTGCTGGAAGATCCAGCCACCGACGAATGCGCCAACGATGCCGACGATGATGTCGCCAATCAAGCCGACGCCGCCGACCAGGAGCGACGCGAGTACGCCGGCGACGAGGCCGACGATCAGCCAGGTGAGGAGATCCATGTGAGGGCCTGTCCGAGGTGAGGGTGAAATCCGGAGGAAAAGTCCGGAGGAGGAAGTCGGGTGAAGTACTGTGATCCGTCCCTGCAACAGCGCAACGTTCACGCCAGAGGCTGTCAGACCCGGCCGCAGAGTTGGCGAACTGGTCAAATATCACACCCAACGCACTTCCGGGCATCCTAGCGCATGGCGCTGACTTCCACGGTCTACACGCTGGAGATCCAGCTCGCGCACGTCGATCGCAACGTGTACGAGCCGCTGTCCCTCCGCGTCCCGATGCATCCGTCCGAGAGCGAGGAGTACTTCGTGGCGCGCATCCTCGCATACTGCCTGGAGCATGCCGAAGGCATCGCCTTCTCGCGCGGGCTGTCGGATCCCGACGAACCGACGATCGCCGTTCGCGACCTGACCGGTGCCCTGCAAGTCTGGATCGACATCGGCGCACCAGATGCCGCGCGCCTGCACAAGGCCAGCAAGGCGTCCCCGCGTGTCGCCGTGTATACCCATCGCGATCCGGTGTCGCTGCAGCGCCAGGTCGCAGGGGAGCGCATCCATCGCGCCGAGCGCATCGAACTGTACGCGATCGACCGTGCGATCATCGCCGACCTCGTCGGGCGACTCGAGCGACGCATGCGTTTCGACCTGTCTGTCACCGATGGCACCCTGTACGTCGTGCTCGATGGCACCACATATTCGGGCACCGTCGATCGTCACCCCCTGCAACCGGAGTAGCGGCCCATGCCAGTCTCCGAGAGCTACCGCACGTTCATTCTCGAGACGCTTGGCCGCGTGTTGCCCGACATCCGTTCCCGCAAGATGTTCGGCGGTGTAGGCGTCTACTGCGGCGACCTGTTCTTCGCGTTGCTCGACAACGACACACTCTACTTCAAGGTCGACGACGAAACGCGCGGTGACTACGAGGCCATCCGGATGGGACCGTTCCGCCCATTCGGCGAAGGCGGCGAATCCATGCAGTACTACGAAGTCTCCGCGGAACTCATCGAAGAACCCGAGACGTTGGCTCAGTGGGCGGAACGTGCAGTTGCCGTCGCCCGGCGTGCCGCAGCACGACGCATCCAAAAGACACGCGGCCCGCGCTAGCTCGTCAATTCACACACCGCCAACGCGAGATATGCGCAGCGTCCACCACTCCCCGCGACACACGCACTCGGCCATGCGATCCGTACGGTATGCACGGACACTGCGCGCACCGCTGCTACGCGCACTGATGCTCGCGACGCTCTCCGGGCTACCCGTACTGGGCGCTTGCGCGGTGAATCGTCGGCCGACGACGACGATTGCCGCGCTGCAGTCGGATGCCGACGGCTTGCGGGTGATCGATCGCGCCCTGCGTGATTCCGTCATCGAACGCCTCGTGCGCCGGGCGAAGGCACGCGGCGATGGCAAGCTCGACATGCTGCTCCTGAGCGGTGGTGGGCAGAACGGCGCATTCGGTGTCGGATTCCTGCGCGGGTGGAGTGCGCGGACCGACATGCCGCTGCCTCGATTCGATCTGGTGAGCGGCGTCAGCACCGGTGCACTGCAGGCTCCCTATGCATTGCTCGGCACACCAGCAGCCCTCGACACGGTGACTGCGCTCTACCGGCGTGCTGCCGATCGCATCGCACCAACGGTCGACTGGCTCTTCTGGCTGCGCCGTACCGGTGGTGTTGTTCAAACGAAACGGTTCGACCAGACGCTCGAGGCCAGCATCGACGGCCAGTTTCGCGACGACCTGCGGCGTGCATTTGCAGACGACCGCCAACTCCTGTTCCCGACGGCGGACTTCGACCTTGGCATCGGGCGCCTGTGGTCACTTGGCGATGCGCTCGACTCGAGCGCGGCTGGCCTCGCACGCGCGCGGCAACTGCTCAAGGCTGCTACGGCAATTCCGGGCATCTTTCCGCCGGTGATGATCGATGGTCACCTGCACGGTGATGGCGGCGTCACGGCAAATGTGCTGATTCCGTTGCAATACGGCGATTACCAGCGTCTTGGCGCGCGCCTCGCCGAAGCGGGCCTTCGCAACGTCACGATTCGCACGTACGTCATCATGAACTGGTGGACGCACCCGCCAGTGGTGATCGTACCCCCGTCGAATCGCAAGAAGATCTCTGCGCGAACGAACAACATGCTGGTCTTCAATCACCAGCCGGAGACATTGCAGAATCTGTCGAATCTCGCCGCTGCCGTCTCGGCAAGCATCCCGGGTCTCACCATGGAGCTCAAGGTCACCGAACTACCATCGTACGTGGCATCGGAACCCGGAGCGAGTAAACTCTTCCAGAAGGAATTCATGCGGCGGCTCGAAGACCTCGGCGTCGCCAAGGCGGGGAGTGCCACTCCCTGGGATGCCATTCCCTCGGCATACGCCCGCCCATCCCGTGACCGGTAGCACGTGAACGATCTGGACATCATCCGGCGAACGCCATTCAATGCCGAGACACCTGAAGCGGCGCTGGTAGAAGCAGAGACTGCATCGGCGCATGTGTACGTGCGCAGCAATTTCGACATGCCGCTGCTGTTGGACGACCACACGATCCGCATTCATGGCGCGGTGCAGGCGCCGTTGGAGATCACGGTCGCGGAGCTCCAGCGCATGCAGCAGCACACGGTCGGTGCGACCATGGAGTGCGCCGGCAACGATCGCCTCGACATGCATCCGTTGCCGGCCGGGGAACCGTGGCGTCATGGCGCCATCAGCAGCGTCCGATGGACGGGAGTGCCGCTGCATACGGTGCTGGCGGGTGCGGGTCTGTCGGACGACACGGTCGAAATCCTGTTCTCCGGCGCCGACGCCGGGCCACGGAGCGACGCACCGGCGCCGGTGCAGTTCCAGCGGTCGATGCCGGTACGCGACGCAATGAACGCCGAGGTGCTGCTCGCGCTTGCGATGAACGGACAGCCCCTCTCGCGCGAGCATGGCGCACCGGTACGGGTCGTCGTGCCGGGCTGGTACGGCATGGCGAGCGTGAAGTGGCTCACGAGCATCGAGGCCGTGACGGTTCCGTTCGCGGGCTACTTCCAGTGCGAGCGCTACGTCTACGACGAACCGGATGGTGTCTCGCCCGTCACGCGCATGCGGGTGAAATCGTTCATCACCTCACCGCGCGCCGACAGCACATGCGGAGCACAGGTGACGGTGCACGGCTGGGCATGGTCGGGCCATGGTGCGATCACGCGCGTCGAGATCGCGATCGACGGTGGCGAATCGTGGCGAGACGCGGAGCTTGGCACTCCTGCGTCACCGTTCGCGTGGACGCCATTCTGGTGCGACCTGTCGCTGGTTCCGGGCGCGCGTACCGCACTGCGCAGTCGAGCCACGGACGCTGCCGGACATCAGCAACCCGCGATGATCCCCTGGAACCGCCTTGGCTACGGCAACAACGCCGTACGCGCAATCACGGTAGACGTCGCGCCGGACTAAACGCGTCCGGGTGACTTGCGGCGTGAGAGCCGGTCGGCGGACATTCCTGCGCTGAACGACATGGTTTTCGTCACGACCATGCCAGCCCGTTCGGCAATGGGAAAGATCGCGGTGTCCGAAACTTCAGGCACTCCGTTCGGGTGAACGATCCAGAGTACGCCCGCCGTGATGCGGCCGGCGACCACAGCAACGCCCGCGAGATCGTTAGCGGTACCGATCTCCATCAGGATCAGATCGGGCGGTGCACCGTCAGCTGGGCCGTGCTCGTCGAGTACCACAGCGCCAGCGTCCGCACACTCGCGCCCGACCGTCGGATCATTCACGGCGATCAGCAGCACACGCATGCCTGGCTTCACCCCGAGCTTCGTCACGCGCGACCTCGGCCCCTCGGCGATCTTCGCCATCCACTTGTCGGCGGCATCGCCAAGTGTGAGCGCGACGGTACCGCCTGCATGGTCCACGTGCAGCACGCCGTCGTGCACGGTCATTCCCGTGATCGAGCTTCGAGGCACGGAGACACGCGCCGGTCCACGTAGCACCAGCCCGTCACCTTCCAGCAGAACTTTCGCATCGTCATCGCTGCGCTCGCCAGCAGCATCCGTGACGCGCACGGCACATCGTGTTTCGAGACCCATACGGCAAGCTTTGGCGGGGTCGGCATGCCGTCAAGGGCAGGTTCGAACGTGAGATCGGCGCCGGCAGCGAACGCAGGATTGAATCCTGTCTCGCCCGACCTCGCGCGATCTGGCGCTATCTTTCGAGCATGTCGTCCTCCGAATCGACCATCGAATCCGCGTACTCGTCGTCGCCCACGGCATCATGCCTCGGGGCACAGCCGAGTGTGCAGTTCCGCTTCGGTACGGTTGCTGATGCGGCGACGATTTCCGTGTTTGCGCGACGGCTGTTCGATGAAGCGTTC
>DASQZA010000281.1:0-3373 GCA_035638935.1 Gemmatimonas sp. | reverse complement strand
GCTTCCGTTCCGTGATATCCTGCGACAGCACGATGCGCGCTGCACGGCCGTCGTACGTGGTGTCCTGCGCCGTCACCTCAACGAAGAAGTGTGCGCCTGCCTTCGTGACGTGCCGAAAGATCCCGACGTGGGCGAGTCCCCGGCGCCGCTCCCTGACGCTGGCGAGAAAGAGCGGCACGTCCTCTGCTGGGCGGAGTGCCGTGGCAGAGAGCGCGCAGAATTCGTCGCGTGTGTAGCCGTAGCGCTCGAGCGCCGCGTCATTGACGTTGAGGATCTGTATCGTTTCCAGATCGAACACCCACATGGGCATCGGGCTGTCGCGGAACAGAATATGTGCGCGTGTTTCGCTCTCGCGGAGCGCCGCTTCGACCTGCGCGCGTTCTGCGTCGACGGCGGCGCGCATCGACACGTCGCGGGCAATCACGGTGAAGAGCTGGCCCTCGTCCGACTCAGCCTGTGAACTGGACACATCGATAGGAAACATCGTACCGTCGCTGTGTCGAGCGGCGAGCGCTGCGTGCCCGTGCTCGCGGCCTCTCAACCGCACCATGTGGCCGTCCGCTACGAATCGTTCGACGTTCCCGTGATCGGGCACGTGCCGGTCGTCAGGGATCAACAGCGCCAGCGACTGTCCAATCAGCTCTTGCACCGTGTACCCGAACAGGCGCTCGGCTGCAGGATTGACGAGCACGATGCGCTGCGCCTCATCCGTTGTCACGATGGCATCGGATGCCGATTCGATGATGCTCGCCAGTCGTCGCTCGTTAGCGCGACGTGCGGTGTAGGCGATGTGCAACTCGAGTTCTGCGACAGCTGCGCGTGCGAGATCTTCAAGCACGGCCACGTCGGCGGCGCTCCACACCCTCGGCACGGCGTCGATCACGCACAGGGCGCCGAGTGTGTGCCCGGCGGCGGTGGTCAGCGGAACACCGGCGTACGCCCGAATCTTCAGATCATCGATGGCCGGATTGTCCACGACGAGCGGTTCCAGTCGCGAATCCGGAATGAGCAAGGGTGCTGTACGCGCGACCACGTGCTGACAGAACGAATGACTGAGCCCAGTACTCCGGTCGTCGGCAGCCCAACCTGCCAGTCCGGTCAGCCCGGTGAACCATTGGCGTTCGGCGTCAACGAGGCTGACCAGCGCCACCGGGACGTCTAACACGCGGGTCGCAATGCGCGTCAGCCCATCGAGCATTGGGGAGGGGGGAGCATCGATCAGGCCGGTGGCGGCAAGCGCGACGAGGCGGGGGTCGGCCGGGGATGGTGATGACATGCGTGCGACACGAGGAAGGCGCTGTTGCCATCACGCCCGCTGTTCGGCGCGGGCAGCATCGGCAGTATCTCACATCTCAGGTAATCCAAGCGCGTGTGCGATGCACACGCAACCGAGGGCGCATCGGGTCGCCATGGGGTTAAATCCAGCTGTCGTTTGAAGTTCGCTTGCTGACGATAGCGCCGCGAGTATCCAGGACCGGGCATGGCACTTTCTGGGGCACTGGGCCGCTCATCGCTGGGGTTAAAGCTGACACGCCTAGCGCTGGCCGGCGACGTGCTCACTGATGACTTTCGGTGACCGCGCGGCGCACCAACAACACAAGGCCGTGGACGCATCATCGGCCTTCTGACGCGGACCACATTTCTCGCCCGTGGCGTTCGACGATTTGATTGCGGTAATGACAAACGATGCATTTGGGCACATTGCGTGCGCTGTGGCGTTGACAGCACGAGCACTTCGGACCACTCCGCTCCGTGAGCTCGCGCTCTAAACCGTTTTGGCCGCACTGCGGCGAGGAGCCAGTCGCAATGCAGTCGCTTTTGTGGTCGACGCCGTCGTCGTCGCGCCTCTCGCTTCGCTCGATCTCCTGCGCCGCGCTTGTCGTCGCAACCGCCTGCACCGGCGATGCCGGGCCGACAGGACCCGCCGGACCCGCGGGTACCCCCGGCGCACAGGGTCCCACGGGCCCGGCCGGCCCCACGGGACCAACTGGCCCTGCCGGCACGCCAGGAACGCCAGGCACGCCGGGCTCCAACAACGGGCGCACGATCTACGGCATCGATGCGACGGGTGCGTTGCTGTCGTTTAGCGCGCTTCGCCCGGATGTGGTCACTCGGAAGGTGACGGTGGCTGGCCTGCAGATGGGCGAGACGATTCAGGGCATCGACTTCGGTCCCGTCGATGGCCGTCTCTACGCGCTCGGCTCCACAAACCGCATGTACACGCTCGACACCTTGAGCGGAGCCGCGACGGCTGTCAGCACCGCAGCGTTCACGCCGGCGCTCGTGGGGACCAACTTCGGCTTCGACTTCAACCCCGTGCCGAGCCGTATTCGCGTCCATGGCAACACGAACCAGAACCTGCGCCTCGTGCCGCGGCTCGGCGGGACAACAGACGGCACGGTGGCCGGAGTCGACAGCACCCTGCGCTACGCCGTGGGTGACGCTGGTGCCGGGCAGACGCCGGCAATCGGCGGGACGGCGTACACGAACAGCGTGAGTGGCGCGACGACCACGATGCTCTTCGCTATCGACTTCAACCGCGACGTCCTCACGATGCTGGCTAATCCGAACGACGGCATCATGACGACGGTCGGCGCACTGGGAGTGAACACGACGGGCGACGTGGGCTTCGACATCGCCGCAAACAACGGCACGGCGTACGCGACGCTGACGACGGGCGGTGGATTCAGTGGGTCGACGCTCTACATCGTGAATCTGGCAACGGGCACACTCTTCCCGATTGGCGGGGTGGCAAACGCGAGCCCGCTGCGCGGGATTGCGGTGGCCCCGTAAGCGGGGACGATGGCGAGAAGCAAAATGAACGGCTGCTAACGGACGCAAAGAAGGGCGAATGACCAATCGGTCGTCCGCCCTTATTCCGAACTCTACTCTCGCTCGTTCCTTCGGCCATTGTACTGTGCCGGCAACGGTTTCATCGGCTTCGCATCAACCGGGATCGGCACCTCATCGCGCAACGGCTACGTCTCACGAACACGCACATAAGCAGGGACTCGCGCATGAACGAGGTGCCGCAGAAGTCCCGGAGACCAAGCATGCCGACCGTGAGTATCGACGAGGCTCCAGATCGCCAACTCCACAAATGTGGGCAGGTACTAGGACGACAATGCGGACCGCGCGGGTCGCAGCCGCAACACCCAAAGCTGCTGGTACGGTCGTCCGTGCACACACATGCTCTGACTGGTTTCCCTCAACTGCCCACTGCGGCTGGTGGTGAGGTGGCCACAAGGATCGCCGTGACGACAAGCACGACGACTGCGACGGCCACCTCCATGCGCGCCGACCGTTGCACCCGTACCGTTCCTGTTTCCTCGCCGAGCTTCGGGAGCACGCGACGCCAGTTGTACGCTCCGGT
>DASQZA010000280.1:0-22146 GCA_035638935.1 Gemmatimonas sp. | reverse complement strand
CTGCGGCCTGACCGGCATCGTGTGGATGCACCGCAAGATTCAGGACGCCTTTCTCCTCGTCGTCGGCAGCCGCACCTGCGCTCACCTGCTACAGTCGGCCGCCGGCGTGATGATCTTCGCCGAGCCGCGCTTCGCCACCGTCATCCTCGACGAGCGCGACCTGGCCGGCCTCGCCGACGCGCAGGAGGAGCTGGACCGCAACGTGGCCCGCCTGCTGGAGCGCCGGCCGGACATCCGCATGCTGTTCCTCGTCGGCTCCTGCCCGAGCGAGGTCATCAAGCTCGATTTGTCGCGCGCGGCCGAGCGGTTGAACGAGCGCTTCATGCCGGACGTGCGCATCCTGAGCTACAGCGGGAGCGGCATCGAAACGACGTTCACGCAGGGCGAGGATGCCTGCCTGAACAGCCTCGTTCCGATGATGCCCGCGACCGCGACGAGTACGCCGGAACTGCTCGTCGTCGGAACCGTTGCCGACGTCGTCGAGGATCAGTTTCGCCGCCTCTTCGACGCGCTCGGCATCGGTCCCGTGCATTTTCTGCCGCCACGGCGCGCACGCGCGCTTCCGCCAGTTGGCCCGAACACGCGCCTGCTGCTCGCGCAGCCGTTCGTCAGCGACACGACACGCGCACTGGTCGCGCGCGGTGCAACGCTGCTGCACGCACCATATCCATTCGGCGAAGCCGGCACGACGGCATGGCTCGCTGCGGCGGCGGAGGCATGGGGCGTGAGCGACGAGACGCTGGAGCGCGTCACGAGCGGGCCCGCAGCGCGCGCGCGCGCCGCACTCGCGCGCTATCGCCCGTGGCTCGAAGGCAAGCGGGTGTTCTTCTTCCCCGATTCGCAGCTCGAGATCCCGTTGGCGCGCTTTCTATATGAAGAGTGCGGCGTCGAGCTGGTCGAAGTCGGCACGCCCTACCTCGATCGTCTCCTGATCGATACGGAACTCGCCCGCCTTCCAGCGTCGGCACGCGTCGCGGAAGGGCAGGATGTCGACAAGCAGCTCGATCGCTGTCGTGAAGCCCGCCCTGATCTCACGGTGTGCGGGCTTGGCCTCGCGAACCCGTTGGAAGCAGAAGGTCTGCGTACCAAGTGGTCGATCGAGCTCGTGTTCTCGCCGGTCCATGGGTACGAGCAGGCTGGCGATCTCGCAGAACTCTTCGCGCGTCCCCTCGATCGCGCACAGCGCCTGGCGGTCTGATGGAACTCACGCTCTGGACGTACGAAGGCCCTACGCACATCGGCGCGATGCGCATCGCCACGTCGATGGAAGGCGTGCACTACGTGCTGCATGCACCGCAGGGTGACACGTACGCCGATCTGCTGTTCACAATGATCGAACGGCGCGACCGCCGCCCTCCCGTCACGTACACCACGTTCCAGGCACGCGACCTGGGTGGCGACACGGCGGAGTTGGTGAAGACATCGGTGCGCGATGCGTTCGAGCGTTTCAAGCCCGACGCGATGCTCGTTGGTGAGTCGTGCACGGCGGAACTCATTCAGGATCAGCCCGGCACGCTCGCGAAGAGCATGGGCCTGCCGATCCCGGTCGTGCCGCTCGAGCTCCCGGCCTACTCGAAGAAGGAGAACTGGGCGGCCAGCGAGACGCTCTACCAGCTCACGCGTACACTGCTCGCCGCTCGCGTGCCTGCACCGGGGACTGCGAAGGCGAACGTCGCCGACGGCCGCAGGCCGCGCTGTAACCTGCTCGGTGCGACGGTGCTTGGCTTCCGCAATCGCGACGACGTGCGCGAAGTGACCCGCCTGCTCGACGACGTCGGCATCGACGTGCACGTCGTGGCACCACTGGGCGCACGCGTCGCGGATATCCAGCGCATCCCGGACGCCGACTTCAATGTCGTCATGTACCCGGAAATCGCGGAGACCACCGCGCGCTGGCTCCAGAAGACGTTCGCGATGCCGATGGTCCGCACGGTGCCGATCGGCGTGCTGGCGACGCGCGAGTTTCTGCTGGAAGTGGGCACCGTATCGGGCATCGACGTGACGCCGGTGCTGGAGCGCGAACGCGCGGGCGAGGCGTGTGCATCCGCGAGCCGTTCGCTGCTTCCGTGGTACTCGCGCTCGGTCGATTCCACGTATCTCACTGGCAAGCGCGTGTTCGTGTTCGGTGATGCGACGCATGTGCTCGCCGCCGCGCGCATTGCGAAGGACGAACTCGGATTCACCGTCGTCGGTATCGGCAGCTATTCGCGTGAGTACGCACGCCAGATCCGGGAAGCCGCCGCAGCGATGGGCGTGGAAGCGCTGATCACCGACGACTATCTGGAAGTGGAGCAGCGCGTCACCGAACTGGCGCCCGAGCTCGTGCTCGGCACGCAGATGGAGCGCCACATCGCCAAGCGCCTCGGCGTTCCCTGTGCGGTGATCTCCACGCCCATCCATGTGCAGGACGTGCCCGCGCGTCATTCACCGCAGATGGGGTTCGAAGGCGCGAACGTCATCTTCGACACGTGGGTGCATCCGTTGATGATGGGACTGGAGGAGCATCTCCTCCACATGTTCCGCGACGACTTCGAGTTCACCGACGGCAAGTCGCCATCCCATCTGCATGATGGTGCCGCGCGCCCGGCCGTCGCCGCGGTGGCACCCCATGATGACACGCGCGCGAGTTCGGACTCCAACACTCCGCCCGAGGGCGCGAGTGCGGTGGGCTACGCCGAGGAGGAGTCGGAGGGCGAAGAAGCTGCGGCGACCCAAACCGTCTCCAGCACACGCTGGCTCCCGCCCGCAGAAGTCGAGCTGAAAAAAATTCCGTTCTTCGTGCGCGGGAAGGCACGGCGCAATACGGAACGCTACGCCATCGATCACGGCATCGCCGAGATCACGGTCGACACCCTGTACGACGCGAAAGCATTCTATGGGCGCTGACACGGTCGCGCTGCGCTTCGTCATCGTCACGCTCGATTCGCATCTGGCCGATGCCTTCGAGCGCGCGAAAGCGTCGCTGACGCGCGACCTTCCCGGGCTCGACATCGTGATGCATGTCGCCGCCGACTGGGGTACGAATCCCGCGGCAGCGGAACGTGCACGCACCGACCTGGCGCGCGCGAACATCATTGCCTGCACGCAACTGTTCCAGGAAGAGTACGCGAAGGAGATCCTGGAGACGTTGCAGGCACGCCGGGATGCGGCCGACGCAGTGCTGTGCGCGCTGTGCACCCCGGAGCTCATGAAGTGCACGCGCCTCGGCAAGTTCGACATGGCCGGCGGCGAGAAGCGGTCGGTGTTCTCGCCGATCTCGCTGCTCAAGAAGCTGCGCGGTTCGCGGAACGACGGAAAGTCGAGCGGTGAGCGGCAGATGAAGGCGCTGCGCACACTGCCCGCGATTCTCAAGTTCATTCCGGGAACGGCGCAGGACGTACGTGCCTACCTGCTGCTCCTGCAGTACTGGCTCGCCGGATCCGACGCGAATATCGAAGGGATGGTGCGGTACCTGATCGATCGCTACGCGGCAGGCCCGCGCAAGGCGCTGCGCGGGACGCTGTCGCCGCGCGATCCGGAGCGCTACCCCGAGGTCGGCGTGTGGCACCCCGACCTTCCCCTTCGCGGCATGATGGAAGCAGCGAGCTCGCTGCCGAAGCGGAACGGAGCACAGGGTACGGTTGGGCTGTTGGTCGGTCGCTCGTATCTGCTTGCGGGCAACACATTGCACTATGCGGCCATCGTGCGCGCGCTCGAAGCGAAGGGCATGCGCGTGATTCCCGCATTCGCGTCGGCGCTCGACGCACGGCCCGCGCTGGCGACGTACTTCAAGGATGCCTCGGGCCGGCCGGTCATCGATGCACTGGTGAATCTCACCGGCTTCTCGCTGGTCGGCGGTCCGGCGTACAACGATGCCGGTGCGGCACAGGCGGAGCTGCAGGCGCTCGACGTGCCATACCTGACGCTGCAGACACTGGAGTTCCAGAGCATCGAGGAGTGGCGGAACGATGCCCGTGGTTTGAATCCCCTGCAGGCCACGTTGCAGGTTGCGATTCCGGAACTCGACGGCGCCATCGCGCCCACGGTGTTCGGCGGCAAGGGCACGAGCACCGACGGAAAGGCTGCCGCATCGGAGCCGATCCCCGAGCGTGTCGAGCGTGTCGCCACTCGCGTCGCACGACTCGTCGCGTTGCGTCGCAAGGAGCGTTCGGAGCGAAAGCTGGCTGTGCTGCTCTTCAACTTCCCCCCCAACGCCGGCAACACCGGCAGCGCCGCGTACCTCGCTGTGTTTCCGTCGCTGCAGCGCGTGCTGGCGTCGCTCAAGGAGCAGGGTTACAGCGTCGACCTGCCCGCGAGTGCAGATGAGTTGCGGACGCGTCTCACCGAGGGCAATCGCGAGCGGTACGGTGCACCGGCGAACGTGCACACGACCATTGCGACCGACGATCACGTCCGCCGCGAACCGCATCTCGCCGAAATCGAGCGCACGTGGGGCAGTGCACCGGGCAAGGCCCTCACGGATGGCCGTTCGCTGTACGTCATGGGGCTGCAGCTCGGGAACGTCTTCATCGGCGTACAGCCATCGTTCGGATGGGAAGGCGATCCGATGCGTCTGCTGTTCGAGGGCAACTTCGCTCCGACGCACGCATTCTCCGCGTTCTACCGTTGGATCCGCGAGGACTACGCTGCCGACGCCATATTGCACTTCGGCACCCACGGGGCGCTGGAATTCATGCCCGGCAAGCAGGCGGGCCTCGACGAGCGCTGCTGGCCCGAGCGGCTCATCGGCGACGTGCCGAACGTCTACCTATACGCGTCCAACAACTCGTCAGAGGGCACGCTTGCCAAGCGGCGCGGCAACGCGACGCTCGTGTCGTACCTGACGCCGCCCATCACGAACGCCGGCCTGTATCGCGGGCTCTCCGAGCTCAAGGCATCGCTCGACCGCCTGCGTTCGCTCAGCAAGGAGGGCGCAGACGAAGCCTCCGCACTGCGCGTGCTCGTGCAGCAGCAGGCCGCCGCAGTGGACCTCGCCGAGGCGATACCGGCATGGTCGGTGGCCGAGACCGACGATCGCGTGGCGAAGCTGCGCGAGAAGCTGCTGGAACTCGAGTACACGCTGATCCCGCTTGGCCTGCATGTCGTGGGCGAGGGAATGGCGCCGGAGGCACGGGTCGACGTGCTGCTGGAGATGGCGCGTGTTGGCCGTGCGGATCTCGACCTGCTTCCCGTGGGCGAGGCAATCGCTGGTGCGGCGGCCACGGCGGATGGCGTGCGCGCGGGTGACAGCATCGCTCGTACTGCGGTCACCGCACTGGTCTCCGGTCAGTCGCCGGCGGACTCGCTGCGTGCAGCAAGCGCGCATGCATCGTCGCTCGGCATCACCATCAGCGACGAGACGTCGTTCCGGGCGCACCTCGATCTGCTGGCACCGCTCGATCCGCTGCTGCGCGACGATCACGAGATCCCGGGGTTGCTGCGCGCCCTCGACGCGCGGTACGTCTCGCCCGCGCCGGGTGGCGACCTGCTTCGCAACCCGTCCGTGCTGCCTACAGGGCGCAATGTGTATGGGTTCGATCCGTACCGTGTGCCGAGTGCGGCCGCGATGCTGGAAGGGCAGGCGCGCGCTGCCGGGTTGCTCGCCCGTCATGTCGCGGATGGCCGTTCCTTCCCGGAGTCAGTTGCGCTCGTCCTCTGGGGAACGGACAACATGAAGAGTGAGGGTGCGCCGCTCGCGCAGGCGCTTGCCCTGATGGGTGTCGCGCCCCGCTTCGATGCGGTGGGCCGTCTCTGCGGTGCGCGGCTGATCCCGCTCGAGCAGCTCGGTCGCCCGCGCGTGGACACCATCATCACCCTTTCCGGTATTTTCCGCGACCTGCTCCCGCTGCAAGTGAAATTGCTCGCGGAGGCCGCCTTGCTCTGTGCGAGCGCGAACGAACCGGACGACCAGAACTTCGTCCGAAAGCATGCGCTCGCGACCATGGCGGAGACCGGGTGCGACATGGCGACTGCCGCATTGCGCGTGTTCTCGAACGCCGAAGGCGCCTACGGTTCGAACGTGAACCTGCTCGTCGAATCCGGGCGCTGGGAAACGGAAGACGATCTGGCCGAACAGTTCGTGCAGCGCAAGTCGTTCGCGTATGGCACGAATGGGCGTCCGACGTCGCAGCCTGCGCTCATGAAGCGGGCGCTCGGTACGGCCGAAGTGTCGTTCCAGGGGCTCGACAGCGTGGAGCTGGGTGCAACGGATATCGACCAGTACGTGGAATCGCTGGGCGGCATGACGCGCGTCATCGCGCAGCAGCGGGGTGGCGAAGCGCCGAGCGTGTATGTGGGCGACTACAGTGCAGCGAAAGGTCGTACGCGTTCGTTGACGGAGCAGGTGGAACTCGAAACCCGTACGAAGATGCTCAACCCCAAGTGGTACGAGGGGCAGCTGCAATACGGGTACGAGGGTGTGCGCAACATCGCCGGGCATTTGACCACCACGTTCGGATGGTCGGCGACGGGCGGCAGCGGCACCGTGCCGCAGTGGGTGTACACGGAAGTCTCCAAGACCTTCGTGCTGGACGCAGCGATGCGTGAACGGCTCGCGAGCATGAACGCCAGTGCGGCGGTCGGGCTCGCACAACGACTTCTGGAAGCGAATGACCGCGGATTCTGGACCCCTGACGAGGCGACCCTCGAGGCGCTGCGCGAAGCCGCAGCGGATCTCGAGGACCGGCTGGAAGGGGTCTATGCGGCGACCTGAGGCGCCATTGGCGCCCGTACTGGAGCAACACACGTGACGTCAACACGACTACCCATTCTCGACGCGGTCGGCGACGGCGATGGCAGCCTGCAGGTTCATCTCGACGAATCGCAGAAGATCGACGGAGCCCTCGTCATTGCGGTCTACGGAAAAGGCGGGATCGGCAAGTCGACGACGTCGTCGAATCTGTCGGCGGCATTCTCGCGGCTGGGCAAGCGTGTCCTGCAGATCGGGTGCGACCCGAAGCACGACAGCACGTTCACGCTCACCAAGAAGATGGTGCCGACCGTGATCGACGTGCTCGAGTCGGTGAACTTCCATTCCGAGGAGCTGCGTCCCGAAGACTTCATGTTCGAAGGCTACGGCGGCGTGCAGTGCATCGAAGCGGGCGGTCCGCCGGCGGGCACCGGGTGTGGTGGATACGTCACTGGACAGACCGTGAAGCTGCTCAAGGAGCATCATCTGCTCGAGGACACCGACGTGGTGATCTTCGACGTGCTGGGTGACGTGGTGTGCGGCGGATTTGCGGCGCCGCTCCAGCATGCGCACTACTGCCTGATCGTCACGGCCAACGACTTCGATTCGATCTTCGCCATGAATCGCATCATCGCGGCCATCCAGGCGAAGTCGAAGAACTACAAGGTGCGCCTCGGCGGCGTCGTGGCGAACCGGTCGAAGGACACCAACGAAATCGACCGCTTCAATGCGGCGGTCGGGCTCAAGACGATGGCGCACTTTCAGGATATCGACGCCATTCGCCGGAGCCGTCTCAAGAAGTGCACGATCTTCGAGATGGAAGACTCACCCGAGGTGATCGCGGCGCAGGAGCAGTACATGCTGCTCGCTTCGCGCATGCTCGGCGAAGTCGTTCCACTGCCGGCCAACCCGCTCAAGGATCGCGAGATCTTCGACCTGCTCGGGTTCGATTGAGCGTGACCGAGATCAAGGAGCAGTCACCACATCCAGGTCCGTCGTTCGGGGGAACGCCGGTTGGGGGTTCGCACGCCGGGTCGGCGTCGTACCTCGAGCGGCGGGCCTGGATTGGTGACTACTTCGACCGGACGGCATCCGCCGCCTGGAAAACCCTGACATCCGATGCGCCGGTCTCGCGCATACGCGCTTCGGTGCGCGCAGGACGGGATGAAACCCGGCAGACGCTACTTTCCTGGCTTCCGCAGGACATGCGCGGCATGCGGGTGCTCGACGCGGGGTGCGGAACGGGGATGCTGGCGATCGACATGGCGCTGCGTGGTGCCCAGGTGGTAGCCGTCGATCTGTCGCCAACGCTGGTCGGGTATGGGGCGGAGCGGGCGCAGGAAGCCGGCGTCGGCGCCTTGATCGACTTCCGGTCAGGCGACATGCTCGACCCGGCGTTTGGCTCGTTCGACGTGGCGGTCGCGATGGATTCGCTGATCCACTATGACCTTCCGCACATCGTTTCCGCGTTGGTGACGCTGCGCGAGCGCGCGTCCGACCGTATTCTCTTTACGGTTGCGCCGTTCACCCCGGTACTGGGCACGCTCCTCACGCTCGGCCGGTTCTTCCCACAGCGCGACCGGTCACCGCGCATCGTGCCGGCAGCGGAGCGGCGTGTCCGCCGGTCGATTGCCGACGAGCCGCGGCTTGGCGGATGGAAGGTGGCCCGGAGTCAGCGCGTCGAGCGCGGGTTCTATCGTTCGCAGTCCTATCTGATCCACGCGTAGTTCACGCGTGCATCAGGCGACGTTCACATGTAGAGGTGCAGTGCTGATGGAAGGCCCATGGATAGCATGATGGTGGTGGCAGCAACGGCGATTCCGCTGATCGGTCTGGGTGTCTGGTACACGGCGCGTCGTCGCGTCGAGGTGCCGTGCACGCTCGACCTGATCGCGACGCACGATCACTTCGGGACGCATGTGAACCTGCAGGGCGTCGAAGTCGAGCCGGGCGACGAGGTGCTCGTGCACAATGCGCCATCGCGCGTACCGTTCGGTACGGAGCGCACGATTTCTTCGAGCGCCACCGTGCACCGCGCCAGCTGGCTGCGCCGGCAGTTTGTGAAGCTCACGGGCGGGACGGAGTTCTACGAGTTGTACGACGTCGGATTCGAGGGCTGATCGTGTACGCGACGACGACAGACCTGCCCGTTCGCCCGGTCCAGCCGCTCAACGAGAGCACGAAAGCCGCGCAGAAGGATGCGATGCTCAGCCCGCGGTTCTACACGACGGACTTTGCCGCGGTGGATGCGCTCAAGGTGACGCCGGAGAATCGCCGGATGTGGGACGACATCCTGGCCGAATTCCGGAGCGATCCGAACAAGAATCACTTCAAGCGCAACGCGGAATTCGATGCCGACATGTCAGGCATGGATCCGGCGCTCCGCGAGCAGTTCATCGACTTCCTCGTGTCGTCGGTCACGGCCGAGTTCAGCGGCTGCATTCTTTACGCGGAAGTGAAGAAGCGGATCAAGAATCCCGAAGTGCGCGAGCTGTTCGGGTTCATGAGCCGCGACGAAGGACGGCACGCCGGCTTCATCAATCACACGCTCAACGACTTCGACGTGGCCGTCGACCTGAGCTTCCTGACGAAGGCGAAGAAGTACACGTTCTTCCAGCCCAAGTTCATCTATTACGCGACGTACCTCTCCGAGAAGATCGGCTACGCGCGCTACATCACGATCTATCGCAACTTCGAGAAGCAGCCGGACAAGCGGTTCCACCCGATCTTCAAGTGGTTCGAGAACTGGTGCCTCGACGAGTTCCGCCATGGCGAGGCGTTCGCGGTGCTCATGCGCTCGAACCCGGAGTTCCTCGAGGGACGAAACCGCCTCTGGATCCGCTTCTTCCTGCTGGCAGTGTTCTGCACGATGTATGTGCGCGATCATGCGCGCGCGCCGTTTTTCAAGAACATGGGTCTCGACGTCGACGATTTCGATCGCCGGGTGATCACGCTGACCAACCAGATCAGCCGCCAGGTGTTTCCGCACACCATCAACACCGACAGCCCCGCTTTTTGGGCGCTGCTCGACCGCATGTGGCGCAACACGGATGCCATGCGCCAGGCGGAAGAGAAGGGCGGTGTACTTTCAGCGATCAAGGTGGCGGGGCTCAAGCTCGCGAACGGGCTGACGTTCGTCCGCCTGTTCATGCAATCGCCGCACAAGCAGGCGCTGCCTGCCGACGTCCGCATGCAACCGGTCTGGTGAGCCGACGATGGCCCTGAGCAACCCGAACACGTTCTTCGTCCGCACATGGGCGAACATGGGAACACGCTTCCTGCCGTTCGCCGATGTGGCGACGCCGGACGTGCCCCTGTCCCGTCTCATGCGGCTGGCGCTCTTCCAGCTGTCGGTGGGCATGGTGCAGACGCTGTTCGTGGGCACGCTCAACCGCGTGATGATTCTCGAGCTGCGCGTGCCCGCGTCGCTCGTGGCGATCATGCTGGCCATCCCGCTGCTGGTGGCGCCATTCCGCGCGCTCGTCGGCTTCCGTTCGGACACGCATCGCAGCGTGCTGGGATGGCGGCGCGTGCCATTCCTGTTGCTCGGCACGATGATGCAGTTCGGCGGGCTCGCCATCATGCCGTTCGCGCTGCTGGTGCTGTCGGATGGCCCATTGAACGGGCCCAAGTGGGTCGCGTACGTCGGCACTGGCCTCGCATTTCTGCTCGCGGGCGCAGGCGCGCACACGACGCAGACGGCCGGACTCGCCCTCGCGACGGATGTCGTCGACGAGGACAAACGTCCGCGCGTGATCGCGCTCATGTATCTGATGATGTTGCTCGGCACCCTGATCAGCGCAATCGTGCTGGAGAGCTTGCTGCGGGATTTTACCGCGATCAAGCTGATCAAGGTCATTCAGGGCACGGCCATGTTCACCGTCGTGTGCAACATGGTGTCGCTCTGGAAGCAGGAAGTGCGTGTGCGCGGGACGAAGCCGTACGCGAAGGGCGAGCGCCGGCCGATCTTCCGCGAGGCCTGGCGCACATTTGCGAGTGGTGGGCAGGCGGTGCGCCTGCTCGTCGCGAGTGGGCTCGGGTTCTTCGCCTTCAACCTGCAGGACGTGCTGCTCGAGCCGTATGGCGGTGAGATCCTGGGGTTCTCGGTTTCGCAGACCACACTGCTCACCGGTGTGATGGCCCTTGGCGCAGTCGTCGCGTTCGCACTGTCCGCCGCACTCCTGCGCCGCCATCACGACCCGATACGGCTTGCTGCGATCGGCGCGCTGGTCGGTATTCTCGGATTTGCCGCGATCATCTTTGCGAGTCCGCTCGTGTCGCCGGCGCTCTTTCGCGGCGGCGTACTACTGATCGGATTCGGTGAGGGACTTTTCGGAGTCGGCACGCTCTCGTTTGCGATGCGCATGCGTGATCCATCGCAACACGGTATCGCGCTCGGTGCCTGGGGCGCCGTGTTTGCGACTGCCGAGGGACTGTCGTTCGCGATCAGCGGCGTCGCGAAGGATTGGTTGTCACATCTGGTGCAGGCTGGGACGCTGGGCCCGGGCCTGAGCCTGCCGTTCGTTCCGTATTCGGTCGTATACCACGTCGAAATCCTGTTCCTGTTCGCTACGCTCGTCGCACTTGGACCACTTGTCGCCCGTCGCGCTGCGGGCAGCATGCGAGCACCTGAAGGCGCTGCATCGTTCGGCCTGGCCGACGTGCCCGCATGACCGGCCACTGCCGGCTCGTGCGTGCACCCGCGGTCCCTACCCTGTTTCCTGGAGTCGTGTCATGATGGAGTATCTCGATGGTGCGCAGATCGCGGTGTACGCGTTCTGGATTTTCTTTGCTGGACTCATCATCTACATCCGTCGTGAGGACAAGCGCGAGGGGTACCCGCTCGAGTCGCCGCAGGGGCCGCGTGAAGGCTGGCCAAGCGTTCCGCCGAAGAAGACCTACATCCACCGTCCGCACCATGGTGAGGAGAAGCACTGATGACATCGATCAATGCAGTGCCGGTCGACGGCTATAACGGTTCGCCGCTGGTACCCACCGGAAACCCCATGCTCGATGGCGTCGGCCCCGGCGCGTGGGCGAATCGTGCAGACGAGCCGGATCTTACTGTGCACAACCAGCTCAAGATCGTGCCGATGCGTCACGACCCGACGTTCAGCATCGCCAACGGCGACCCTGATCCGCGCGGCCTTCCCGTGATTGCGCTCGACAAGCAGGTTGCGGGCACGGTCGTCGACCTCTGGGTCGATCGCGCGGAACCGCAGGTGCGCTACTACGAAGTGAAGCTCGCCGCAGAGGAGCGACACATCATGCTGCCCGCTGGTTTCGTGCAGTGGCCCAACTTCGGGCTGTGGGGCAACGACCGTCTGCTCGTGAAGTCGATCACCGCCGCGCAGTTCAGCGACGTGCCGGCGATCCGCACCGATGGAACGATCACTTTGCTCGAGGAGGACAAGATCATGGCGTACTTCGCCGGTGGTCACCTGTACGCGACTGCTTCGCGGAGCGAGCCGGTCATATGAGCGATAACTCGGCGGTGCCGACATTCATTCGTGGCGTGCCTCATCCGCTTCCGGCGGGTGAGCGGCTGCTCTGGGAAGGCGCCCCGAACGCGCGCGCGGTGGCGCGCCATGTCTTCAAGGGCCGGTGGATCGCGGCCTACTTCGGCATCATGCTCCTGCTCTGGGGCACCACTACCTCCGTTCCATTCGGCGGCGCCGAGTACTTCACGGCGCTCGGCATCCGCGTGGCGCTGGTGGCGGTCGTGCTCGGGATCGTCGAGATCCTCTCGCAGGTCGTTGCGCGCACCACGGTGTACGCGATCACCGACCAGCGTGTGGTGTTGCGCATCGGGATGGTGATTCCGATGAGTATCAACGTTCCATTCGGACTGTTGACATCGGCAAGCGTTGCTGCATTCAAGGATGGTACGGGGCAGGTGCTCATGGAACTCTCCAGCGAGCAACGGATCGCGTACATCGCACTCTGGCCGCACTGCCGTGCGTTCCGGTTCACACGTCCGCAGCCACTGCTGCGCGGGCTGCTCGAGCCCAAGCGGATCGGTGAACTGCTGGCCACGGCGGTCGCCGATGCGTCCGAGCGCACGAACGCTTCCTCGACGGACGACACGCGTGCGACTGCCGATCAGACGGGTGCCGGTGGTGCAACCGCGGCGACTGTTACATCCGCTGCAAGCGCAAATGCGGCGGACACGAACGCGGGCACGGCTGCCGTGGCTGGAAGTGGTACCTCTACGTCGTCGCATGACCGTGGTGACGCGCGCATGATGGCGGGAGTGTAGCGCATGAGCGGGCCGATTCATTTCGAGCCGGAACCGGGCGCCAGGCCCGGCGCACCGCCGATGCGAGTGCCGAAGCCGGTGCTGATCCTCGCCGCTTCGCTCGTCGCGGTGGTGTTCGCGCTCGCGATTTCCGCGCGGTTGTTCGGCTTCGGCGCGTTCCGCGAGGATGCGGGTGCTGCACGGGTCGTGCAGCAACGCGCGCTCAAGTTCTCCGACGTGCAAGGTGGCGGCATCCGTGTGCTCGATGCCACGACGAATACCATCGCGGCCGAACTGCCACCGGGCACGAACGGATTTCTGCGCGGCGCGCTGCGCTCATTGACGCGCAGCCGAGCGCTGGCGAGCATCGGAGATGCGGAGCCGTTTCAGCTCACGCGATATGCTGATGGACGGCTAGTCCTGCTGGATCCGGCGACGGGTCAGCATGTGACCATCTCGAGCTTCGGCCCGACGCAGGTCGAGGCGTTCGATCGGCTGTTGAGGTAGAGCGGCGCGGATCTGGAACTGACTTACCGCGAGTTGGCGATACGGTGCGCGGCGCTGGTCTGGAACTGCGTGGCAGTTAATCGACGGTCTGGTGCGCGGCGGGAGCCTGGAACTGCCTTACCGCGAATCACGCAAATGCGCCTTCGGCGCAACCGCGAATCGAACCGAGAGCGATTCGGAGCACATCGCGGTAGAGCCACGCCGCCATTGTTTGGGGTGGGGCTCCGCGCACGATCTCGAGCCCCGCGAGCTGTTCAACAAAAGTTGTGATGAAGCGGCTGGCCCCCTCGGCGACGTGGTGGCGATGTTCTGCCCCACACCCTTCACGCGGTCGATGCCGCAAGGTCCTGACCGAGGAGACCAGCCGCCGTGTATACGATAGGAATTGATCTGCACAAGCGCGAGAGTCAGCTCTGCATCCAGACGCCCGAGGGCACGTTCGTCGAGCGCCGGATTGCGACGACGCGCGAGCGCTTGACGGCCGTGCTCGCACCCTATGCGCCGGCACGCGTGCTGCTCGAGGCCGCGACCGAGAGCGAGTGGGTGGCGCGGCACCTAGAAGCGGCCGGGCATACCGTCATTGTGACCGATCCGAATTTTGCGCCGATGTATGCCACGCGCTCCCGGCGCGTGAAGACCGACAAGCGCGATGCGCGCACGCTCTGCGAGGCGTGCGTGCGCGGGACGTATCAGCCGACGCATCGCGTCTCGGAGGCACAGCGCCACGTGCGCGCCGAACTCACGGTCCGGACGACGCTCGTACGCACCCGCACGCGCTGTGTGAGCGTGATCAAGGCCGCCGTGCGGCGCGAGGGGCTGCGCGTGAGCGCGGGCACGCCCGAGCACACGGCGCGCAAGCTGGAGGCACTGCCGCTCTCGGAGGCGACGCGCATGGAAGTCGCGCCGCTGCTCACGCTGATTGGCACGCTCAATACCCAGATCGACGCCGCGGATGCGCGACTGGCCGTCTTGGCGCAGGCGAGTGTCCCCGCGACGCTGCTGCAGTCGATGCCGATGATCGGTCCCGTGACCGCGTTAGGCTTTGTCGCGGCGCTTGACGACGTCACGCGCTTTCCGAGCGCCGATCACGTCGCCGCGTACCTGGGCCTGGTGCCGAGCGAGCACAGCTCGGGCGACCGGCAGCGCCGCGGCCACATCACCAAGCGCGGCGACACGCGCACGCGCTGGCTTCTGGTCGAGGCGGCGTGGCGCGTGATGCGCTCGAGCAATGCGGCGCTCGCGCCGTTGCAGCGTTGGACGGCGGCGATCATCGCGCGGCGTGGCCGGCGCGTCGGCATCGTCGCGCTCGCCCGGCGGCTCGCGACGCTCTTGTACACGCTCTGGCGCACCGGCACGCCCTACCGGGGGGCGTCGATCCGCTCTCGCAGCGCGGAGGCCGCCGCCTAACTGGCAACGCATGTGCGGAGGAAGAGCTGACCGACCCCGACCCACGCGACGCGGCGTTCTTCTTGGCCGCCGGTGAGGCCGCACAAAAGTTTGCGTCCGTGGGTCTCCCGCATCCCCAACTGCGCCGGTGACACCGTCACCGAAGTCTGAGCGCGTACAGAAGACTGAGCGGCACCTCGTCCTCCGCACCGGCACCCATACTGCCCACCGCGACGCACGCTGCACCGCGTGCGCCTGCCAGCGCACACACAACTGCCTCACCCCGGCTTGACATCGAACGCCGCTTCACAGAAGAAGAGACGATGTCGACGAGACGCACCGTCAGTCCGTCGCCCTCTCGGTTCCATTCGCGGTTGCGCCGAAGGCGCATTTGTGTAATTCGCGGTAGGGCAGTTCCAGGCTCCCGCCGCGCACCAGACCTCCAACTAACAACCAGCCAGTTCCAGACCGGCGCCGCGGACCAGCGCCAGTCCCAGTGCCGCGCGCTCAGCCCCGCTTCGTTTCCCGCGTGCCACGAGCATCGACGGTGACGTTGCAGGTGACGTCGGAGCCGACTCGCATGCGTTGGAAGTAGACGATGTTGACCTGCATCGTCACCGTGCCGTCCGGGAAGAACTGACCGCTGATGCGTGTCGTCAGGGCCGTGCTCGTACGCGCCTGATCCGGCACGATGCGAAACGTCGAGGCGAAGCGGCCCTCGCCGTCGATGTTGCTCGGGAATGAATCGCCACCCTCGAACTTGATCGTGGCGGTATCCGCCCCGGCGGTGTGAGCCACCGTGGCCTGGTCGACCGCGTTCGGTGCGCGCTGCCAGACGCGCGTGCATTGGCGGGATCCGACTGCGCGGGCCTCGGCGTACGTGACGACGTAGCGCCCTGCGACGCCGGTTGCACGCACGCCCGTTTCGCGCGGGCGCGTAGCGCGCCCCACGGCGGGTGTGGTACCACCGATCGGGATGCTCGTCGACAGTCTCGAGTCCGTCGCTGGCGCCGTACCGCGCGTCGCGCCGTTGAATTGGACCGATGTGCCGAACTCGGTGATGATCTCGCTCAACGCATCCTTGTCGAGCTCGTGGCGCAGGCCCGTCGTCACATCGCGAAAGATGACCGTGCCCGCCCGCACGACCTCCACTCGTCCACGCATCACCGAGCCATCCATCATGCGTGCCTCGTCGAGCGGCACGGCGACACCCGGCGCTGCCGTGATCATGGGCCGTGTGTTGCCAGCCGCGCGGCGCGCGGGCTCAACGTACATCACGGCACCGCGATCGAGCGGAGTTCCCGCCATCGCATTGGTGGTGATAGATGGCACGCCTGGTCGCGACGGTGGAACCACGGTGTCTGCCGCTGCTGTGGCGGCACTCGGTGAGGCACCTCGCGACGCGGCGGCGGTGCTTCGCGCTGGCAAGTCGGGCGAATCTCGCGGCGTGTCACCGTTCAGTGCAGCGCTCACCACGACACCGGACGCCATCAGCAGGAGACCCGCCATGAGCACCCTGGTGACCCACACCTGCACGACACTGGGTCCCGAGCTCCCTGTACCGGCGCGCGAAGTCGCACGCGCGGAACCCGGCGTGCGTGTGGGTAGTGCGGCGGTGCGTGCGCTGGAACGAACTCCAGCGCCGGCTCGCGCAGCGGCACTCCTGCCAGCAGCTGTTGTCGCTGTCACTGTAGGTGTACCGGAGGCGCGCGAGCGAGTGTTCTGTGCCGTAGTGCCTGCGCGCCCACTTGCTCGCGAGCCTGACGAGGTCGGGTACGGGCGCGTCGCTGCGCTACGGCCGGCGTGATCTCGCGAGGCCTTGGCGATGAGCTCCGCCGCGAGTGCCGCTGTGCTTCCGTCAGCAGGGCGTGGCGGTGGCGGTGGAGCGATTCGCAGTTGGCCAGCGTCGATGATGCCGAGCGCGTACCCCCAGCACTCGACGGCCCATCGCGCCATGTCGGGTTGCACGAATCGTTCGGCCGACCACTGCATGATGAATGGTGCGACCAGCGCATCCCACCGCGCGGACGCCATTGGCACCCCGCCAATGCGATGTTGCCAACCGCGCCGGTATGCTTCCAGCAACAGCTCCGCGAGCGGCCGTGCGTCGCTTCCGGTGTGGTCGAGCAGGCGGTTGCGGAACAGCTGCAGCGAGCCGGCATTCCACGCCGGATCTTCGCGCACGAGTTCGCGGAGTGCGTCACGCATGCGCACACGCGGATCGACGAACGCCGCAGCCATCACGGCGCGCCCGTCCCTGCGCGCGCTCCCGTGCACGAGCCGTCGCACATCATCGTTCCAACCTGCTGCCGACCAGGTCCGAGACCGTCACGCACAACTGCTCGCTGCCCCAGCGCAGGATGGCCCACGTCTCAACCCGGCTCTGCGCCTCGAATCCGTTCGGCGTGAACCGACCGCTCATACGGAAGGTCCAGCGCACACCGTTCGTGGTGCCGACGAGCGGCCCCGCCGCAAATCGGCCATCGATGTCCATGCGTGCCGGCGTGTTACGCGACGCCAGCACGAAGTCAGAGGCACCGGGGGCGTGCTCGATACGTTCGACGCTGCTCCGCGCTCCCTTCAGTGCGGACGCGACCTGGCTGCAGGACGGGCTCCCATCGACCGATCGCACCCGCGTATCGACGCGATAGTCGCCGCTGGCACCAGTGGAGTTGAGCCGCGTCATCGTGGCGGTCGAAAGCATCGCGTCGAACACCAGTGCGCTGTCGCTCGCACGATCGAGCCTGCGGTCGCGCGCTGCACTTTCTTCCGCAGTTATCGCTCCGAGCCGGGGAGTGCCGCGCGTTGTATCGATATCCGCTGCACCGCTATCGAGCACCCCGGTACGGGGCGAAGCAGTCAGGTCCGGCGCGACGAGCGACGCCACTGCGCTCACGGTGGAGCTGGAGTCAACCGTCGCTGGTGCTCCACGGCCGAGCAGCAGCGAATCCGGCGCAGCGCCGGTGGCCCGCGCCGCCGACCACTGCGCGGTGCGCGTCTGCGGGGAGAGTCTGACGTCCTCGCGGTTGCGACGAAACAGCACGAAGGACAAAGGACCGGCGAGGAAGAGCAGGATACACACGAACATCGCAGCCGCGAACAGGTCGAAGTTCTGCGACGAGGCGAGTGAGAGCGTCAAGCCCCGGCTGTTGCCGGGTGTCTGGGGGAACGTGCCGGGCGAGCGGGCCCCGGTTCCGAAACGCGCGGCCGTCGGCCCCCCGGCCCAACTCGGTGCATTGGGTATCGGACGCGCCAACGCACGTGTCGCCGTCGCGCGCTTGTTCGCGTTGAGTTGCATGCTGAGCGCGGGATTGTTGATGGCGTTGTTCGTCACTGCGCGCGCGGCCGCGCCACGATACGCCCCGATACGCGCGGTGGATAACGCCGGCGGCGGGAGTGCGCCGCCCCGTAGCTCATGCAACGGCGCCGCGGTAACGGCACTCTGCACCGTGGGTGACGAAACGTTTCGTTCAGGAATAAGCCCCAGCGCAGCAGCCCAGGCGTCGACCGCCCAGCGCGCGACATCCGGCTGCAGGTAGCGGGTGGAAACCGTATGGTGCACAAGCGGCGCGCGCCGTGTTTCCCAAAGCACGGCCGCGGGCGAACCGTGCAGTCGCCGCTGCAGCGTGGGACCAAGCGAGAGCAGCAGGTCGACCAGGGGCCGATGATCGCTGCCGCAATGATCGAGCATCCGGTTCCGCTCGAACACAGAGAACTCCAGCATGCCGACAACGGAGCCATTCACGGGCTCAGCGACCTCGCCAACGCGCGCCAGCACGATCGTGCGAAGCGCCGCCGCGACGCGCGCAAATGCATCGCCAGTGTCACCAGCCGTGGAAGACCCGTCCATGGTCGGGCTTCAGCGAAGTGTCTCGATACGAAGCACGCGCGCCGGCACGCTGTCGCCGATGCGCACCTGCAGACCGGGCACGAGTTCCACCGATTGATTTCTTCCGACGACGCGCTCGCCGTTCGATACCGCAGCACCGTTGCCGGTGGTTTCAAGGGCACCGTTCACATGCCACGACGTCTCGCTCGTGTTCACCATCAGCCACGCGCCACCATGCTGCGCCACATAGCCGCGGGGGGTACGGTCGGCACGCTCGTCCGGCAGCGAGGCGCTGCGCAAGTGCCAGTCGTGCAACCGGAGATGATGCCAGAGCACCAGCATGTCGCCCTCGTCCACGACGGCGTGGCCGGTATCGCGCAGGTTGCGGGCGATCAGGGCCCCACCGGCCAATGCTTCCTCGCCGCGCATCGAGGCCAGTGGCAGCCCCGGCGCAACGATCGTCCACGCACCAGATGGCAGGGGGTGCAGCAGCTGCATCGTGCGATAGAGCGCGAGCTCCCACTCAGCCGCATCCGCGCGCTTGACGGGTGCATGCAGGCCATCCACGAACGTGCGTGAGAAGCAGCGGGCGAGATAAGGCCCAAGCCGCGTGTACGGCACCGTGATCGGCTTGACGGACGGGTTGCTGCGATCGGTCGGATGCTCGACGAAGAGCGCGCGCGCTCCCATCGAGAGCGTTTCGTCCTCTTCGGCCGAGCGCGGGCTGTTCACACGCTTGCCCTGCAGGGGATGGCGCTCGAGCAGCAGCTCGTACAGCAGCACGGCCAGCGCATGCTTGTCGGTTGCAATCGACGGCTGCGCCTTGTTCGCCAGTACTTCGGGCGCGATGTAGCCTGGGGTGCCGAGCACTGCTGGTGGAGCGACACCCGGTACCACGAGCGAGTCGATGTCGATGATGCACGCGTCGCCGCCCTTCGGATCGACGAGTACGTTCTTGTTGGAGAGATCCGCATGGGCGAGCCCCGCCATGTGCAGACGACGCACCGCCCGCGCGAGACGCACACCGATCTGCAGGCGCGTCAGCAGCGACCCGGTCTCCGCAGGAGGCACGAACCTGGATGCCTTGCCACCGGTGAACCAGCGGACCTCCTTTTCCTGCCTCCCGCCAAACCGATCGGTGAAATAAAAGTTCGATCGGTATGTCGGCGTCACGACGGCGAGTGGTGGCCATACGAGACCTTGCCGCCGCGCAAACTCCAACGGTGCAGCTCCCTCTCCATCGACCATGCCGACCGGCCAGCAGAACGACGGCAGCCAGTATGCACCGTTCGTCGCCAGCGTCGGATTGTAGTTCGTGAGAATGCGCGTGAGACGATCGACCCGTTCGCGGCGGTCCGAGAGTGCACCGTAATAGAAACCGACCGCGTACTGCCGGTCGCGTGTCAGGAAGACGCGCTTCTCCGCGCCCGTCCCAACCGGCTCGTCGTCGATCTGCAGCACCCGGCCATCAGTGAGCCTTACGCTGACGGCCATGCGAGCTCGCTCCGATGGGCGACACAGAGGGTTCGGTCGTCGTTCTCGCCACGCTTCTCGAAGCGCAGCCACTTCCCGAGCCCGGCGAGCGGATCAGGTGCACCGAGTACGGGACCACGCATCGGCTGCGTCACGCCCGATGCAGCAGCGTTGTCGTCCGTGACGCCGTTCGCGAGCTGCGTGAAGAGGGCAGGGGCAGTACGACTCATCGGGTACCAGGGGTCCTCGACGCCGTCGGTCGCCAGCAGCACACCCACCACGTTCGACGCGACGGAAACCGTCGCCGACGACACGAGTTGCGCGTGCGCGCCATCGTCGGGCAGAAAGTGGGCGACCTCGCCCGAGAAGTCGCCACCATGCCCCTGCGTGGGCAGGGTGGCCGTACCGTCCGCATGCAGGAACGCGACGGCGCCATCGCCGACGTGCAGCACGCCGAGCACGTCGCCGTGCACGACCGCAACGAGCAGGGTGGTGCGAAGCACGCGCAACGCGATGCCCGCACGATCGGCGAAATCCGCCATGGTGCGTTGCGCAGCATCTGCGGCGGCACGGAGCGCAGTGTCCATCGTCGCACTCTGCTGGATTGCAGCGCCCGGGCCGCTATCCGATGCCGAGTTGCGAAGCGACGAGGTACACGCCGTCGTGGCTGCATGCACCGCGAGTGCGGCGCCGATCCGGCTGTACTCGGCGCTGCCAGCTCCATCGGCAACCGCCGCGCACCAACCAGTGGGATGCGCGAGCATCGCTGCCGCGTCCTCGCGGTGTTCCCCGCGGTGCGCATGGAGCCGCCCGCGTCGAGACACTGATGCGAGCGTCCAGCCCGCCGCGTCCCCGATGCTCGATGCCGTGCTCTCCTCGCCCTGATCACCCTCAGGCGCGACGAACGCCGGCGCGACGGCGCGCAGGTGCTCTGCCCACTCCGGCGGGCACCATGGGGCTTCTGCGGGCAATTGCGTCCACACCGCACGCGCCGGTCCCTCCGCTGGCTGCGGCGGGACCGCTGCTACCGTTTCGTTGTCGTCGATCACAGGCGCACAGTACCCGGCAAACGCTGGCTAGGTGCAACGTTACGGGACAATCGTGATGCCGGGTGGCGGTGGCGGCAGCGTGATGCCGCCACCGTCGGCGATCGCACCGACCTTCGCGCTCGTCTGTTTCACGCTCGCGGACACGAAGCGGAAGAACGCGCGGAATGCATCTGGCGACATGTCCTGCATGGCGATCACGGTTTCCGTCACTTGCTTGAGCGGCTCGGTATCGGCCTGGTCGCCGCAGGCGACGGCGATGATGTTCGCGGGGCGACGTTCGCGCAGCTGCTGCGCGTACATCGGCCAGTCGACATCGGTGGGCGCGCCATCGGACAGGATGAACACGAGCGGCCGCCAGTCGCCCTTCACGTCCGCGGTCGTGCGCACGAGTTCACGATCGAATACGTCCAGCAGCAAGCGCAGGCCATCACCGAAGTTCGTGTTGCCGCTGGCCACGAGATCGGGCGGGTTGAACGCCGCGACTTCCGTGAGCGGAACGAGTTGCTGCGCGCTGTTCGAGAAGGTCAAGACGGACAGGTACGCGCTCTCGATGGCCTGCGGATCGCCCATGAGGTCGCGGTGCAACTGACGAATGCCCGACTTCACCGATTCGATCGGCGTGCCCTGCATTGAGCCGGAAACGTCGGCCAGGATATAAACCGGAAGACGGCGAGTGGACACTTGAGGAGGTCGCTTGAGAAAAGGTGTGAATGCTTCTGACCTACATACGGTTCGGTAGAGCGTTCGGATCCCATGGGTAGCTCAGGCGCCAGGCGACAGGCGACAGGCGCCAGTGGTGCGAGCCCTGGCGTCTGGCGCCTGAGCCAAATGAATCTGGCGTCTGGCGCCTCACGCCTGGCGTCTGGTCCAATGCAAAACCCCGCAGCGCCAAAGGCGCCACGGGGCGTTGCTGCGCGGCGGGCATCAGCCCATTGCGCAGCTAATGCTGCGTGAAGCGGTCTAGCGTGTTCCTCCGGTACCCGTCGCTGTTGCGGGA
>DASQZA010000279.1:0-10839 GCA_035638935.1 Gemmatimonas sp. | reverse complement strand
AAGAGGCGCTTCGCGTTGGCGCCGTCGCGTCCCGTGAGGTACACGACATTGCCGTCACCCAGCGTCGCACCGGTCACCAACCACTTCGATCCGTCATCCGTCATCGAGACGTTGCTAACCACGAACTCCTTCCCGAACGAGATCTCGGTTGGCGTGCCGCCAGCCGCCGCAATCTTGTACAGCTTCGATGTCAGTCCTTCGGCCGCGACGAAGTAGATGGACGCGCCGTCCGGAGCCCACGAAATATTGGAGATGGAATAGTCGAACTTCGCCGTCAGGTTGCGAGGCTCACCGCCATTGGCGCTCACGACTTTCAAGTCGGTCTGGTCGGCCGTGTTGTTGATGTGATCGCTCGATCCGTACGCGATCCACTTCCCGTCGGGCGAGAACGCCGGAGAATTGTCCGGGCCCTTGTTCGTCGTGATCTGGCGCGGTTCGCCGCCGTCAGCCGAGACGACGAACAGGTCGCTGTTGTTACTCGAGTTCGCATCGAGAATGGTCCTGCCGCTGCGATTCGACGCGAAGGCGATCCACCGCGCATCCGGTGACAGCTCAGCGCTCGTGTTGTCGACGAGGCCCGTCGTGATCTGCCTCTTGGTATTGCCAGCCAGGTCCGACAGCCAGATGTGGGAGTACGTCAGCTTCTTTTCCGCGTAGTAGCCGTCGTCCTTCTTCTTGACGCGGTCTTCCCACTCTTTCTTGTCCTGGCGATCCGTCGCCTTCGTGAAGATGAAGTGTTTCGCGTTGGCCGAGAACGAGCCGTTCGTCGGCAGGCTGTCATCATCCACCAGCTTCACCGCTTCACCACCACTCGGCGAGATGGCGTACCAGTTCGGCCTGGTGTCGCGGGTCGACGTGAACACGACGCGCCCGTCGGGCAGGAAACGCGCACCGCTCTCACCCTTGAGCGAGTTGGTGAGCTGGAACGTGCGGCCGCTGGGCAGATCGTGAATCCAGACGTGACTCGTCGCCGCCCAATCCTTCGGGTCGCGCGTCGTCTTCAGGAACAGCAGCTGCGAACCGCTTGGCGAAATGTTGTAACCGCTATACGTGGGCTCGGTGAGCACGTCGCGCAGCGTGATGTTTTTGGTGCCGGCGCGCTGGGCATCGAGGGGCGCGGACTGGCTGACGATCGCGGCGAAGGCGCCGAGGAGCGCGTGCTTGGCGCGCGGGAGGAAGCGTGTCATCGGAGGCCGGGGAGGGGATAGGACTGGATGCGCTGCCGAATATACCGGTACCGAAACATGCATCAAGAAGGAACTGGCGGTACGTTCTCGGCCTCGCCCTCCCCGTCCTCTCTCCCTCCACGCTGGGGTTCGCATGCGACAATTGTCCCTCCTCGCTCTCGGCCTTCTAGTCGCAGGCTGTGCACCCAAGACCGAAGCGCCGGCCGCTGCGCCCGCCAGCGCGGCGCAGCCTGCGGCGTTGTCAGCCGCGGATCTCGACGCCGTCAAGGCGGTCGATGTCGCATTCGCTGCCGCGATGAACGCCAAGGACACCGCCGCGGTATTTGCGAGTTACACCGACGATGCGAAGCTGATGCCCCCTGATGCACCGATCATGGACATGGCGGCAGCGCGTCCTGTGCTCGCTGGCCTCGTCGCGAGTGGAGTGACCGACTTCGTCCTCACGCCATCGGTGGTGTACGGTGTCGGGGACCTCGCCTACATGGTGGGGACCGCAACGTTCACCGAAGGTGGGGTTTCGCAGTCCATCAAGTACACGGAAGTGTTGCGGAAGGGCGCCGACGGCAAGTGGCGCTATGTGGTGGACATGTTCAGCTCGATGGCGCCGGCACCGTCTTCTCCAGCAACACCTGCGAAGTGACGAATCACGGTCGCGCGCTCAGGTGGAATGCCGCGCGACCGACTGCTCGCTGCATCTTGCCTACCGGAATGGCAGCGGCCCTGTCCCTGCGCGGAGCTCACGGATCATGCGATCGTCGCCTGTGAGTTCCCAGTAGATCAGCGAGACGGGAATCATTCCGGCCACATTCACCTCGTCGAAGAAGCGTTGCATGGTGAACGCGTCCCCGAGCTGGCGTGCACGCTCGGCCATCGTCTCTTCCATGAGTCGTCCGCCCGTGATGTAGGACGCGCCGTACCCGGGTTGCCGCAGGTACAGATGCTGCTCGAAGCCGAGGAGTGGGTCGCGACGCATCCAGCCGCGCGGTGTCCAATTCACGTGCAGGTCTCCCGCCCCCGCCATGGTGAGTTCGTTCGCATGCGCATAAAGATTGCCAAGGCCACGGGCCGCACGCGCGATCAGCATGATCCAGACGATCTCCCGCGAGCGTGGGGACGCATCGTACAGGCCGGCGTGCATCATCCACTCTTCCATCGCGGTCGCCATGCCCTCGGAACGACTCATCCACACGTTGTAGAGCAGCGGCGAACGGCGGATCACGCTCGCGTGTGGCTGTTCACGAAAGCGCGCGTTGTCCCACCAGTGCCAGAGGTGCGTCCAAAGCGGGATCGGATCGCCTAGCGTGCCCTGCGAGAAAAAGTTGGCGGTGGCCGGCGGCACGAACGACGGCATACGCTCGCGCAGCGCGCGTTCCATCCAGGGCTCGTACGTCACGATGCGCTTGTCGCGGACGAACTGCAGGTAACGCGGAATCGCGCGATTCTGGAGCGCAGCGAATTCCTCGGCAGTCTGCGCGACCACCATAGGCGGGAGGCCACGATTGCGCTCTTCCTCGAGCCGCAGCGATGCGTGCGCCCGCGCGAGTTCACGCCGAGTGATGGTGACCTCGTCCTCCCACGTCAGCGGCACCAGCAGCACGTTCTTCAGAAACCACGTGTACTGCGCCTTTCCAATGCCCGAGGGTCCGGTCTTTCTCGGGGCTTCGCCGCGCACCCACTTCGCGAACGCGGCCGTCGCCGTCGCCGCACTGTCGATGGCGTTCACGAGCGCAACATCTTGGCTGCCCACCAGTGTCTTCAGGCGTTCGAGCGATTCGTGCTGGTCCTCGAAGGCGCGATCACCACCGAGCCACAGATCGCGCGCATTGCTGCCGGCGAGGTTCACGCGCGCCTGCTTCAGCAGCGGCGGAATCGTGCGCAGCCCCGTTGCGAGACGGGCCGACTCGCTGGCCGTCAGCGCGCGCGATGTGTCGAGCACCGTGCGCGGCCACACGGGATACTGCCACAGACGGATCGCCCCATGAATGACAGGCCCTTCCTCCGCTGGCGTGTCGCTTTGCTCGGCGCGAATCGAGGCATAGTAGGCGGGGTCGCGAGCCCACGGCTTGAGCACCGTCAGGTGATACTGCATGCCGTTCATCTCGGCGCGGACCAGATGCCAGTCCACCTGTTCCCGGATGCTCCATCCGGTCGTGTCGATCGACTGCACCCGTTGCTGCATTCGCTTCAGCGCGGCAAGGCGCTTCAAGTTCGTCGCCGGTCTGTAGTCGGGAATCCCGCCGATCGTGGGCGCCTCCTCGAAGGTGCGCCATTCCGTGAAGAGCGCGGTCAACCGGGAGTAGGTGCGGCCTTGGGGGGCAGCCTGTGCGCCGAGGACGGCAGGCACGACGAGGGCGGCAACGAGGAGACGACGCTTGAGCGTAGGCATGGGATAAATTTACGGCCAATACTGCCTGCAGCCGAGTTTTTTGCAGTCCCCTCTATAATGGAGCACCAGTGGCACGAGTACTCGTGATTGGTGGTACCCAGCTCATCGGCCGCGCGCTCGTGGAACAGCTGCTCGCGCGTGGTGACGACGTCGTCCTCATGCACCGCGGGCCGACGACTCCGTTTGGTGACCGCGTGCAGAGCATCCGTTGCGATCGCAACGATGTGGCGGCGGTGGAGCAGGCGCTGTCCGGCGAGCGGTTCGACGTGGTGTACGACAACGTGTACGACTGGCAGCGTGGCACCACGCCGGATCAGGTGGTCGCGGCCGCGCGGGCAACCGCCAGCGGACTCTCGCGATACGTCTTCACGTCGAGCGTCGCGGTGTATCCCTCAGGCGGCGTGTACAGCGAAGACGCGCCACTCGTGCCCGAGCACCACCCCGATGTGTACGGCGCGCAGAAGGCGAACACCGAACGCGCGCTCTTCGCACTGCACCGCAGCGAAGGGATACCGGTGGCCACGTTGCGCCCGGCGTTCATCTACGGACCGCACAATGCGTTCGATCGGGAGGCATTCTTCTGGGATCGCATTCAGGACGGACGGCCGATCATCATTCCCGAGGATGGATCGGCCACCATGCAGTGGGTGTCGGCGGACGATGTCGCGCGCGCGGCAATTCTGGCTGCAACGAACGACGTGGCCATCGGGCAGGCATACAACCTCGGCAACTACCCGCCGATCACGCAACTCGACTTCGTGCGTTTGCTCGGGCGGGCCGCGGGCCGCGAGGTGGAGGTCGTGCATGTGCCGCGCGCGCGCATCCAGGAAATGGGCGGCAGCCTCATGGCGCCGCCGAACTACTTTGGCGTGTTCCTCGACATCCCGGCAATCACAGCGGACTCCGCGCGCGTGACCGAGCAGTTGGGACTCGAGCTGACACCGCTGGAAGACGGCATGCGCGAGACTTATTCGTGGTATGAACAGCAGCCACGGATGGCACGCGACTACACGTGGGAGGATGGGGTGCTGTAACCCCGGCTTCGCACGCGATGGCTCGCGGGGGCCGACGCGTCAACGCCGACGGAGCATCGCCGTGCACTTGATCTCCACGCGGGCCGCCGGCCTTGGCAGCGCCGATACCGCAAGTGTTGCGCGCGCCGGTGGATCGACCCGGAAGAATTCGACGTAGACGGCATTCATTGCCGCGTAATCGGCCATGTCGACGAGAAAGACCGTGCATTCGCCGACATCGGCCATGGTGGCCCCCGCCGTCCGCAACGCGGTCCGGATGTTCTCGAGCGTCTGGCGCGTCTGCACTGCCACGCCTCCCTCGATGATGTCCTGCGTTCCCGGCTTGACTGCCGTCATTCCGGACACGAACACGGTGTTGCCGTCGCGGATCGCCACCGAGTACGCCGGCACCAGCGGCGAGATGCCCGGCGGGTTGATGACCTGCCGGCGCGCGGCGGGTACGCAGGCGACCAGCGAGAGCGCGAGGGTGCACCGCACCAGCGTGCGGGGGCGGCGATTGGGAATACGCATCGGATCCTAGGCGATCGGGCGGGAGGACTTGAGCGGGAGGAGTGCTCGAATATTGGCGCCTGGCGACGGGATGCGCTGGGGATGCGTCTTCAGCGCAGGCGCAAGCGGTCGCGGAAACGTGCCGTCATCGGAAGCTGCTGGCCACTCATCAACACGACGTGCTGCTCACCGGAACTGGCGGTGAGGAGTTCCCGCACGGCATCGATGCGGACGATCACGGAGCGATGGATCCGTGCAAACTCGTTCGGGTCGAGGGCCTCCACCAGCGCGCCGAGGGTAGTCCGAACCAGATGCGGCTTTCCGTGCACATGAAAGACAGCGTAATTGCCATCGGCACCGATCCACTCGACGTCCGCCATGCGAAGAATGATCGTGCGACGTCCGACGGTCGACGTCACGCGTTGGAGATAGTCAGGGCGAACGATCGCCTGCGTCTGACGCTGGTCGTTCGCCGCACGTGCGCGCTCGAGAGCACGAGCGAGTCGCCCTTCATCGAAGGGCTTGAGGAGATAGTCGCCGGCATCGACGTCGAACGCGTGCACCGCATGTTGCGCGTGAGCGGTCGCGACCACGACGAATGGTGCTGGCGTCACATGCGCGCGTGCCAGCACGCTGAAGCCGTCGCCGCCGGGCATCTGAAGATCGAGGAAGACGAGGGACGGACGCAGCTCGCGAATCGCGGCGACCGCCGAGTCGGCGTCCTCGCGTTCGGCAATCACTTCGACGTCGGCGTGCAGCGCGAGCATGGCGCGAAGCCGACGGCGCGCGAGCGGCTCGTCATCGACGATCAATGTGCGCAGCACCGGCGCAGTCACAGCGCCGCCGCAGTGCGCACCGGCAACTCGATGGTGACGAGCGTGCCGGTGCCAACGGGTGGTGCGCCAAGTTCGAAGCGGAAGTTGGTGCCATGGAGCGCAGCAAGACGTGCCCGAGTGTTACCGACGCCGGTGCTTTCGCGTGATGCGACGTCCGCTGGGAGCCCTGCCCCGGTGTCGCGCACCAGGATGCGCAAACGGTCGCCGACCCGCGCAGCCTCGAGCACGATCTCGCCGGGCCCGGGCATGGGACCGATCCCGTGTGCCAACGCATTTTCCACCAACGGTTGCAGCAGCATGGCCGGTACCATCAGGGGAAGCGTCTCCGGGGCGATGGCGTGTGTGACCTCCAGTCGCGCGCCGAACCGCATTCGCTCGAGCGACAGGTAGAGCTCGAGATGCTCGAGTTCTTCGGCGAGCATGACTTCTCCGTGGCGCGGAGTTTCGAGTGTGCGACGCAGCATCTCGCTCAATCGAATCAGCATCGATTCCGCGCGGGCCGGCTCTTCCCGGACGAGGGCGACGATCCCGTTGAGCGCGTTGAAGAGAAAGTGCGGCCGAAGCTCCTGCGTCAGGGCATGCAGCTGCGCACGCGCGAGCGAGGTTTCGAGTTCGGCCTGCCGCTGCTGCTGCACCCGAGTGCGATGTACGCGTTGCGCGATGATGTGCGCGGCCAGCAGGTACAGAAACCCGTCGAACGAGCCGCCGAGAATCGTGTTCACCTCCGGCCACTGGGCAGCGAATCCGGCGGGCGGGTTACCGAACGCCGGGCCCGCGACGACGGCCAGCAGTCGAGAGAGACCATGGTGCGCTGCGGTCACTCCGACGGCCAGCACGACTCGAAACGCGAGGGATCGGACGCGATGCGCGCCTTCGACGGGCGACGAGTCGAGCGCGCGGAAGATCGAGGGCGCCATCGCGATCCAGATCGCCGTGCGAACGAGCGCACCCACCATCGCCATGCCGTAGCCAATGGTCTGTCCGGCCTCGCGGTGTGCCGCCACGTCGCCGTCCACCGCAATCGCCGCGAGCAGGAGAACGGCACCGGCGATGACCGACCATTCAGTGCGACTCAGTACGCCTGCAATAGCCGGGAGCCCGCCAGCGTGCACGCGAGCGCGGCGCGCCCCGAGTGGGGAATCGACGTCGGCGTTCATGTAGCCTCGGAACGCCGACGTCCGCTGAGCGGTTCCGCGTCCGTGCGGTCGACGCAGGAGAGACCGGTCACGGGGTTTCGAACTGTGCGCGCCGAACTGCCGTGAAGATCGCCCGCGACGCCCCCATATCTGTGCTGCGGTTCAGCAGCACGACGATGGATCCGACACCGGTTTTTGCATGCGCTTCCGCTTCGTAGCCGGGGATCGCGCCGTTGTGTCCGATCCAGCCGTCGCTGAGAATGACGCCGAGCCCGTACTGCACATCGACGCGTTCACCAGGAAAGCGGACGGCACTCCCGGCGACCGGTGTGCGCTGCGCTGCAAAAGTCGCGGGCCGGACCAGCCTCCCCGACGCCAATGCATCGACGAAGCGCGAGAGGTCCGGCGCCGTGCTCACCACCGCACCCGCAGCGCCGCCCCACGTTGGACTGAGGATGGTGCCGACCGGGATGTCGCGCTGCGCGTCGTCGAGGTCCACGTATCCCTGCGCGAATGGTGCCGGGAGTGATGGAGACGTGGAATAACTGCTGCGGGTCATCCCGAGCGGAACGAACAGGCGTGCGCTCAATTCCTCTGCCACCGTGCGTCGTGTGACCGCCTCGATCACCATCCCGAGGAGCACGTAGTCCGTGTTGGAGTAGGCGTGCTGCCCAGGTGCACCCGGCTCGAACAACCGCGGCATCCGATTGGAGATGGAAATGAGTTGAGCGGGTGTCCAGGCTTTTCCAGGATCGGCAAGTACGGCCTCTATGAACGCTTCGTCGTTCGTATAGTCGGGCAAGCCAGCTGTGTGATCGAGCAGCTGTCGCACGGTGATTCGCGCAGCCGACGGGACGATACCCGGCAGCAGCCGTTGCAGCGTGTCCGTCAGCTCGAGGCGGCCCTCGTCCACCAACTGCAGGATCACCGTGGCCACCATGGCTTTGGTCACGCTTGCCACGCGAAACCGATCCGTGGCCCGAATGCGCTTGCGGGACTCGAGGCTCGACACGCCGCTGGTTAGCACGTACTCCACGCCGCCCGCTGTGCGTACCTCGATCACGACACCTGGAATTCGTTCGGCCGTAGCGATGCTGTCGACGGTCCGTTGCAGCCCAAGCGGAACATCAGGATCGGCGGGTGTGGTGGGCGTGCTGCTGCACGCGACGAGGAACGGAAGTGCGAGCGATCTGGCAAGACGGTGACAGGCGGAGCGGGCAGGCGCGTGCAGTAACTGCTGGACTGACTGGTGCATGGTATCCTCGGCGTTCGCCGCACGGGCGACGATGGTGGTTGCAGGCCACGGGATGTGGCAGCGGGAATCACACCGAGGAGGCTGGGACTACGGCCGGCAGCGCGGCAGCTGTCCGGGGGCGAGCGTGGTGATCGGTGGGGTGAGCGCGGCGATCTTGGGGGTGACCGGCGAACGACTTTCAAGCGACGCAATCACCGCGGGTCCGTGCCACATCGAACGGTGCATCGTGCGGCGGTGCCGGCCGGCGATGTGTCGTGAGATTTCATAGTCAGGCGTTACGTGTGCGCCGGGTCGCTGTCGGGCCCGGCCCGTGCGACCACGAACGCACAGAGCGACATCAACAGAATGACGGGGAGCCACAGCGAGCGCTCTCGGGCACTCGGCGTTGCCGCATTCAATGCAACGCCGACAACGGTGTAGGCCACCACGAACCAGATCCCGCGACGGGCAGCACGCTGCAACCGGCTCAGCCCGAGGCCCGCGCGAGCGGCGACGATGGCTCCGAGCGCGGAGAGAAGCAGTGCCGAACCGACGGCAGCAACGCGCATGCGCGGAGGCAGCACGCCCAGATAGGCGCCTCCCATCGTGAACTCACCCCACGGCGCGCCCGCTGCGAGCGCGATCTGAAACGCGATGACGAACGCGGTCAGTGTGAGATACAGTCGCGCGGCGATGAGGGTTCGCATGGAACACCCAATGTGCCGTCGTGCAGGGCGTTACACGAGGGTCGATGTCACCGACGTCCCCCACGTCTCCGGTTCACAACGGCATCATGACGATGCCGATGCACATCGCGAGCATCAACACCGCGGGCACGGATTTCCGGGCCGGATCCTTGACTCTGACATGCATGGCAATCGCACCGACCATCAGCCCGGCCACGACGATGGCCGCGAGCCGCTCCGGCATTGGCATCCAGAGGGCAGCCAGCAGGATGACGGCCGCCGAAATCTTGAGTGCGCCCACCGCGTAGAACGCGGCCGCCGGCAGTCCGTACGCCGAGAATTCCTCGCGAAGCGTCTGCGCCCCGCTCCCGCGGTACGACGTGCTCGCACGCGCGCGCAGCAGCCATACGTTGAGCAGCCCCAGCCCGACAATCACATGCAACGCGCGCGCGATCAGGTCCTTCGACATTCGCCTACCCTCCATCAGAGTGATCGCGCATGACCCTGGCCTACCGCGGGCTAACGGCGCTGTCGGTCATAGTGTTTCTCTACTTTGGTGCGAGCTGCCTCTTCGCGAACGGAATGGCGGCGGAATTTGAGCGCTACGGGCTCAGTCGGCTGCGCCTGCTCACGGGTGCACTCGAGCTCCTGGGTGGGCTGGGCCTCGCGGCAGGACAGTTCATAGACGGCCTGGTCCCGGTCAGCGCCGGCGGGCTCGCACTGCTCATGGCGATGGCGACGCTCACGCGATTCCGCGCTCGCGACCCATGGCCGGACATCCTGCCGGCCGTCGCGATGATGCTGTTGAACGCCTTTCTCGTGGTGGTTGCGGTAAACGGTGGGCCGGCGTGACGAACCCGCACGCCCGCGTCGCTTCATGCAGCGCGGGCGTGCACCGATTCGTCCGCTCACACCCGGCTACCAGCCGTACGATAGCCCACCCTGCACGAGGCGTGGCAGCCCCGGCAGAAGCCCACGCGAGCGGTCGACCACCACCGTGCGATCCGTCAGGTTCTTCACCGTGAACCACGCCGCCAGCCGGGTGCGCGGCACGGGAAGGTTCGCCGTCACGTTCCACAGTGCGTTCCCAGACAGCGTTCCCTGCTGCCCATCGGCCACCGTGGCCCGGGTGTTGGCCGCATCGCCGAACTGTTCGCTGATCGCGACCATCTCCACACGCAGCTCCGCGCCGGTCGAATGCCGCGCTCCCACCGTCGTCGTGAGCGTGTACTCCGGGGCATAGGGCAGACGGTTGCCGTTCACGGACTCGCGTGTGCGCGTGCCCGCGGAATTCTGTTCGCCATAGACCTTCGCCACCACGTCGCTGCCCCCGGTTCCGATGTACGCGAACCGGTCGCCTTCGAATCGCGCGATCGGCGTCCACGCAGCCGCAAGCTCCGTGAACGGCCGCACACCGGCCAACGTACGCGCGGGCTCGGCGCGCACCGACAGCTCCGCGCCACGATGCAGTGTACGTCCGGCGCTCGTAAGCGCGGCGCCGGTGCCGCCGGCCACGCTCGCGGGCACGATCTGGTTGCTGAAATCGAGGTTGAACAGGGTGGCCTCGACACGCACGGGACGCGACGGCAACCAGCGCACGCCGATCTCGCTGTTCCAGCTCGTCTCCGCACCGAGTTCCACCACACCACCGGTGCTGTTGTTGATGATGTCTTCCGGGCGCGGCGGCGCGAAGCCGCGGTGCAGGCCGGCGAATGCCGTGAGCCCCTCGAGCACCTCCACGGTGGCGCCGATGCCCGGAATCAACGCTCGCAATGACGTCGCGCCGCTCACGCCATCCGGCGCACCCGTGGCGGGCCGGCGGTTGAGACGCGTAAGACGGAGGGCCTCACC
>DASQZA010000278.1:0-6717 GCA_035638935.1 Gemmatimonas sp. | reverse complement strand
CTGCCGCTGGCGCTGGCGGCAGCGCCAGCGGCAGCGCCCGCAGTTGGGAACGTAAAGAGGACATTCGTGAGACCGGGCGATGAAGACGGGGTAATACGGGACTGTGTGATGATACCATCAACCACTGCCTTCGGTCACACGTTGGGACGTGTACATTCCGCATATGAGTGCGGGAGAGCGACGGCCGGGCGACCCTTGCAGTACCCGATTCGTCACACAGCGCGATGGCTCGGCTGCGTGGTGGCGGACATCCCGGCGGTTCGTCCTTCGGGTATGTGTCGGGAGCATCTGCTCGGGTCTGGTGGGTGCGGGATGTACTGAACGGGGGCGCGCGTTGCGGACTGATCCAAGGGAATGGCGAGAAGGAGGGCCGAACATCGCCCCCGTGATGATCAATGACGAACTACCGTTCCGGTATCCGATCGAACTCTACGTGAAGCGCGTGCAGGCCAACGTGTTGCTGCGTCTGCACGTGGACAGCAGTGGCCGCGTGATTCCCGACAGCACGCGACTGATCGAGCGTTCGGGGTTTCCCGCGCTCGATTCGGTTGCGCTCTCTGGAGCGGGACGGCTGCGTTTCCGTGCTGCGCGCCGCTCTGGCGTTCCGATTGCCGTATCGCTGTTGTTTCCCGTGCATTTCCGGCATCCAGACGGCCCGAAGCCGGCTGGAGATTCCACTTCCGCAGCAGATCGCTGAGGCTTGCATGAGCGCCCCGACCCTGATGTCCGACACTGGATCAACGCCGTCGGATGCCATGAATGAAGAACACGTTCGCCACCGCCGCCCCTACGAGAGCGTGCTGGAGACCATCGGCTGGACCCCGCTCATCCGCCTGAGCCGTGTGACCAAGGGTATTCGCACCCCGTTTTACGGGAAGGCCGAGTTCTTCAATCCGGGCGGCAGCGTGAAGGACCGGATCGGCATGGGCATGATCGAATCGCACGAGCGCGCGGGCACCCTCAAGCCCGGCGGAACGATCGTCGAAGCAACCGCGGGCAACACCGGTATCGGCATCGCGATCGCGGCCGCGCTCAAGGGCTACAAGTGCATCTTCACGATGCCCGACAAGATGTCGCAGGAGAAAGTGCGACTGGTGCGCGCGTTCGGTGCCCAGGTGGTGATCACACCGACGGCTGTTGGCCCCGATCATCCCGAGCATTACGTCCAGAAGGCCAAGCGGATCGTGAAGGAAACGCCGGGTGCCGTGCTCGCGGGCCAATTCGAGAACCCCGCGAACCCCGACGCACACGCGGCGACGACGGGACCGGAGCTCTGGGAGCAGACGGAAGGGCGCATCACGCACTTCGTCGCGGCAGCCGGGACCGGTGGCACGATCACCGGCGTCGGTCGCTACCTCAAGTCGAAGAACCCGAACATCAAGATCATCGCGGCCGACCCGCAGGGCTCCGTGCTCGCGGAGTTGTGGCGCACGAAGGGCGAAGGCAATCCGACGGGCGCGCCGTTCAAGGTCGAGGGCGTCGGCCAGGACTACGTGCCGAAGACGCTCGACATGAGCATGATCGACGAGTTCATCACGGTAAGCGACAAGGACGCGTTCGCGATGGCGCGCAAGCTCACGCGCGAAGAAGGCCTGTTCGTCGGCGGATCAGCGGGGCTGATCGCGCACGCCGCGATCACGCTCGCGCGCCGCCTCGATGATCCCGACGCGTATGTCGTGACGTTCCTCTGCGACACGGGCGAGCGCTACCTCTCGAAGGTCTTCAACGACGAGTGGCTACGCGAGAACCAGCTGCTGGATGCCGCCCCGACGACCATCGAATCGGTCCTGGACCGGAAGGCGGGAAGTGCGCCGGCGCTCGTGAGCATCAGTGCAGGGGCGACGGTCCGTCAGGCGCTTGGCCTCATGTCGCTGCATGACATCTCGCAGCTGCCCGTTATGGATGGCATGACCTGCGTCGGCAGCATCGCGGAGTCGCAGCTCACGTCCAAGAGTCTCGCCGATCCGAAGACGCTCGACCTCACGGTGAGCGACGTGATGGACCAGCCGTTTCCGATCGTCGAAGCCGGGCAACCAGTCGAGAGTGTGGCCAAGCTCCTGTCGAAGTCGAATCGCGCGGTGCTGATGCGCAAGGATGGCGTGATTCAGGGTGTCGTCACGCGGTTCGATGTGCTCGAGCACCTCATGGGTCGGTAAGGCGTTCCATGAACATCGTTCCATGAACATCACAGTCCTCCTTGGCGGCGTGTCCGCGGAGCGCGACGTCTCGTTGTCGTCAGGGCTGCGCATCGCGGTTGCGCTGCGCGCGAAAGGACATCGCGTCACCTGTCTCGATCCAGCCGAAGGCGTGCTCACACGCGAGAGTGAAGTCGCGCTGCTCGCGGCCGGTGTCGGCAGCATGCCTCCGACCCTCGACGAGCTGGCCGGCCTTGCGGGGGCGTCCTTGTCGCCGACCCTCGGGACCTTGCCCGAGATTCGTGACGCCGACTGCGTGTTTCTTGCGCTCCATGGTGGCCAGGGTGAGGATGGCACCGTGCAAGCGGTCCTCGACATGGCTGGCGTTCCCTATACCGGAAGCGGTCATCTGGCCAGCGCATTGGCCATGGACAAGGACCTCACGAAAATTGTCTTGCGTGCCGCGGGCGTGAGTACCGCGGACTGGTGCATGGCCCCGCGTGAGGGGGTCGATGCACAGGATGTCGGCCGCACGCTTGGTTGGCCGGTCGTCGTGAAGCCGTCGAAGCAGGGGAGTACGGTAGGCCTGTCGATCGTTCGGGAAGCGGCAGAGCTCGCCGACGCGGTGTCGGAGGCGTTCCGTTTCGACGATGAGGTCATGATCGAGCGCTTCGTGCCTGGCCGTGAGCTGACCGTCGGAATTCTGGGTGACCAGACCCTTCCCACGATCGAGATCAAGCCGGTGAAGGAGCTGTACGATTATGAATGCAAGTACACGCCGGGGATGGCGGAAGAGTTCGTTGCCGAACTGTCGGATGAGGAGCAGACGGAGCTCGCTGACCAGGCTCGACGGGCATTCGCAGCGCTCAAGCTCGGCGGCTATGCGAGAATCGACTTCCGATTGGACCCTGCGGGTCGGCCATGGTGTCTGGAAGCGAACACGTTGCCGGGGATGACGCCGACCAGTCTCATCCCGCAGGCGGCGCAGGCGGCGGGTGTCTTGTTTCCGGACTTGTGCGAGCGCATCGTGCATCTGGCGCTCGACGTGAAGGGCCAGCGCGGGCGGTAGGCATCGTCGCGACGTTTCAGCCATTCAGCTTCTGCCGTTCTGCTTCTGCAACTCTGCTTCTGCCGTTCTGCCTCTGCCGTTTCGCTTCTGTAGTCCCACTGGGAACTCGGAGGCCACGAACCATCGTTCGACGCAGCCCATGGCCTACGCAACGTACGACGAGACCCAGTCCAACAGCAGCACCGGCGTCTACTGGCTGATCGGCCTGTGCGTCGGCGTGTACTTCGTGCAGGCGACGCTGGTCGGACCTGACAATATGTATGCCGCGCTCGGCTACACGCCGGGCGACATCGGGTCGAAGTCGCTGTGGACGATCGTCACGTACATGTTCGTGCATGCAGGTGTGGTGCATCTCGCGCTGAACATGTGGACGCTCTGGCTCTTCGGCCCCCGTGTCGAGCGAGCGTGGGGTACCAGCACCTTCACCTGGTACTACCTCTGGTGCGGTGTCGGCGGCTGGGCCTTCCACTACATGTTCGAGCGCCAGGGTGGTGCGCTGGTCGGAGCCTCGGCCGCAATCCTCGGCGTCGCCGTGGCGTATGCGTCGCGCTGGCCCGACGACGAGGTGCTGTTCTTCGGGATCGTGCCGATGAAGGTGAAATGGCTCGTCGCGCTGATGGCCGCCATCAACATCCTCATGGCGGTGGTCGGCTCGGCCGGGATGAACTCGACGGCGTGGGCCGCACATATCGGTGGCATGGTTGCGGGGTGGATCTACCTCCGCGCCCCAGGCACCGGCAGCCTCGACCGATTCCGCCGGCGTATCGCTTCCGCACCGGATTACGGCGACGAGCTGCCTCGTCCCGTTCCCAAGAACACGCAGCGTCCGCGCGAGCGCGACGTCGACGACATCGTCGCGCAGAGCAAGGCAGCGATACAGCGAACGCGGCCAAGCGCGCCGGTCACGACCACGGCGATTGCGCCACCCGCCAGGCACAGCACGGCGCTCGACGCGGTGCTCGACAAGATCGCATCCCAAGGGATGACGAGCCTCACCACCGCGGAGCGATCGCTGCTCGACGAGTGGTCGAAGCGGTTGCGAGACGTTACGCGCTGACGCGCGAGACGCCAGGCCTCAGGCGCCGGGCGCCAGAGGTAAAGCGACGAGCGATAGGCGGCTGGGAGGCAAGCAGATAACTTTCGGCATGCCAAAGCCTGAATTGCTGGAGACGTTTCCGAATCCTTATTCGGATCGGAAGTACGAGATTTACATGGAGACCGCCGAGTTCACGTCGCTGTGCCCGTTGGGGGGCATCGAGAGCGACGCCAAGGAGCTCGCGTTGCTCGAAGGTGGGGCGCCGGACTTCGCCACCATTCGCATCACTTATTCGCCGGCAGCGACCTGCCTCGAACTCAAGAGCCTGAAGTTCTATCTCTGGAGCTTCCGCAACGACGGCATCTTCTACGAGCGCGCAGTCAACCGCATCCTCGACGACCTGGTGGCGGCGTGCACGCCGGCGTCGATGACCGTGGTCGGCGACTTCAATCTGCGCGGCGGGATCAAGAGCATCATCACGGCGAGCTGGCCGCAGCAGACGGCGTGAACAGCGGGGCCGACCCGAGGTAATTCTGACGGCACCGCGCCCGCTGCAGTACACGGAGTTTCCCCCGGACAGCAGCGTCGGGGACGTAGCCCTCACCTACTGGGGATTCGCGGTGCGCGACCTGCCGCACCCGGGGTTCACGCATCGGGTCTGGCCGGATGGGTGTGTCTCGCTGATCCTCGTGCGCGCCGCACTCCCCGGCGGCCCGCGGATCGTCGACGTGCGAGTGGTCGGGCCGCGCGTCGAGCCTGTCGAGGTCCCGGTGTTTGCCGGCACCTGCTACTGGGGCATCCGCTTCCGCCCAGAAGCAGGAGCGGCGTGGCTTCGCATGCCGGCGACGTCGCTGCGCAATGCGAACCTGGTGATCGATCTGCCGGGCGACGGTGCCGATGCGTTGCGTGACGCGCTCGTTCCCTTCGGCGCCCCCGACAACGACGCGACGACGCGCGCGGTCGGAGAAGTCTTCGACCGGTGGTTGGCGAGCGGGCCGCCGACCAGCGTGGATCTCGTGGTGCGCGACGCCGCGGCGGCGATCGTGGCGACGAACGGGCTCATGCCCATAGCCGAGATCGCGACGCTGCTGGGTATCAGTGCGCGATCGCTCCAGCGCCGTTTCCGCACGGCGACCGGCGTGACGCCGAAGGAGTTTGCAACGCTGCGGCGAGGGCGAGCGGCGCTCAAGCGCGTGGCAGCGGATGATGTCGCAGCGTTGGGCGGATGGTCGGGACTCGCCGACGAATCCGGCTATGCCGATCAGTCGCACCTGATTCGCGAGTTCGGCCGGTTGACGCAGTTCACACCCACACTACTGCAGCAACGCCTCGACGTGATCGACCACGGACGGCTCATCGACTGATCTGTGATCGATCTGTCGCATTCGTTCAAGACGGCCAAGGGCACCGGTTACATCGTTCCGGTTTCATCCCACATGAGGAATCTGATGCCCGTTCACGCTGCACGTCCTGTCTCGTCGATGCATCGCACCCTGACACTCGCCTTGGCGTTGGTCGGATTCATGACCGTGCCCTCTCTGTGCCGCGCACAGGCCACCGACGAACGCGCGGCGATGGAAGCACTCAAGACAGCCGCGCAGCGCGCGATGGCGCCGATGATGTGGCTCGTGGGTGACTGGGAAGGGCCGGCTACCATCACGATGGCGCCGGGACGCACGATGACGTTGACGCAACGCGAGACCGTGCGCGCGGCGGCGTTCGACCAGGCGCTCATCATCCAGGGGCGCGGCTCGATGACGGCTGGCGCAAACGAGAACGTGGTGTTCGAGGCCGCCGGATTGTTCGCGTACGACGCGCACAGCAAGCGTTTCCTGTTCACCTCGAGCAGCGGAAGCGGCGCTGCGGGTACCCACGAGACGACCGTCGATGGAACGACGCTCACATGGGCATACAGTGTGGGCCCAATGAAGATGCGCTACGTGATCTCCCGGACGGCGGACGACCGCTGGCATGAGACCGGTGCCGTCTCGCGCGACGGCGGGGCGACGTGGGCCACGAATTTCGAGATGACCCTGCGAAGAAAGTCGCGTTCCTGAGGCATTGGGGGCCCGCGCCGGGCCCCGCTGTTCCGGGTGATCACCGATCAACGGTCGGTGCCCCGATGGCGTACGTGCTAGAATGAATGGAATCATGATCGACAGCCCGTCCGCACAGCAGCCTGACGCACTGGAGCGCGCGTTTCACGACGCCACCGCGCTCGCGAGTCGTCTCGACAAGGAGATCGGGCGCGTCATCATCGGGCAGCACCGCGTGCGCCGGGAGATCCTGCTCTGCCTCTTTGCGGGTGGGCACTGCCTGCTGCGCGGCGTGCCTGGTCTGGCCAAGACGCTGCTGATCAAGACGCTGGCCGATGCGATGCACCTGCGATTCAACCGCATCCAGTTCACGCCCGACCTGATGCCATCGGACATCCTCGGCACCGAGGTGATCGAGGAAGACGTCACCACCGGCAAGCG
>DASQZA010000277.1:0-2017 GCA_035638935.1 Gemmatimonas sp. | reverse complement strand
CGAGCGCATCCGTCGGGCGAGCCAGCACCTGCTCGCGCTCGTCACTGACGTGCTCAACTTCGCGCGACTGGATGCAGGGCACCTCGAGTACAACCTCGAGGATGTCGAGTTCGCGACCGTGCTGGCGGACCTCGAGCCACTCATTGCCCAGCAGCTGGCAGCCAAGGGCATCACGTTCGAGCATCACGAATGCGCGCCGGAATCGCCCGACCAGCCGCACTTCGTGCGAGCCGATCCCGAGAAGCTCCGCCAGATCCTGATCAACCTGTTGACGAACGCAATCAAGTTCACGGATGCTGGTGGCCGTGTGTCGCTTGCGTGCAATACCGACCGGGATGGGGGAGTCGTCCGTATACGCGTGTCGGACACCGGTCGAGGCATCGCACCGGATCAGCTCGGTCGCATCTTCGAACCGTTCGTGCAGGTCGATCGCCACAGCACGCCAGGCAGCCAGCAGGGTGTGGGGCTCGGGCTCTCCATCAGCCGGGACCTCGCGCACGGCATGGGTGGCGACTTGCTGGTCGACAGCACCGTCAGTGCGGGGTCCACCTTTACGCTGATATTGCCGCGGCGCTGAGTGCACGGTCGCTGACGCGTGCGATGTTTACCTGAACTTCAGCATGAGGCCGGTTCGGTACTGTACACTGCCGCGTCTGGTACAACTGTTGCCTTACGGGATGGTGTCCAACCACCTGAGAGACACAGCCATGAGTGAGAGCAGCAGCTACAAGCACAGCGCGAGCGACAAGAAGCTCGACCATGCGGCGACCGATGCCAGCGCGTCCACCGACGCCGCTGAAAAGAAGCATGGGAGCGCAGGGGCAGAGCAGGGGCATGACGAGGGCAAGATCGCGCGTCATGACGACACCGGCAAAGACCGGTTGTTCGAGCATCGCGAACAGCACGACGACGCGGAAGCGAACAGCGAGAAGTCACGGCTCGCAAAGGACGTCGCCAAGCATCATCATCCGGACGAGGATGTGCCGGCGAAGGGGTAAAGGCCAGCAGTATGGTCTAGCGGCTCATCACCGACAGGTACTCCCGCTACGGTCCGACCGCCTTCCGATACTGCTTCGCCATGACGCGCACGATCTGCGTGATATGCGACAGGTCGTGCGCGACCCACGTCGCGAGCAGTTGGCGCATGGTGACGACACCGAACGCCGGGTGCACGCCCGTGCGCGCGAAGTCGGTCTCGTCGAGCTGCCATGACCGGAGCACTCGAATGTTTTCCGTGCGCACCTCATCGAAGGTGTCGAGCAGTGCCGATAGCGGCATGTCGATGCCATCAAGTCGTTGCCCCTCCCGGTCGAACTCCGGGAAGGGCATCGCCTCCCCGTGATCCCGGATGATCACCGCGCGCGCTAGCCAGATCGTGCGATCCGCATGGCGCAGGTGTGCGACCACCTCGTGCGGACTCCATGTGTTGGGCCCCTCGTTGCCCGTGGTCCAGCCATCTGGGAGGCCGTCGAGGAGTACGCGGAGTGTGCGCGGCGTGCGTTCGAGCACGGCGATCGCGCTGTCGAGTTCGAAGTCCATTGGTGCAACCTATTGCCGGCGCGTACTCTTGAGCAGCGCACCGATTCCGGAACCTGGTATTCCACACCACGGACTGTCCCATGACCCACCGAGCGCACGACATGCATGACTCGCCGAGTGACGGCGTTCTGCTCACTACCGGACGTCGAGAGTTTCTGAAGCGTGCCGCAGGCGCGGCGGCCCTTGCGGGTATCGCATCGAGCCTGCCGTCGGTGTTGCGTGCCATGGAGTCGAGTGCACGAGGAATGGCCCCACTCGACATCCTCGTGCTTGGTGGGACGGGATTCATCGGGCCGCATCTCGTACGTCATGCCGTCGCGCGTGGGCATCGCGTCGCGATCTTCACCCGCGGACGCCGAACGGCGGATCTGCCTGAAGGCGTGACCCGTCTCGTCGGTGATCGCAACGGGCAGCTCGGAGCGCTGCAAGGCAAGCGGTGGGACATCGTCATCGACGACTCGGCCACGAATCCGGACTG
>DASQZA010000276.1:0-1932 GCA_035638935.1 Gemmatimonas sp. | reverse complement strand
CTTCGGCGAGTGGTACCGTGACGGACTCATTGAATCGGCTGACGACGATCACGACGCGACGGCCTTCGCCGCGGGGACTACCGTTGAATTCGGGCATGGGAGAGGCAGAAGCGGAAAGGCAGAAGCCGAACAGCAGAAGCTGAACGACAGAAGCTGATGCGGTGAAAGGCATCGGCGGGCGATGAATTGGTGGTGAAGCAGCGCATGTGCGGAGCGATCGTCTGCCATGCACTCCACTTCGGATTCTTCGCTCCTGGTTTCCCTGAGCGGCCTGCACGAGACCATCGCCGCCGGCTACGGCAGCGCGATGGCGTATGTGCGTACGCTCGACGATGTGTCGTTCTCGCTGCGCGAGCGCGATCTCGTGCTGGTGGGTGGCGCCGCCGCGGCTGGATCGGCCGCGTTGGTTGCCGCGGTCTGCGGGCGACGACGCATCACGAGGGGCAGTCGCGCGCTATCGTCCGGCGTTCGAGTGCGCCGCGCGAGCATTACGTTGCAGGCGGCACGCGCGATCGTGTCGGAGTGGTCGCAGTGCACGGGGATGGATCGCACGCGAAGCACCGCTGGCGGCGGCGGTCACCAGAGGGGCGCGGCCAACGACGGTCCCGATCGGCGGGTTCGTACCGCGTACGTCCTGCGCGTGCGCGAGTCGCTGCACTACGAACCGGAGCAAATGGGGTCTTGGGCGTCCTGGGCGCGGATGCTGTACCGCGACGGTGGGGCGGTGATGCTCTGGCGACGTGACGACGCGCACGCGCACGCGCACGCGCACGCGCACGCGCGTCGAGCGTCGGATGCCGGTGCGACGACACCCCCACGGGACCGTATGCGCGACCGCATGCGCGACCGGGTACATGAACCCGGCACCGCGGCCGGCATGTGCGTGCAACCCGAAGTGGTGGATTCCGAATGTGACACCGGCCGCGTGCGTCGTGTGACGCTCGCGGCCGGCAGGATCGTGATGGAACGAACGATGAACGAAGCGATCAGCGAATCGTGGTGGCGCCGGTCGTCGTGGTAGGACGATAGTGATGCTTCTCGATCGCGCTCGGGCTCGAATCGATCTCCCAGAGGGTCGCCTGCACCATCGACCCACGATGACGGCGAGCCGCTTCCGGCATCGGCTGCACGTAGCCGGTTCCGATGGTCGGTGCTTCCGGCGGGAGCGGTTCGCCGACGTAGTGACGGCCCACCCCTTCGTACTTCCGGAGCCCGTCGGTCTTCTGCATCACGAAAACGCGCCCGACCACCGGTTCACCGTTGATCAGCGTGCGGCCCTGCTCGTCGACCGGCCAGGTTGCAGGGGCCGACGCCGCGAGCTGTGGCACCTCGGTCTGCGTCATGCTGGGTTGCGCGGAGTCGGCCATCGTGGGAGCGCCCTGTGCGGACGTGCTGTCGGGCTGTACACCGATGGACGACGGCACGCCGACCGGAGCGGCAGTTGTTGTGTCCCGCGGAGCCTGCACCGGCGGCTGTAGCTGCGGCTGTCCCGTACTGGGAGCGCCGGTCGTTCCCGCCGGGACCTGCGGGCGCGCGGCAACCACTACTGCGCTCGCGGCGAGCAATCCAGCGGCGAGCCCGAATCTGGTGAAACGCGAACGGTTGGTGGGTTGCGTCATGACGTGTCCGGAAAAGGTGAGGCGACGTGCACGGGGTGTAGCAGGCGGGATAACAGTCGAGATAACAGTACGGTCGGGAGCAAGGCTGCGACATTACATTGAACGCCTGACGTGCCGGGCGGATCCCATCCCTCCTTTCGCAAGCCCCGCGCCCGGCTCCAGTGCATGAAGTTCGTCCACGCCACAACCGACAGCGCCAGGTCCCGCATGCCCGAGTTTCGCCTGTACAACACGCTCACGCGACGCGTCGAGCCATTTGCGCCGGCCGATGGTCACACGGTGCGCATGTACACGTGCGGGCCGACGGTCTACA
>DASQZA010000275.1:0-2250 GCA_035638935.1 Gemmatimonas sp. | reverse complement strand
CGCGACCGCTTCATCGCGGTTCGACGCCTCGATGGTCGAAGACTTGAGATCGCCGCTACTGCTGCGGGCGGTATATGTGAACGTAGGCATCTGATGCTCCGGAATGTGCTGGACTGCGTGTGGGCTGCGTCTGGATCACGTCTGGCTCACGTGACGAATGCGAGCTGCTTTGCTTCTCTTCCCCTCTAGCGTTTCCCTGCGCTGGCCAGGGCGCGCTCACCATTGCGCGAGGGCGGCGGACTCGATGAAGGCATATCCTCCATCGGCGGCTTGCCGATCATGCGCAGGAACTCGTTCTTGTCACCGGAAACACGAAGGCACTCGTCCGCGCTCACCTGCCGCGACACGTACAGCGCGTACAGCGCATCGTTGAGCGTCTGCATGCCGAACTTCTTGCCGGACTGCATCGACGAGTAGATCTGGTGCACCTTGTCGTCCCGGATCAGGGCGCGAATGGCACCCGTCACCACGAGGATCTCCGCGGCCATCGCTCGGCCCCGCCCCGCGACCTTGGGCAGGAGCATCTGCGTGATGATGCCCTCCAGCACGAACGCCAGCTGTGCGCGCACCTGGCTCTGCTGGTGACTCGGGAACACGTCGATGATGCGGTTGATCGCCTCGGCCGCGCTGTTGGTGTGCAGTGTGGCGAACACCAGGTGACCCGTCTCGGCGATGGTGAGCGCCGCCTGGACCGTCTCGAGGTCGCGCAATTCACCGATCAGGATGACGTCGGGATCTTCGCGCAACGCGTACTTGAGCGCCGAGGCAAAGCTCTTGGTGTCGGCGCCGACCTCACGCTGGTTGATGATGCAGTTGCGATGCCGATGCATGAACTCGATCGGATCCTCCACCGTGATGATATGGCCGTGGCGGTCCGTGTTGATCTTGTCGATCATCGCAGCGAGCGTCGTGCTCTTGCCGGACCCCGTGGGGCCCGTGACGAGCACCAATCCACGTGGACGCTCGGCCATGCTGGCAATCACCGGCGGTAGTTGCAGGTCCTCGAAGCTGCGGATCTGGAACGGGATCTGACGAATGACCATGCTCACGCACCCGCGCTGCTTGAACACATTGCCGCGAAAGCGCGACAGGTTCGCGATGCCGAACGAGAAGTCCAGCTCGTCCTCCATCTCGAAGCGCTTTTTCTGGTTCTCCGTGAGCACCGAGTAGGCGAGTTGCAGCGTATCGCGCGGCGTCAGCACGTGCTCGACCGCGGAGGTCACGATGTCGCCGTCCACACGGAGCTTTGGCCGGCCGCCAGCGGTGATGTGCAGGTCGGACGCGGCCCGTTCGATCATCTCGTCGAGCAGCGCGCGGAGCGAGACCGGGGTCTGTGTGGGTGCGGTCATTGGAGGCGTGAGGAAGCCGAATGCGGAACGCCAGCTGGCGTTCCGGTGGTGGACGAGTCGGTGAACATTTCGATACCGTGACCGCAGCCTGCCGTCACACCGTGCTACGCTGCCGTTTCACGGATCACCTGGTCGAGTGTGGTGACGCCCTTGAGCACCTTGAGCCAGTCGTCCATGCGGAGCGTCAGCATGCCTTCCGCGACCGCGGAATCACGAAGCACCTGCACGTCGGCGTTCTGCATCACAAGCTTCTTCATCGTCGGCGTCATGAACATCACCTCGTACAGACCCTGGCGACCCTTGAGACCAGTGCCGCCGCACGCTTCGCAGCCGCCGCCGCGGAAGAACGGGATCTCCGAGATCGTCGACTCGAGCGTCAGATTCTTCAGGTGCGGCATCGCCTCGGGAGTGGCCTTCGCCTTCGCGTTATCCAGCGCTTCCTGGCTGAAGCGGAGTTCGCGCAACGACATGTCCGCGCGCACCTTCGCGCCCGCCAGCTCGGCCGCGTCGGGTTCGTACCTGCGCTTGCATCGCGAGCAGATCCGCCGGACGAGCCGCTGTGCGAGAATGAGATTCAGCGCCGACGCCACGTTGAATGGCTCCAGACCCATGTCCAGCAAGCGCGTGATCGTCTCGGGAGCGCTGTTCGTATGCAGCGTGCTCATGACCATGTGGCCGGTGAGCGCGGCCTTGATGGCGATGCCGCCCGTCTCGAGGTCTCGGATCTCACCGACCATGATGATGTCAGGGTCCTGGCGAAGAATCGTGCGCAGGGCAGAGGCGAAGGTGATCCCTACCTTGTTCTGTACCGCGGTCTGATTGAACTCGTCGTACACCATCTCGATCGGGTCCTCGATCGTGGTGATGTTCAGCTCGGGCGACGAGATGGCTTTCAGAGCGG
>DASQZA010000274.1:0-14413 GCA_035638935.1 Gemmatimonas sp. | reverse complement strand
GCGTGGGCGCAAAGACGGGCCGGACTGGCAAGCGACGGCCGTTCCGCCACGCCCGCGGCGCGACGAACCGGTTGAACGTGCCTTGGTACGCGCGATGATGCTGGACCGTGGGCTGGCCGAACGGATCGCGGAGCGCCATGGCCCGGATGTGTTTCGGGATCCTGCATATCGGGCGCTCTTCAGCGCATTGCTCGTTGCCGCACCGGACGACGATCTTGAAGCGATCGCAGAGCGTCTGGACCAGGAGACGCTCGGACGGTTGCGCGAGTTGACCGAAGGTTTCGATCCGTCGGAAATGGTGGCGTCCGACGTCACGTTGAATCTTGCCAAGCTCGACGCGCGCGCGCTTCGCGAACAGTGCGATGCGATTCGTCGCGAGATGAACACGGCCGACCCGGAGCGCAGCAAGGCGTTGCTCTCGGAGCTGGTCTCGATGGAGCGGGAACTGCGCTTGCTGCAACCGATGCGAAGTCCCCGCGGCCGCCCGCCCGCGTAACGTGATACGATACCGTGGGATCGCGTGATGCGGCGTGATATCACGGACACTCTCCCCGTAACGACGTACGAAACTTCTGTGGAGGCGCTGTGAATCCCGAGCTGCAAGCGTTGCTGCGTGTGCAGGACGATGACGAAGCGATCCGTGCGATCGAGGCACGACGTGATGCACTGGGCCCGCGGGTCCTGGCGCTGGACAAGGCGCGCCAGCGCGCGATCGACGAAGCTGCACGAAACGAGGCCGCGCTCAACAAGGAGCTGGACCGGTTGCACGCGCTCGAGGCTCGTATCTCCGAGCACAAGCTGCGTCACGAAAAGAACCTCGCGGTGCTCGACCAGGCACACAAGCTGAAGGAGGCGACGGCCGCGATGGCGCAGGTCGAGTCTGCCCGGAAGGTGCTGGCGGAAGAGGAGAGCGAACTGCTCGGTATCACGCGCCGTATCACGGATCTGCGGACTGCCGCCACACTGAGTCGCGACACCGTCTCAGCGGTCGAAGCCGAGCAGGTCGCTACGCGCGCCAGCATTACAACGGAACGGGGCACCATCGACGGGGAGATTGCCGACGCGCGTCGCACACGCGACGTCTCGGCACGACAGGTATCGCCGACGTTGCTCAACCGCTACGAGCGCGTCAACGCGCGCCGGAAATCGGCGGCGGTGTTTGCGCTCGGACATGGGTTCGCATGCGGACAGTGCGACACCTCGATCCCGCTGCAGCGCCGTCCTTCGATGTCTACCGGTGTCACCATCGAGACGTGTGAGGCGTGTGGCGTGCTGCTGTACCTCCCCGCGCCCGCCGCACCAGCAAACGCCACATAGCGATCCAACGCGAATATCCGGTACAGGGGCGTCCGATTGGGTGCCCCTCGCCGCGGGTGGCCCCTAGATTCCCGATCGTGAGCGTACCCACATTCCCCCCGACGTCAACTGACGCAAAGGAACTGCTGCGGCGCAGCCTCGTCGAGCGCGCTGGTCCTGCGCCGGTCGCTCGCCCACGCCTGCGGCCGGACACGCGGTGGGTACATGTACCAGAGCCGGACGCGGACGCCATAGCCCGACTATCCGACGTGCTTCTGTTGCCGCTCGTCGTCAGCCGGCTGTTGGCGTGTCGTGGGTACGGCGACCCGGAAGCAGCGCGTCGCTTCCTTCGTCCGCGTCTGGAGCAGCTCGAAGCTCCCGATGCCATGTTCGACTTGCCGCGTGCGGTCGCACGAATTGCCGAAGCCGTGCGTGCCGACGAACGCATTCTCGTGCACGGCGACTATGATGTCGACGGCATGAGTTCGACTGCGCTGATGACGCGCGTGCTGCGCGGCCTCGGTGCGACTCGCGTCACGCCGTTCGTGCCGAACCGGCTCACGGATGGGTACGATCTCGGGCAGGCGGGTGTGGAAGCGGCGGCACGCGCGAACGTGTCGCTCGTGATCACCTGTGATTGCGGGACCAGCGCCATCGACGCCGTCGAATCGCTCGTGGCACGCGGGATCGACGTGATCATCACCGACCATCATCTGCCGGGCGGTCCGCTGCCGCGTGCGTATGCCGTGTGCAACCCCCGGCGCCCGGAGTGTGCGAGCGCGGACAAGGACCTCGCTGCTGTGGGTGTGGCTTACAAGCTCGCACTCGCGTTGTGCGACGCGTTCGGGGTCTCTCGCACGCTTGCGCATCGTCAGCTCGACCTGGTTGCGCTGGCCACCATTGCGGACGTGGCGCCGCTTCGCGGCGAGAATCGCATTCTCGTTCGGTACGGACTGCGCATGCTGGCGGACACCCAGCATCTGGGCTTGCGCGCGCTGCTGCGATCGTCGGGCCTCGACGGCAAGCCGCTGACTGCGGGTCGCGTCGGATTCGTACTGGCGCCGCGGTTGAATGCCGCAGGTCGCGTCGCCGAGGCCACGCTCGGGTTGCGGCTGTTGCTCGCGGAGCGCGAGGACGAGGCCAACGTGATCGCGCGCGAGCTGGAGGAACTCAATCGCGCGCGCCAGGATCTCGACCGGGTGGTGCTCGACGATGCCATGCGACAGGTGGAGCATCCCTCGGTGCGTGATCGGTACGCCCACGTGTTGTCGCGTGACGGGTGGCACGCTGGCGTCATCGGCATCGTCGCGTCGCGCATCGTCGAGGCCACTGCACGTCCCGCCATTCTCGTCGCGATCAATGACGGCATCGGCAAGGGGTCCGGACGATCGATCAGCGCATTCGATCTGCATGGCGCACTTGGACAGTGCCGAGCGCACTTCCTGCGCTTTGGCGGGCATCGTGCGGCCGCCGGCTTGACCATGGATGCGGCATGCATTCCGGCATTCGCGGAGCAGTTCGACAGCGTCGCGCGCACGATGCTGTGCGAGGATGATCTGGTGCCCGAGCTGCGCATCGACTTGCAGATCCCTGTCAGTGAGATCGGCGAACAGCTCGAGAAGCTCATTCGTCACTTCGAACCGTTCGGCATCGGCAATCCCGCGCCGACGTTTCGCACTGGCGATGCCATGCTGGCGTCGTCGCCGCGCAAGGTCGGGACCGATGGCCTGCGACTCACGCTCGACGTCCCCGGCAAGACGATCGAGGCCATCGGCTGGGGCATGGCCGCGCGCGCCGCATCGCTCGACGTGTCCCGTGCCGTCGACCTTGCATACCGTCTGGAGCGAGACGAGTATCGCGGAGTGTCGCGCCTGCAGCTCAAGCTCAGCGACCTCCGGGGCTGATCGCATGCGCATCGTATCAGGGCGGTGGCGTGGACGGCGCATCGAAGCGCCGGCCGGCGACCTCGTGCGCCCGACGGGAGATCGAGTCCGTGAGTCATGGATGAGCATCATTCATCACCAGATCCCGGATGCGCGCGTACTGGACCTGTGTGCCGGCAGTGGCGCACTTGGCCTGGAAGCGCTCTCGCGCGGTGCAGCCAGCTGCGACTTCGTGGAGAAGGCCACTCGGTCCGTGCTCGTGATTCAGGCGAATCTCGCAGCGCTCGGGGGGCACCCCGCTGCAACCATTCATCGCGAAGATGCGGTGCGTTATACGGCCGCACTGCCTGCGGCGAGCTTCGACATCGCCTTTGCCGACCCGCCGTATGGCTCCGACGTCGGTGCATCGCTCGTGGCACGATGGCTCGAAGCGCCGTTTGCGCATGTGTTCGGGATCGAGCACGCGTCGTCGGTGGCGATGCCCGCACCCGGTCGTACTCGTCGGTACGGGAGTACATCTCTCACCTTCTACTACAGCGACGACTCGTGACCGTCCACTCCGAATCGACCGAGCGCGTTGCGCTGTATGCAGGTTCGTTCGACCCGATCACGCACGGTCACGAAGACCTCATCCGCCGTACGGTGGCTTTTGCCGATCGCGTGATCGTTGCCGTGGCGCGCAACGTCAGCAAGGCGCCGCTTTTCACGGTGGAAGAGCGCATCGGATTCATTCGCGACATCACGAGCGATAACCCTCGGGTCGAGGTCCGCGCATTCGAGGGATTGCTGGTCGACTTCGCCAAGGAGACCGGCGCGCGCGTCAACGTGCGCGGCCTGCGCGCCGTGAGCGATTTCGAATACGAGTTCCAGATGGCGCTCATGAATCGGCACCTGCTGCCACAGCTCGAAACGATCTTCATGGCGCCGTCGCTCGACACGACGTACATCAGTTCGAGCATGGTACGCGAGGTCGCGCGATTCGGTGGCGACGTATCCGGGCTGGTCCACCCTCGCATCGCGCGCGCGTTGTCGGAACGTTTCGCGCGTGACGCGGCGGCGCCGAAAACCGGGTCGGTTCAACCGGCCGGAGTCGGAGCCTAGGTGAGTAGCGCAGCAGCCTACGCCTTCCTGCACGGGCTGCAGCAACGCGCGGCGGCAACGTCGCGCACGATCGTGTTTCCGGAAGCGACGGACTTCCGTACCGTCGAGGCGATCCTCGTCCTGATGCGTCTTGGCTCCGTGCGCCCGGTGCTCGTGCGACGCGGGGACGCGGTCACCGGCGTGACGCCTGCAGCCCTCACGGCAATCGTCGATCCGCTGACCGATCCGCGCGCCGGGCAGGTCGCCGACCTGTTGCATGCGCGCCGGGCCGCCAAGGGACTGACTCGCGAGGAGGCAGACCGCCTCGCTCGAACGCCGCTGTACTTCGCCAATGGTCTGGTTGCATTGGGGCACGCGGACGGCTGCGTGGCGGGCGCGGTCCACACGACCGGTGAGGTGGTGCGTGCTGCGCTGTGGACGATCGGCGCTGCCCCCGGCGTGCGTACAGTGTCATCGGCGTTCTACATGGTCGTGCCACCGTTCCGCGATGCAGAGTCCGAAATCCTCACGTTCACCGATTGCGCAGTCGTACCCGAGCCGTCGGCGCGTCAGCTTGCGGACATCGCGATCGCCGCCGCAGGCGACCGGCGTCGCATCGTCGGCGACGAACCTCGTGTGGCGCTCCTTTCGTACAGCAGCAACGGAAGTGCCGACGGCCCGAGCGTGCGCCGGGTACGGGAAGCCCTGTCGCTGGTCCGTGCGGACGCTCCAGGCCTGAAAGTCTCGGGCGAGCTTCAGGGGGACGCCGCACTGATTCCCGAGATCGCCATGCGAAAAGCGCCTGGGCAGAGCGCTGCCGGCACGGCGAACGTGCTCGTCTTTCCGTCGCTCGACGCCGGCAACATCGCGTACAAATTGGTGCAGCGGCTTGCGGGAGCGACCGCCGTCGGTCCAATCCTTCAGGGTCTCGCGCGGCCGAGCAGTGACTTGTCGCGCGGGGCCACACGCGATGACATTGTCCACGTGGCGGCGATCACGGCGCTGCAGTGTGCACCCCTGGATCCCATGCATCACCCTGCAATACCCGGTGGAGTCGAGTGATGAGCTTTCTGGTGGTCAAGGGCGCTGACGCCCTCGTCGTCGAAGTCGATGGGCAACTCGTGGTGACCAACCGCCAGGAGTTCAAGCAGGTCGTGCTCGATGAGGTCGAGCAGGGAGCCCGGTCGATCGTCGTGGATTTTGCCAGGTCTGCGTACATCGACAGCTCCGGACTGGGTGCCCTCGTATCGCTTGGCAAGCGCATCCGCGAATCGGGCGGTGACCTGCGGCTGGCGGGGCTGAACGAAGACCTGCGCACGCTCTTCGAGCTGACGAGGCTCGACGCGCTGTTCCCGCTCTATGCAACGCGCGCCGACGCGCTCGCCGACGCAACCGCTGGACGCTGAGGAGATGGCGACGCGCATTCCACGGTCAGGACATCGGGGCGGAGGGTCGTCGCCGCCACATCGGGAATGGATCATCGCCTCGGACGTGACCGCCATCAATGGCGTCATCGAGGGGGTTGTCGCGCTCTGTTCAGGCGCCGGGTTTTCCGCACGGCACTGCCGCTTCAACATTCCGGTCGCGCTCACGGAGGCGCTCTCCAACGCGATCATCCGGGGCAACGGAAACGACGTCGCGCGGTGCGTTCGGGTTCGGTCTCAGATCGAGCTGGCTGCGCGGGATCGCACGGCGGGTTCCAGCGGCATTTTTGCCACCCTCGTCGTGGAAGTTACCGATGAAGGGGATGGCTTCGACCTCGCCACTGCAGGAAGCCGCCCGGACGCGGCGGACTGGCTGGAGCGCGAGGACGGGCGCGGCGTCTTTCTCATGCAGGCTCTCATGGACCGCGTGGAGTGCACGCGGGGGGCGGGGGCGCCAGGCAACACCGTTCGACTGGTGCTGCATCGAACATGAGTGAGGTCGCCGCCCTGTTGGCCGCGTTTCACGAGGCCACCGGGCGAGAAGCAGCCATCTGGGAGCGTCGGGAAGGGGCCGTGGTGCCTTCGCTGCTTGGCGCGTCGACGCCCGGGTTCGGTGCGCGCACTGGGCCCGGCGCCAGCGCCTGGGACGCCTCCGCGTGGGCCCGCGCCAACGATCTTTCGGTGCAGCTCGTGGCGACCGGCGACAGTGTGGGTTGGCTGTTCACCGAATTAGTGCGACGCGACGCGAGGCTGGACGCCACTCGCGAACCCCGGTCCGAAGCGCGCGAGGCGGAAACCGCCGATCGTCTGGTGGCACGGGTCGTAGCCCTCGTACGCCGGCTGGCGCGCGAGCGCGACGGAGCGACCACGGAGCTCGCCGACCGGTATGAAGAGATCAACCTGCTGTATGCCATCGGCGAACTGCTGGGAGGCACGGCGACCGTCGAGAGTGTAGCCGACACGCTGTTGCGGGAATTGGCAATCACGGTGGGCGCTTCCCGCGCCGTCTTTCTGCTCACGCAGCGCACGTCGTCGTCGACGGGGACACTCGCGCCGATTGCGACGCTTGGGTTGCGCGACCTCGAGTATCCGATCGTGTCGTTGAACGATCCGCAGCACATCGCGGCACGCGTGTTCCGCTCCGGCAACGCGTGCACGGAAGAGGGCCCGTCGGCGGCACTCTCCGATCCGCTCCTCGTTCAGCACGATGGCTCGCTGCTCGCCGTGGCGATCTCGCGTCCCAGCACGGGCGTGGGCATCACCGGCCAGTTTCAGGCCGTCGTTCCGCGGCGCGGCGTGACGCTGCTGGATCACGTCACGGTGCCGCTCGGCGTGCTCGTGCTGAGCGGCCGCATCAACGGCACGCCCTTCACCGCCGGCGATCGCAAGCTCGCAACCGCGGTCGGGACGCAGATCGGCATCGCGTTGCACAACGCATCGCTCGTTCGAAGCGCGATGGAACGACAGCAGCTCGAACGCGAGTTGCGGCTCGCGCACGATTTGCAGCTCAAGCTGCTGCCCAACCCCCGTGTCGTCGCACCGGAGGCGCGCGCTGCGGCGCGCGTCGTACCCGCCGAAAGTGTCGGCGGCGACTTCTATCTGCTGGCGCGACTCGACGCGAACCGAACGGCGGTGCTCATTGGTGACGTCTCCGGTCATGGGTACCAGGCGGCGCTCGTGATGGCACTCTCGCTCAGTGCCGCGGCGATCCACGTACAGGCGGCATTCGATCCGGCCATCGCACTCGAGGCTGTTCGTCGCTCGCTGGCCGACGAGCTCTCCAGTACGGACATGTCACTCTCGCTCTGCTACGCATTGATCGACGCGCGCGACATGCAGCTGCGCTATGCGAATGCAGGACATCCGCACGCGTTTCGTCTCGGTGCCGACGGCCAGGCGACACGGCTCGGTGCAACGGTGGCTCCGCTCGGGTTCACCGACGAACCAATAGTGGACTGCTCGATGCCGTGGCGAACCGGCGACCGACTCGTGCTCTTCACGGATGGCGTCGTCGACGCGCGCGACGATCAGGACCGTCGACTTGGTGAGGAAGCGGTGCTCGAGGTGCTTGCGGCCACCGGCCCGGACCACACGCCCTCGCACGTCCTCGACATGCTCTTCGAACGCGTCGACCAGCATGCGCGCGGCACATCGCTGCGCGACGATCTCGCGGTGGTCGTCGTGGACCGGCCCTGCTGATGGTTCGGAAGGGCGGGGCGGGTGGAGAGAAGTCGCGTGGCGGAAGCGCACTGCCGAAGGCGCGTAAACGCTTTGGCCAGCATTTCCTCCGTGATGCGTCGGTGCTCGACGCCATTGTCGAGGCCCTCGGCCCCCTCGAAGGGCGCACCGTCGTGGAGATCGGTCCCGGACGCGGCGTCCTCACTGATCGTCTGGTCGAGCGCGCAGGCCGCGTGATTGCAATCGAGCTCGATCGCGATCTCGCCGCGGGTCTGCGCGTACGCTATGCGCTGCAACCGCACGTCGAAATCGTCGAGGCCGACGTGTTGTCGGTCGCGATTGGAGAGCTGGCGGGTTCACCGTACGTGCTCGCCGGCAACGTGCCGTACTACATCACCACACCGATCCTCTTCCACGCGCTGGAAGCACCGCGTCCGGAGGTGGCCGTGTACCTAGTGCAACGTGAAGTCGCCGAACGCATGTCGGCGCCCCCGGGAGACAAGACGTATGGAGCACTGAGCGTGAACCTGCAGGCGCTCTCGCGCGTGGAGTTCATTCGCGGTGTCCCGCCCGGCGCGTTTGTGCCACCACCCACGGTGGAATCCGCCGTTGTCCGCGTGACACCACGCGATGAACGGGTGATCCCTCCGGAGCTCGAGCGCCGGTTCCGCGGCGTCGTAATGGCAGCATTCGGTCTTCGTCGCAAGCAGCTGCTGCGCGTGGTGCGCACCATTGCGGCGCTCGATGCCGAGCAGGCCGAGGCGGTGCTGGCGCGCGCAGGATTGCCCGGCGACGTGCGCCCCGAGACGCTGTCGCCGGAGGACTTTGGCCGGCTCGTCCGTGAACTCCCGGCAGCGCCCGGAGCGGGCAGCGCCTAGGCCGCGCCCTTGTTCGTGAGCGCGAACGAGAGCCCTTCGAGCTCCATCGCCATGTTCACGGACTTGAGCGACACGTGCGGCGGCACCGCGATCTGCGCGGGTGCGAAGTTGAGGATGGCGCGAATGCCTGCATCGATGACGACGTCGACGACGTCCTGCGCCCCCTCCGCCGGAATGGCGAGCACGGCAATGAGCGCATCTTCGCGTTTGACGTCCTGCACGAGGTCCTTCATCGAGCGGACGATGGCGTCGCCCCACGGCTGGCCGATCTTTTCCGGACTGTTGTCGTAGACGCCGATGACGCGGAAACCTCGCTGCAGAAATCCGCGATAGTTTGCCAGTGCCGCGCCGATCTTGCCCGCACCGATGATGACGACACGCCACTCATGCCCGAGGCCCAGAATGCCGCGGAGCTGGTCCGTGAGCTCGTGCACGGGATAGCCAAGGCCGCGCTTGCCGAACGAGCCGAAGAACGACAGATCCTTTCTGACCTGCGCGGGCGTCGTCCCGCACAGGTGGGCGAGCTCGTCGCTGGAGGCGGTTTGCTGTCCGTTTGTGTCGAGGTCTTCGAGGTAGCGAAGGTACATCGACAGACGACGGACGGTCGATTCTGCTATGCGTTTCACGTTGGTCCGTTCGCTTGTGAAATTCTTCACAAAGGTAGGCAGCCCGCGCTCGATTTGCTAGCCGCGCCCGCTCGCTATGTTGCGCGCATGTCGTTTGTCCCCCCAGAGTTCACACCCGGCGCCGGGTCGCGCAGGGGTATCGAGGCTGGTGCCGTCACGCGGGTCGTCAGCCAGCCCACCACGCTCTCCGCCTGTGCCGCCGCGCGACTGGCCGCGGGGCCGCTCGACGCGACGACGCTCATGCGCGACGTCTGTCAGGTCGAGCGCCTGCAGCACGATGCCGCGGAACGCATGGCCGTCGCCTTGCTCAGCAGTCACCAGGAGTTCGTACACCTCCCGTCGGGACATTGGGCCATTCTGGACGAAGGTGGGGCGCCCGTATTGCGACGACCGGTCGCGGTTCACGAGGTCGCGCCGCAGCAGGGCGCGCCGCAGCAGAGCGCGCCGCAGCAGGGCGCGTACGGCGCCGCCCCGCACCTCGCTCCGCAGGGTGTTCCGCACGCCACCGCCACGGACGCACGGTTCCACCCGTCACCTTTCGACCGTACGCCGGATTCGTCGCCGTCGCTTCGTGATACGGCATTCGCCGTGGTGGACGTCGAGACGACCGGAGCGCGCGCATCCGGGTCGGATCGCATCACCGAGATCGCCATCGCCACGGTGCGCGGTGGAGAGATCAGCGACGTGTACTCGATGCTCGTCAATCCGGAGCGGCTCATCCCGGTTCACATCACGGGAATCACCGGTATCACGTGGGACATGGTGAAGGACCAGCCGTGCTTCCGGCACATCGCCGATGAGGTCACGTCACGGCTGGCGGGCTGCGTGTTCACGGCACACAACGCGTCGTTCGACTGGCGGTTCGTGAGCGAAGAGCTGCGGCGCGGACGCGGGCAGCTACTGGCTGGCCCGAAGCTGTGCACGGTGCGGCTTGCACGGGTGCTGCTTCCGCAGTTGGCACGACGTTCCCTGGATCACGTCACGAATTATTTCGGCATCGACATCGAGGCGCGTCACCGCGCTGCGGGCGATGCGGAAGCCACGGCGAAGTCGCTGATCCGCATGTTCGCCATCGCGGAGGATCGCGGCATCACCACGTGGGGCGAGCTCGAGGCGGTCGCGATGCGGCCGGCGAGTCGCCGCACTCGCACCGCCAGCGACAAGCGGCGTCGCGCCTTTCCCATGCCGGCCGTCGAGAATCACATCGCGTGACGTTCCCGGGACCGTTGTTGGAGACATGCTCGCTTGGCCGCTGGCGCATGCACGCGATCCAGGCAGGCGGGCAACAGCTCGACGGTGGCGCGATGTTCGGCGTCGTGCCGAAAACGCTCTGGGAACGTCGCCTGCCAGCCGACGCGAAGAATCGCATACCGATGGGCATGCGGTGCCTGCTGCTGGAGCACGAGAGCGAGCTGGTGCTGATCGACACCGGCGTCGGCAACAAGGAGACCGAGAAGTTCTACGGCATCTACGGCATCGAGCATCAGTCGCCGGGGGATGAGTTCACGGGCCGCACGGCATTGGAAGCCGGTGTCCGCGCGGCCGGTTTCTCGAACGACGACGTGACGCTCGTGATCAATACGCACCTCCACTTCGACCATGCCGGAGGGAACACGTTTCGCGATCCCGAGGGCGTCGTGCGTGCGTCGTTTCCCAATGCGCGGTACGTCGTGCAGGGTGGCGAGCACCGTTGGGCAACGCACACGAACGAGCGGACGTCGGCGAGCTATTTTCCCGAGAACTGGGATGTCATCCAGCAGGCCGGGCGGCTCGAACTGATCGACGGCGACCGCGAGATCATCCCGGGCGTGCGTGTGCGCCGGACGCCCGGCCACACGCCGCACCATCAAAGTGTGCTGCTCGAAAGTGCTGGCGAAACCGCGTGCTTCTTGGGAGACGTGGTGCCGACCACGCACCACCTGCCGCTCCCGTGGATCATGGGCTACGACGTGGAACCGCTGGTCACCCTCGAGTCCAAGCGTGCGCTGCTCGGCGACGCGATGGCCGAAGACTGGTTGCTCGTCTTCGAGCACGACGCACACCACGGCTTCGGGCGCGTGACCCACGATGGCAAGGGGTACGGCCTCGCGTCGGCGTGACAGGCATTCCGCAGGCCTTGCTCCCAACGGCCTCGTCGCCTACGTTTCAGTGTTGGTTGTACATAGACCATTTGTAGCCCGTGCTTTACGCCCGTCCGGCAATCGCCGTGGTGGGTGACAATCCGACAAGCGGGACGGCAGCGACGCCGTCCTCACCCTTCGGCCCTCGCTGTGGAATGTGCGCATTCCCCGAGGTGTGCTGCAGGAGTCCATCGACCCGACTTCCCACGCTCCGGTTCTCCGAGGCGTGTGTGCACGTTCTCGTGCAGGCAGTCGACGCGACGCGGACTCCTCTGGGGTTCGCGTTTTTTGTTCCTCTCCACCGGAGTTGGCGTATTCAGGATTCCACGAAGCGTCCGCCGCGGGTGAATCGGCAGATCCGAATCAGTCCCGTCCGCGTGATCGCAGCCGACGGCAGTCAGCTCGGCATCATGGAAGTCGACGTGGCACTGGCGCAGGCAGTCGAACAGGGGCTGGATCTGGTCGAGGTAGCGGCTGCAGCCCGGCCACCCGTCGTCCGGATCATGGACTTCGGCAAGTTCAAGTTCGAACAGGCCAAGCAGGCGCGCATTGCCAAAAAGAAGCAGCACATCATCCATCTCAAGGAAGTCAAGTACCGCCCTGGGATCGATGACCACGACTTCGAGACGAAGACCCGCCACGCGCGGCGCTTCCTCGAGGAAGGCAACAAGGTGAAGGTGACGCTGATGTTCCGCGGACGGCAGATCGCGCATCCCGAGCTCGGGAAGCAGGTCGTCGATCGCGTGGCCGTCGAGCTCGCCGATCTGGCAAAGATCGAAAGTTCACCGACCATGGAAGGAAAATCGATGACGATGATCCTCGCGCCCAAGTAAGCGGCGCGTGATCCGATGTGCCGTCAGCGCTCGCCTCGCGAGCAAAGGCGGTTTACCGCAGCCGTGAGCGTGTCATGCCGAAGATGAAGACCCACAGTGGCGCCAAGAAGCGCTTCTCCGTGACAGGATCGGGGAAGGTGCGGCGCTTGAAGGCGTACAAGAGCCACATCCTCACTAAGATGTCTGGCAAGAAGAAGCGCGACCTCCGTCGTCCCACCATTGTCACCACGAACGGCGAAGTGAAGCGCATCAAGCGTCTTCTCGTGGCCTGAGGATAACGATCAATGCCACGCGTAAAATCGAACGTCGTCCGCCTCAAGCGGAAGAAGCAGATCATGAAGGCCGCCAAGGGTGCGTACGGCGGCCGGAGCAAGTTGTGGAAGGCGGCGAAGGAGACCGTCGAGCGCGGCTGGCGCTACGCCTATCGCGATCGCAAGAACAAGAAGCGCGACTTCCGTCGGCTCTGGATCGTGCGTATCAACGCTGCTGCACGTCAGCACGACATGTCGTACAGCGTGTTCATCAACGGTCTCCACGCCGCGGGCATCGAAATCGATCGCAAGGTGCTCGCCGACCTCGCCGTGCGTGAGCCGCAGGCATTTGCCGCCATCGCCGAACAGGTGCGCAAGGCCGTGGACGCGCAGAAGACCGCCGCGTAACCCGACAGCGCTGTGTAGTTTGCTGTAGTTCGCTGTAATTTGCAGGGCCGGTCTCCGAAGGGGGCCGGCCCTTGCTGCATCCCCCACGGATACCACCCGCTTTCGTGCAACTCTCCGACTATCTCGCCCAGGCCGACGCGATTGTGCGCGACGTCCGTGCACTGCTTGACTCGCTCGATCCGGCCACGCGCGTCGACGTGGCGAAAGGACAGCTCAACGCGCTCAAGGACGATCGGATCACCGCGCTGCAGGGCGCGTTGCGTGCGCTTCCTCCAGAGGACCGCCGGGCGGCGGGCGTGGCGTTCAACACGCTCAAGGGGGACATCCAGACGGCGGTCGACGCCTTTGTCGCGCGCGGTGGTGCCTCCGGCGGTGAGGGCGGGATCGACGGCACCATGCCAGCCCGCGAATCATGGCGCGGATCGCTGCATCCGGTCACGCTGGTCATCGACGAAATTGGAGAGATCTTCCGGGAGTTGGGCTTCACCGTTGCGCTCGGCCCGGAAGCCGAGACGGAGTGGTACAACTTCGGTGCTCTGAACTTCCCGCCCGATCACCCGGCGATGGAGCTGCACGACACGTTGTACCTCGGCGACGAGACGTTGCTGCGCACCCACACATCGCCGGTACAGGTACGCACACTGCAGCGATATGCACCACCGGTTCGCGTGCTCTGTCCCGGTCAGGTGTATCGCCGCGACTTCTTCGATGCCACGCACGCGCCCGCGTTCATGCAACTCGAAGGGCTTGCGGTGGACGAAGGCATCTCGTTCGTCGACCTCAAGGCGACACTCGCGGAATTCGCGCGCCGCTTCTACGGAAAGTCGCGCCGCGTGCGGTTCGGCCCGTCATACTTTCCCTTCGTCGAGCCGGGAGCGCAGATGGACGTCGAGGTGGACCTCAACGACGGCAAGGGGTTGCGCTGGGTCGAGATCCTCGGCTGCGGCATGGTGCACCCCAACGTCATCGAAAGCGCAGGCCTCGACAGCGAGAAGTACACCGGCTGGGCATTCGGCATGGGGCCTGCACGCATCGCGATGTCGCGCTACGACATCAGTGACATCCGTGTTCTCTACGATTCCGACGTTCGTTTCCTGGAGCAGTTCGCGCGATGATCGTTTCGCATGAGTGGCTGAAGCAGTTCGTGCCGCATTCGCTTTCCGCGCAGGACGTCGGCGATTTGCTGAGCCGTCATTGCGTCACTCTCGATTCGATCGAGACGACGGGTGCCGAGCTTGCGCCGTTCGTGGTCGGCCAGGTGGTGCAGGCTGGCCGTCATCCGAATTCCGACCGGTTGTGGATCACGAAGGTCGACGACGGCAGCGGTGAGCTGCTCGACGTGGTGTGTGGTGCGCCGAATGTGGTGCAGGGACACAAGTACCCGTTCGCGCGCACCGGGACGACGATGCCTGGCGGATTGGTGATCGAGAAGCGGA
>DASQZA010000273.1:0-6564 GCA_035638935.1 Gemmatimonas sp. | reverse complement strand
CACGGAGGTGTCCGTCACGGAGGTGTCCGTCACGCCTCCTCCTCGACGCTGCGGCTCGCAACGTACTTTTCCACGAGGTCGATCCATTCGCCACGCGCTTCGAGCAGCGCTTCGGAGAACTCGCGGACGGCGCCTTGCCCGCCGCGTTCGCGAAGTTGCAGCATGGCGATTCGTCGGACCTCTGCCACGGCGTTTCCGACCGCCACCGGCAACGCGACGCGGCGCATCACCGACAGGTCTGGAAGGTCGTCGCCAAGGAATGCGACCTCCTCGAGCGTGCATTCGAGTTCGGCGGCGACCCGTTGCATTGCAGGCAGCTTGCGCGCATGCGGATCCTGCACGACATGCGAAACGCCCAGCTCCTTCGCGCGCATCGCGACACTTTCCGACACACGTCCGGTGATGATGACGACGTGAATACCCGCTGCACGAAGCATGTGCAGGCCAAGCCCATCCTGGATGTCGTACCGCTTGAATTCGAAGCGGGAGAGCGCATCATCGGCACCGGTCGCGCCCAGGTAGATCCCGCCGTCGGTGAGCACGCCGTCCACGTCGAGACCGACGACGCGGATGCGGCGCGCCAGGGTGGGCTCGATGCGAGGCGGGTGGACAGACAGTGCCGGGAGCGAGTCGACGGTCATCGGCGAACGCGCGCCCAGATATCCACGAGCCGCGCCACCAGCTCCGGTAGCGCGACGAGCGGCAGCATGTTCGGTCCGTCGCTCGGCGCCCGATCCGGGTCCGGATGCGTTTCCAGAAACAGCCCATCGGCACCGGCGGCGACAGCCGCCTGCGACAGCGGCGGGATGTACTCGCGCGCGCCACCACTCGTACCGCCTTCCCCCAACCCGGGACGCTGCACACTGTGCGTCCCGTCGAAGATCACGGGTGCGTCGCACGCGGCGCGCATGCGCATGAAGACACGCATGTCGACAACCAGGTCGCCGTAACCGAAGAACGTGCCGCGCTCCGTCGCGGCCAGCTCGCCAGGCGTGCGTCCGAGCAGGGCGGCACCCGCCTCCACCTTGCGGAGTGCACCTCGCATTCCCTCCGGGTGCATCCACTGTCCCTTCTTCACGTTCACAGCCTTGCCCGTCGCACCGGCCGCGAGGAGCAGGTCGGTCTGGCGGCAGAGGAACGCAGGAATCTGCAGTACGTCGACCACTTCAGCGGCCGGAGCGCACTGCGCCGCCTCATGCACATCCGTCAGAATCGGAAGACCAGTGGCTGCGCGCACGCGAGCCAATGCTTCGAGCCCGGCATCGAGACCTGGGCCGCGTATCCCGTCGACGTTGGAGCGGTTCGCCTTGTCGAAGCTCGCCTTGTAGATGATGCCGCCCGGTACCTGCTCGGCCAACCGCGCCAGTGCTTCGCCGACACGCAGGTTGAGCGCGTCATCTTCGAGCTGACAGGGGCCCGCGATCAGGAACAGCTTGTCGGGTGGAAAGTGCACGGGCGTGGAGTCGGACATCGCGTCAGATCGCGTGCACGAATGGAATGCTGGTCACCGGCGCACCACTGTCCTGTGCACCATCGCCCTCGGGTGCATCGGAGTGCGATTCGCCCGCCTGCGGCGAGGACGCATCGCGACGCTTGCGGTCAGCCGCAGCAACGAATCCCGCAAACAACGGATGCGGGCGTAACGGGCGGGACTGCAACTCCGGATGGAACTGGCAGCCAATGAACCATGGGTGCGACGGCAGCTCGATCATTTCCACCAGCGAGTTGTCCGGCGACAGTCCACTGAGCCGCAATCCATGCTCGATGAACGTGTCGCGGTAGCGATTCGACACTTCGTAGCGATGCCGATGACGCTCGCTCACCTCAGGCTGCCCATAGACCTCGGCCGCCCGCGATCCACGCTGCAGGCGGCACGGGTATGCGCCGAGTCGCATGGTGCCACCCATGTCGGTGACGTCGCGCTGCGAGTCCATCAGGGACACTACCGGGTCGGCGCACTCCGGCGCGAACTCACTGGAGTGACTGTCCGGCAGATGGAGCACGTTGCGAGCGAACTCGATGATTGCCACCTGCATGCCGAGACAGATACCGAAGAACGGCACCGACATCTCGCGAGCCGCGCGAATCGCCTCGACCATGCCATCGACACCGCGCACGCCGAACCCCCCCGGCACCAGCAGGCCGTGAAAATCGGCTAGGATCTCTCGCGCGCGCTCGGCCGACGTGAACGAATCGCTCGAAGTCCACGCGAGCTCGAGGCCGACGTCGTTCGCGATCCCACCATGAATCAGTGCTTCCTGCACGCTCTTGTAGCTGTCGATGTAGTCCGTGTACTTGCCCACGACGCAGATCCGCACCGCCTGCTCGCGCGGCCGCACGACGCGCTGCACCATCGCGCGCCACGCCGAAAGATCGGGCGTCGGCGCACTGAGGCGGAGTCGTTCCATGACCCGATCGGCAAAGCCCTGTGCCTCGAACGTGAGCGGTATTTCGTAGATGGTCGGGACGTCGGGACTCTCGATGACCGCACCGAAGTCGACGTTGCAGAAGAGGGCGATCTTGCGCTTCACGTCGTCCTGGAGCGGACGCTCCGAGCGACAGATCAGGAAGTCCGGCTGAATGCCGATCTCCATCAGTTCACGCACCGAGTGCTGCGTCGGTTTCGTCTTCACCTCACCGGCGGCGGCAATGTACGGCACGAGGGTGAGATGAACGAAAATCGCGTTCTCCTTGCCAACCTCGCGCCGGAACTGACGAATGGCTTCGAGGAATGGCAGTGACTCGATGTCGCCGACGGTGCCGCCGATTTCCACCAGCACGACGTCGTTGCCCGGCGCGATGCGCTTGATGGCACCCTTGATCTCGTCCGTGATGTGCGGAATGACCTGTACCGTCGACCCGAGGTACTCGCCGCGCCGTTCCTTCGTGATCACGTTCGAGTAGATGCGTCCCGTCGTGATGTTGTTCGCCTGCGACAGGGGACGGTCGAGGAAACGCTCGTAGTGACCCAGGTCGAGATCGGTTTCCGCGCCGTCGTCCGTGACGAAGACCTCGCCGTGCTGAAACGGCGACATGGTGCCGGGATCGACGTTCAGGTATGGGTCGAGCTTCATCATGGTCACGCGAAAGCCACGATCGACGAGCAGGCGTCCGAGCGATCCCGCGGCGATTCCCTTGCCGAGCGACGATACGACGCCACCAGTGACGAAGATGTACTTGGGCGCGGCGCCGGCGGTGGCAGCGGTGACGTGGGGATTGGACATCAGCGGTCTCTCGTGTGCATGGTCTGCGGTGTCTGAAGCGACCACCGTTCGTTGGCTTCGATCAGGTCTGCTTCGGTATCAATGCCGCCCGCGCTTTCACCTGCGACATTCGCGACACCGATCGCAAGACCGGCCGCGAGCGGTCGCAGTTGCTCGAGGCGCTCGCACAACTCCAGTGGATGGACCGGAAGCCCAACCCACGCCGCCAAGGCAGCGGGTGTGTACGCGTAGACTCCTACATGCTGTCGCACCTGCGCAGCCTGCTGCACGAGGTCGACCGGGTCACGCAGAAACGGAATCGGTGCCCTCGAAAAATAGAGGGCGCGCCCTTCGTCAGTGCACACGACTTTCACGACATCCGGGCGCGCGAGAATCGATGCTGGCGCACTCGCCGCGGCGGTACCAATGTCGGCCAGGCGACGACGGATGACGTCCACGGCCCCGCGCAGGGCGTCGAACGCCACGAAGGGCTCGTCGCCCTGCACGTTGAGAATGATGTCGTCCGTGGCCAGTGCAGCCGTGCCTGCGACTTCGGCGACGCGATCCGTTCCGCTCGGATGGTTGGCGGCGGTGAGCACCGCTGGCACATTGTAGCGAGCGAGTACGTCGAGCACTTCCTGCGCATCGGTCGCCACCACGCACCGGTCTGACACGCCGCTGGCGAGGACCCGGTCGTGCACGCAGACGACGAGCGGACGACCGCCCAACAGTCGCAGCGGTTTCCTCGGAAGTCGCGTCGCCCCCAGTCGTGCCGGGATTACGGCGATGACAGACATTTGGGCGGAGTCGAGGGCGCGCTTGCAGCAAGATTCACGCCAATTAAGATACGCAATAGCAGGGAGTTAGGCAAACGCTTCCTGCATTTTTCTCGGACTTCGACTGCATGCCGAACATCTGGTGGTGGGTAGGCTTCAACGCGATGGTGCTGGGCCTGCTCGCGGTGGACCTGGGCATCGTGAACCGCAAGGCACATGCGGTCACCATGCGCCAGGCCGTCGGCTGGAGCGTGGTGTGGGTGTCGCTCGCGATCGCATTCGGCATCGGTGTGGGCCAGGTGATGGGCCGCCAACCGATGCTGGAATTCTTCGCGGGCTACCTGGTCGAAGAGGCGCTGTCCGTCGACAACCTCTTCGTGTTCATCCTCATCTTCGGGTACTTCCGCATCGCGCCCGAGCTGCAACACCGGGTGCTCTTCTGGGGCATCATCGGCGCCCTGGTGATGCGCGGCATCATGATCTTCGCGGGCGCGATCCTCATCGCGCGCTTTCACTGGATCATCTACGTCTTCGGCGCGTTCCTGGTGTTCACCGGGTTTCGCATGGCGTTTGCCGGCGAGAGCCACATCGAGCCGGAGTCGAACCCCGTCATCCGGTTCGTGCGGCGGTTCCTGCCACTCACGTCGAAGTATCACGGGGACAAGTTCTTCGTGCAGGAGCCGACGGAGAGTGGCGGCGTGCGACGGGTCGCCACACCACTCTTTCTCGTGCTGATCCTGGTCGAGACGACCGACGTCGTCTTTGCACTCGATTCCATTCCTGCAATCTTCGGTGTCACGCAGGACCCATTTCTCGTCTATACGTCCAACGTATTCGCCATTCTGGGCCTGCGATCGCTGTACTTCGTGCTCGCCGGCGTGATCGGCAAATTCCACCTGCTTCGCTACGGCCTCGCGCTCGTGCTCGCGTTCGTCGGTGTGAAAATGCTGCTCGAGGAAGTCTACCCGATCGCGATCGGCGTCTCCCTTGGCGTGGTCGCCGCGGTGCTCGTCGGCAGCGTGCTGCTCTCGCTCGTCATCAAGCCGCGCGCGCCGGCCGAAGACCCAGCCTGAGCGCGCGCCACCGCATCGCGCGCCATCGCAAGGAAGTTCACGAGCAGCGTCTTGCCATGCTCGGTCAATATCGATTCGGGATGGAACTGCACACCCCAGATCGGATACTCGCGATGACGGAGCGCGTGGATCTCGGTCGCATCATCCGCCGCGACGGCCGTGATCTCCAGCTCCGATGGGAGCGACGCGTGCTCGACCACCAGCGAGTGGTAGCGCATGACCTGAAATGGCGACGGCACGCCGTCGAACAGGCCTGAACCGTCGTGCACGATCTGCGACCGCTTGCCATGCATCACCCGCCGGGCGCGCAGCACTGTGCCTCCGAATGCCTCGCCAATCGCCTGGTGTCCAAGGCAAACGCCAAGCAACGGCACGGTCGGCCCGAACTCGCGAATCACCGCCACGGAGACCCCGGCCTCGGCTGGCGTGCATGGTCCCGGTGACACGACGATTGCATCCGGTGCCATCGCACGGATGTCGTCGAGCGACAGGGCGTCGTTGCGATGCACTGCCAGCGTTTCCCCAAGCTCGCCGAAATACTGGACGAGGTTGTAGGTGAACGAGTCGTAGTTGTCGATGACGAGAATCATCTGCGCTTCATCCGAGCTTCATCGGTCGGGTCCTGCGCTAGGCGCGCGGGTGGAACTGGCGGTGCACGTTTCGAAGATACTCGCGGTCGACGTGTGTGTAGATCTGGGTCGTCGCGATGTCCGCATGCCCGAGCATCTCCTGCACGGCCCGGAGGTCGGCCCCGCCTTCCAGCAGGTGTGTCGCGAACGAGTGCCGGAGCGTATGTGGTGACACGGTGCCTTCGATGCCGGCCATGAGCACGTACTTGCGCAGGATCTTCCACGCGCCCATCCGTGTGAGCGGTTCACCCCGCGCATTCAGGAACAGGATGCCCTGGCCCTGCCCGCGCTCCAGTATCGGGCGCAACTCCCGCAGGTACACGGCAACCGCGCCGATCGCCGACCGGCCGATGGGAACCAGTCGTTCCTTGCTGCCCTTGCCGAACACCCGCAGCAGGCTCTCCTCGAACAATACGTCCTTGACCGCAAGGCCAATCCACTCCGATACGCGCAGCCCTGCACCATACGCGAGTTCGAGCATCGCACGGTCGCGGAACGCCAGCGTCTCCTCGAGGCTCGGCGCCGACAGCAGCCGCGTGATCTCGTCGACCGAGAGCACTTCCGGTAACGTACGCCACCGTTGCGGGGAATCGAGGCGTTCGGTCGGATCGGTCTTGACCACGCCTTCCATCAGCATCACCCGAAACCACGTTCGCAACGCCGAGATGTTGCGGCGTATCGACGAGCCGGCCAGCCCGAGATCCTTGAGGTGATAGACGAACTCGCGTAGCGCGCCCGGGGTGATCGCCGCGGCACTGTGGATGCCCTGCGCGCGCATGAAAGCGGCGCAGCGCACCACGTCACGCCGGTAGGCGTCGATGGTACGCGGCGACGCGCCCTCTTCGAGCGTGAGTGCGTCCTCGAACACGCGCACGTGAAACGC
>DASQZA010000272.1:0-6385 GCA_035638935.1 Gemmatimonas sp. | reverse complement strand
CCCGGCTGGCGACCGCCATCTCCGCACTCGAGACGATTCGCATGGACCTGATGCGGCTGACGACATCGGACACGCCGTCCGGACTTTCGACCGCGTTCGACGTCGTGCGCGACCTGCAGCATCGCGTGGACGCGCAGGCCGACGTCCGCGCGCTCCTGCGGTCGCGCCGCCCCGAACACACGCCTGTGTAGGGGCACCGCAAGCGTGGCGCAGCAGTGTGTGCCGCATGAGATTGCGGCATGAGCACCGATCGACCCTCCCCGCACGAGTCGCCGTTCCTGACGGCATCGTGGCGCGACATCGTCATGGTTACCTGGGCAATCGACCCCTCGGCGCTTCGTCCGTATCTTGCCGCAGGCACTGAACTCGACCTCTGGGACGGTAACGCCTTAGCGAGTGTCGTCGCGTTCGATTTTCGCGACACGCGAGTGTTGGGGTTCCGCATCCCGTTTCACGTGCGCTTTCCCGAAGTGAACTTGCGCTTCTACGTTCGCCGCCGCACCCGGGACGGGACATGGAGACGCGGTGTCACGTTCATCCAGGAAATGGTGCCGCGTACCGCGATCGCGGTGGTGGCGCGCACGGTGTACGGGGAGCCGTATGTATCGCGGCCGATGCGGCGGACGGCCGTTCCCGACCAGCCACTCTCCACGATTGCGCCCGGTGCTAGCCACTCCCTCGCATACGCGTGGAAACGTGATGGCGAATGGGAGCGCGTGGTTGCCGACGTTATGGAACCCCCTCATGCCATGCGGCGCGGCTCCGTCGAATCGTTCATCGCGGAACACTACTGGGGATACACGCGGCGCGAGCGCAAACCGACGCTCGAATACCGGGTCGAGCATCCGGAGTGGAAGATCAGCACCGCCGTCGACTGCAGGTTCGAGGCGAACATGTCTACCCTTTACGGCCCGCGCTTCGCCGGCATGCTCGCCGCCCCTCCGGTCTCCACGTTCGTCGCCGATGGATCGGATGTCGTGGTGTACCAGGGCCAACCGGCTCGCTGACGCACACATGGTCTCTCGATTTTCAGATTTCCTGCGTGGGCAGCGTTGTACGATCGTGGTCGCTGCGACATTACTGTCGTCGGCTGTCGCGTGCGATCAAGCCGCATCGTCGGCGTCGGGCGCGGGGGCATCCGCTACGGCACGCGCAGCGCAGGCGCCATCGCAACCTGGCGCGCAACGCGGCGAATTCACCGACGGCGATGAACGTGGCACGTGGATTCTTACGACTGCGTCAAATGGCACCTTCAGCATCGAGGATGACGTGTCGTTCGGTGATGATGGCCAGGCCAATCGCCTGTTCCGATTCGATGCGGCGGCCACGCTGCGCTCGGCGACCGAGCAGCGCACCATCACCGCACAGTCGGGATCCTCGAGCCCGACGACGCTGCGTTCGGAACTGTTCGTCGACTTCTCGGTGACGCCACCGAAGGCCACCAAGACGGTGGATGACGTTCCACGCACAGCTGCACCGTATGAGATCGACAACCTGCGAAGACGCGCCGCACTGCTGCTACAACAGGCACACCGCTGACCCGGACGGACATGACTGACTTCGAAACGCTGGGCGCGTTCTATCTCGGAAAGACGTACGACATCGCCTCGCGGGCACGCAGCGACGACTTCGTCATGTATGACGCAAAGGACCTGACGACGCACGCCGTCATCATCGGCATGACCGGCAGCGGGAAGACGGGTTTGGGCATCGGTCTTCTCGAGGAAGCACTGATCGATCGCGTGCCGGTGATCGCCATCGATCCCAAGGGCGATCTTGGCAATCTCGCGCTGCGCTTTCCGTCGCTGTCGACGAGCGATTTCCAGCCGTGGGTCGATCCGCAGCAGGCATCGAACGCAGGATTGTCAGCAGCGGACTTTGCGGAGAAGCAGGCAACGCTCTGGCGCGACGGTCTCGCCGAGTGGGGCCAGGACGGCACGCGGATCGAACGTCTGCAGCACGCAGCGGACGTCACCATCTACACACCCGGCAGCACGGCCGGCCGGCCGCTGTCGTTGCTGCGCGCCTTCGTCGCACCGCCGGCCGCCCTGTTGGAGGATGCCGAGGCGATGCAGGAGCGCGTCGGCGCCACGGCAACGAGCATTCTGTCGCTGCTCGGCATCGAGGGCGACCCGATCTCGAGCCGCGAGCACATCCTCCTTGCGAACATCCTTTCCGCGTCGTGGAGTGAAGGCCGCGACCTCGATCTCGGAAGCCTGATCGGTGCGATTCAGAATCCGCCGTTCACGCAGGTCGGTGTGATGCCGCTCGACACGGTCTTCCCGCCGAAGGATCGCATGGAGCTGGCAATGCGGCTCAACAACCTGCTCGCCGCACCGGGCTTCCAGAACTGGATGAAGGGCGAGCCGCTCGACACGGCGAGCCTGCTGTACGATCCCGCCGGCAAGCCTCGCGGATCGATCATCTCGATCGCACACTTGAGCGATGCGGAACGCATGTTCTTCGTGACGTTGCTGCTTGCGGACATTCTGGCGTGGACCCGCGCCCAGCCGGGCACGGGCTCGCTTCGCGCAATTCTCTACATCGACGAGCTGTTCGGCTATATGCCGCCCGTCGCGAACCCTCCATCGAAAGTGCTCCTGCTGACATTGCTCAAGCAGGCGCGTGCCTTCGGGCTCGGTGTGGTGCTCTCGACGCAGAACCCGGTCGATCTCGACTACCGCGGCTTGTCGAACACGGGCACCTGGTTCATCGGACGCCTGCAGACCGAGCGCGACAAGATGCGCGTCATGGAAGGCCTCGAAGGCGCGTCCGGCGGGAAGCCGTTCGATCGTGCCGCAATGGAGCAGACGATCGCGGGGCTAGGCAAGCGCGTGTTCCTGCTGCACAGCGTCCACGAACCCGCACCGGTCACATTCGAAACGCGCTGGACGATGTCGTACCTCGCGGGCCCCATGACGCGCGAACAGATCAAGGCCCTGCAGGCGCGGACCTCGGCAAATGGTGCAGGCTCGTCACCATCAGCGCCGGCTCCGGTCCCAGTGCCTACACTCGCCAAGGCAACCGGGGAAAGCCTGCCTGTGCTGCCCCCCGATGTTCCGCAGTTCTTCGCGCCGCCAGCAGGCAACGCTGGCGTGACGCGCTACGAGCCAGCGGTGCTCGCCGTCGCAGACCTGTCGTTCACCAGTGTGAAGTACGGGCTGGCCGAGCAGCGACGCGTTGCGCTGTTGGGCACGATCGACGACGGTGCAATCAGCCTCGATTGGGACAGCGCGAAGCGCGTGGATCTCGACCCGACGATGCTCGAGCGTGCACCACGGGAGGGTGCCACCTTCGGCGAGCTCCCGCGCGCGGGGTCGAGCGCGAAAAGCTATGCGGCGTGGGGCAAGGCGTTCCAGAAGTGGGTGCTCACCAACGAACAGGTCGAGTTGCTGCAGAGCACCGAGTGCAAGCTCACGTCGGAGTCCGGTGAATCGGAGCGTGACTTCCGCATCCGATTGCAGCTGGTTTCGCGCGAAAAGCGGGATGCTCGCATCGACACGCTGCGCGGCAAGTACGCTACGCGGATGACGACGCTGCAGGAGAAGATCCGGAAGGCCGAGCAGGCGGTCGCGCGCGAAGCGTCACAGGCGAGTCAGGCCAACATGAGCACCATGCTATCGGTGGGTGGTGCGCTGCTTGGGGCAGTCTTTGGCCGTGGCAAGATCGGCGCGGGGACGATCGGCAAGGTGGGTACGGCGGCGCGCGGTGTCGGGCGCGCGGTGCAACAGCGGGGAGACGTTTCGCGCGCGAACGAGAGCGCGGAGGCGTTGCGGGGGCAGTATGCCGACCTGGAATCGCAGCTTCAGAGCGACATCGACACGCTTGGCGGCTCGTACGATGCCGCGAGCGAGGAACTCGGGAGGATTCCGGTCAAGGCCAAGAGCGGTGACGTGGTGGTGCAACTCGTCGCGCTCGTGTGGCTTCCCTACACTGTGGACGGTGGCACGATCAGCGCAGCATGGGGCTGACCACCACGCTCACTCCCAGTTACCGACGGTGGCGGGTGTCAGCCGGCTTGTACGACGTAGGCGATCAGGTAGGCCAGCAGAAACGCCAGGCCAGCCGGCCCTGCACTGGCGGCATCGAGTCGCAGTGCTCGCGTGCGGTTGATACTCTCGCGGATATGGCGGAACATGACGACTCCTCGCGCTGGATGGGTGTAGCGTTCGACGCATCAGGATGAACTAGCGTCACACATCCCTGCTGCCATGGCGCGGCAGGAGCGGTGTTTCCCTCTCCCCCTTCGACTGGCCGGCCCTGCATGTCCCCTGACATGTCCCCTGAGTGGTTGCTTGGTACATGGCGTCTCATGCGCGCCGACGCGGCGCTGGATTTCGCACCTGGCGTCCGCATGGAGTTCCTCGCGGAAGGCCACCTGCACTACCACATCGATGTGGGGGGCCGGGATCAGGTCGTGAGTCTGATCTATCGAGTGGAAGGCGACGTGCTGCACACAGACAACCCGGCCGCACCGCACTCCATGAGCGTCCGGATCGTCCATGGGGTAGGCGACGTGCTCATGCTCGATTTCGCTGGAGCACATGCGCTGTTGGTGCGCGAGACCGACGCCTCCCGATAGTGTTCCGATCCTGACGCACGGTTCGTCATGCACCGGGCCGACACCGCGGCTCGACGCGCTCCCTTCCAAAGATTCGCATGCGAAGCCTGCTCGCACGCTACCCGTCACTCGCCTGGATCGCACCTTTCGCGATCTTCATGCTCCTGCTGGCCGTGGCACCCTCACTCCCCTTTGGCCAGCCATGGGAGTCCGTGTTTCGGGTCGGAACGCTCGTCCTCGTGATCGCGGTGTTCAGCGGCAGCATCGTGCGGTCGATGCGAGTGAAGCACGCGGTCGGCAGCGTACTGCTCGGGCTCGCCGTGTGTGCGCTGTGGGTGGCACCGGACCTGATCTTCCCGGGATGGCGCGCGCACCCGCTGTTTCAGAACAGCATTACCGGTACCGTTCAGACGTCGATTGCACCGTCCGAACTGGCGAATCCCCTCGTGATGCTGTTGCGCATCACGCGCGCTGCACTGCTGGTGCCGATTCTCGAGGAGCTGTTCTGGCGCGGGTGGCTTCCGCGCTGGATCGTGAACAACGACTGGCAGAAAGTGCAGTTGGGCACCTACAACACGCTGGCGTTCGTTGCGACCGCCGTGCTGTTCGCCAGCGAACATGGGCCGTTCTGGGAAGTCGGACTTGCCTGCGGGCTGATCTACAACTGGTGGATGTGGCGCACCAAATCGCTCGGCGATCTCGTGCTGGTGCACGGCGTGACCAATGCGGCGCTCTCCGCCTTCGTGCTATTCACTGGCAAATACGAGTACTGGATGTAGGCGAGATTTACTTGGGCGAGCGCGATGCTCACGCGGATGCTTTCTGATGTGAAACAGCGCGGTGCGACCTCAGTCGCACCGCGCTGTTTCACGACGACGCGCCAATCAGGCGCCGTACACTATTGGCGTCGTGCCCCTGCGAATGTCGCGGGCGCCCGCGGCAACGCCTGAGCCGACAGCAAGCGCAGCCGTGATCGCGGTACCCACGCCAACGACGGGCAAGAGGCCGACGACGAGCAGCGAGGCAAGCAGCGTGGCACCACCGGCGGCCCACGGTGCGATCATCTTCTGCACTGCATCCACGTAACGCAATCGATTGCGGACGAAGCGCCGCGTGGTGCTGTGCAGTACGATGGCGATGGCAAACGACAGTATGATGGAAATGATCGTGAACATGGGCTCCTCCCGGATTCGCTGACGTCCGAAAGGACGCCAGAAGCGATGCAGTGCAGGCGTCATGCGACGTGCACCGCTTTCTCCTTACATAACGCGAGGGCCCAACGCAGGTTTCAACCCCGCCCCGGCGGACGGTCCATCTTCACGAAGTCATCGGGCACGGTGAAGCTCGACGCCGGCAGCGTTCGCTTCACGATTCTGGTGACCTCGAGCAGCGTTTTCCCGTCGGAGCGAGTCACCTTGAGCGGGAAACCGCCATCCGCCACGAGGGCACGTTGCCATGCGGGCATGACGGCCACACCCATCGCCGACGCCGGGGATACGAACGGCCCAAGTGCGCGCGCCATGCAGACGTCCATATCGCCGTCGGCAAGGGAGGTCACGATGACGTGCTCGCACTCGTACCCCGCAATCGTCTCCCGCCGGCCGGTGCGCTTGACCGTTGGCAGCGGCGGCGGCGCGGGTTGTGGTCTTGCCGCCGACGAACCTGACGAGCCCGGGGCGCGAGTGCTCGCCCGGACATCGTTGAGTGGTTGCTCGATGTACATGCGTTGCGCTTCGAGCAGCACATACACTCGGCCCTCCTTGGGTACGGCCACGACGCCGACATTGCCGAGCGGGGACACGGAATTCAGCCGGACGTTGCCGC
>DASQZA010000271.1:0-2172 GCA_035638935.1 Gemmatimonas sp. | reverse complement strand
GGTGCTCGACGTGCTGGCCATGACGGCGCGGAACTGCATCCCGCCCGCCGCAACAACGGGGAAATCGGGCGACGACGTGTTGTTGATGCCGAACTGACCCCAATCGTTGTGTCCCCAGCATACCATTGCGTTCGCCGTGGTGATGCCGCACGCATGGTCGGCACCAGCCGCAATCGTGGTGAACGTGCTGTTGCCCGCGACCTGAACCGGCACTGACGAGAAGTTCCTGTTGCTGCCGTCGCCGAGCGTGCCCCAGCTGTTGCTGCCCCAGCACCAGACTTTGCCGTCGGTCTTGAGGCCACAGGTGAAGCGGGCGAAAGTCACCAGCTGATTGTAGTGGCGGTCGCCCGGCACCTTGAACGGCGTCGAACGGAAGTTGCCGTCGCCGATATTTGCGTCACCGAGCCGTGCATCCGTGCTGTTGAGGCCCCAGCAGTACGCCACGCCACCGCTCGCGATGTCGCAGCTGTGCATCGTCGCTGCAGTGATCGAGCGATACTTGATGACGACCACGCGCGCGGCTGTGGCGCTCTTGCCGTTCGGCGACGTTGCCGTGATGGTCACGGTGCCGCGATCGACGCCCGTGATGGCGCCGTCGATCACGCCGGCCGGGCTCTGCACCGTGGCGACGCTCGGGTTGCTGCTGGTCCACGTGAAAGAGATGTCGTCGATCACGAGGCCGGCAGCGTCCTTCGCCACGGCGCGAAGGCTCCGCACATCGTAGGCTTCGAGCGTGTCGAGTGCACCGACCACTTGCACCGTTGCCACGACGCGCCGTACCTGGATCGCCGCTTCGGCGGCGATGCCTTCGCTCGTTGCAGTGATGCGCACTGTGCCACCGCTCACCGCGGTCACCTTGCCGTTCGCATCGACGGTCGCGATGGCGTTGTTCGACGAGGCCCAGGTGACGGTGCGCCCGGTCAACGTATTATTCGAAGCGTCAGCGACGCGCGACTGCAGCGTCATGCTCTCGCCGGCGTCGATGATTGCCGACGGCGGCGTGAGCACGACAGCGGCGACGGCGACGGGAGGCACGACCACGCCGCCTCCGCCACCGTTGCCGTTGTTGCCGCCGTTGTTGCCGTTGTTGTTGTTCGGCGAAGTGCTATCACCGCCGCTGCACGCAGCGAGAGCGAAGATCAGGAGCGCAGCGGGTACGTTCTGGATTCGGAACATGGTCGACATCCTCGTCGAAATCGGTCCATCACCTCCCGGAGCGGCAGGTGCATGGGCCAACAGTACGAGGCGTCGATTACGCCAGTCTTAGCGGGTCTGCATCTGGTGATTATGACCCTGCTTACGACGGCGCCGGGTCACGGCGCCGGGTCGGCGAGCAGCTTGAGCAGTTCACTGAATGCCACGGGCTTCACCGTGTGCACGTCGAATCCTGCGTCCTTCGCGCGCTGACGGTCCTGCTCCATGCCGTAGCCGGTCATCGCGATGATGCGCACATCGGCGAGCCCATTCGCCCGAAAGCGCCGGCACACTTCGTAGCCATCCATGCCCGGCAATCCGATGTCGAGCAGCACGACCGACGGTTTGGATGCCGCAGCGAGTTCGAGTGCGTCGTATCCATTGTGCGCGACTTGCACCTCGTGCCCACGGAGACGAAGCAGCATGGCCATGCTTTCCGCCGCATCCACGCTGTCGTCGACGACGAGAATGCGTCGTGGTGCATCCGCCGCGGGTGTCGCTGCGGGCGTACTCGTGGGCTCCGGCATCGTCGAGTCGGGAAGGCAGGGCAGGCGGACGACGAACTGACTCCCGCGTCCGGGACCTTCGCTGATCGCAGTAACAGTGCCATCGTGCAGTTCGACCATCTGCTTCACGAGGGAGAGCCCGATGCCGAGGCCACCCTGCGCGCGCTCCGGCGCACGATCGCCCTGCGTGAACAGTTCGAAGATGCGCGTACGCATGTCCTCCTGGATGCCGATCCCATCGTCGTGCACTTCGATCACGACGTGATCGCCGTCGCGTTCCATGCGCACCTCGATGCGCCCCTCCTCGCTCTGATACTTGGCGGCGTTGTTGAGCAGATTGGCCACGACCTGGGTGAGCCGCGTCGGATCGCCCCGCAAGTGCACGGGCTTGCGAGGTTCGACGATGTGCAGCGCATGGCGCATGGAATCGATCACCGGCCGGCTCGTCTCGATCGCATTGGTCACGATCTGC
>DASQZA010000270.1:0-1805 GCA_035638935.1 Gemmatimonas sp. | reverse complement strand
CGTGAAGAGGACAACGAACGTGAAGCCCGGCGCGCGCAAGAGCGATCGCATGGTGAACCGGAGATCACGAAACAGTTCGTCGAAGGTCGTCATGCGATGTCGTCCCCGCTCACGCCGCAGACTCTCGGCGCTGCAATAGTCTTTGGTATACGCGATGTCGCCGAAACGGCGACGGGCTTCGCTTTCAGCTTCGGAACGCTTCCATCCGGCAGCCTCGAGCTCGGCGACGACCATGTCCAGATGAAAGCCGAGCTCATCGTCGACGTCGGCACATACCCTGGCGCGCGATCTTCGCGGCAGCTGCATCGACTTCCGTGCAGCCGCATCGTGGTCGGGTACGATCTCGGGTACGATCGTCATCGCACGCCGTCGCTCTCAGGCCGTGTCGAGGACGCGAAACAGTGCGTCGAAGTAGCGACGCAACTCGACCACTTCGGCGCGCAGATGCTGGCGGCCGGATTTCGCGATGGAGTAGAACTTGGCCCGCCGGTTGTTCTCCGAGACGCCCCACTCGGACTCCACCCATCCTTTGCGTTCGAGGCGGTGCAACGCTTGGTACAACGCCGCGTCCTCGAGGGCGAGATCGTTCTCGGTGCGCTGCCGAATCCACAGGGCGATGCCGTAGCCGTGCATCGGCTTCCAGGCGAGCGCCTTGAGAATCAGCACATCCGCGGTGCCCTGCAGGAGTGCCAACGGTTCACGGGCCATGCACGCTCCAGCGAAGCAGAAGAAGTACCTCTCACACACTTATCCATCACGATGTGAGGGGAAGGTGCCGTCGCACGCCGTTTGGCGGAAGACGAGTGGGACGAGTCGCGCGCTAGAGGTACTGACGGGAGGTGCGAGCGACTTTGACCTGCGGGTAAACGGATAGAAACAGATCTTAGCGGAAACGAAACGGATCTGTACGCTGCGTGCGACGGGCTGACGCCGCGAGTCGCTGGGGCCGACTTTCTTTGGAAACTGCCCTCGCGGTCTGAAGCATTCGTGGTGCCCATACAAGAAAGGACGACGCCGGACCAGCACGTCGTCCTCCCGAGTTCACCGTACGAATCCGTTTCGTTTCCGCTGAAATCTGTTTCTATCCGCTTACCCGCAGTTGCCGTTCAAAGCCGGCACGCAAGTCCGCAACGCTACTGCCCAGTCGCCGGCACCGGACTCTTGTCCCAGACGAAGCGCTTGAAGAACGCGCCCATGCGGTCGAACGTGTCGATCCAGTTGCGGTGCAGCATCGACTCATGCAGGTCGTCCGGCACCACGATCAGTTCGTGGTACACATTCCGCGCGCGCAGGAGCTGAACCAGTCCCACGGTCTGCGCGAAGTCGACGTTGCGGTCGTCATCACCGTGTACCAGGAACACCGGAGATTTCCATCCGTCGATCGCGCCGACGGCCGATGAGCGGAAGGCAAGGTTCGTCGTGTCGAGCTGGTTGCCGTACAGATGCACGCCCGCGAGATCTCCACCCGCTACGAAGATGTCGGAGTTGCGTGCCAAGGCCTGCGACGCCAGCAAGCCACCGTACGAGAGCCCCCAGATGCCGACGCGCTTAGGATCGACGTCCGCGCGCTCCTGCAGGTACTTCGCTCCGGCCACCACATCCTGATACTCGGAATTGCCTCGGCCCTGCGTTCGCTCGGCATCGCGGAACGAGCGGCCATAGCCGATGCCGCTGCGATAATTGATCGACAGCACGACGTAGCCCTGGCTCGCCAGCCACTGGTTGTACGCATACGACCAGTGGTAGAACTGCATGTAGTGATAGCCGGGCATCATCTGGCGGCGCGGGCCCCCGTGCACGAATAC
>DASQZA010000269.1:0-18608 GCA_035638935.1 Gemmatimonas sp. | reverse complement strand
GTGGTCGAATCGTGATGCTCGAGCCGCGACGTCTGGCTGCGCGTGCGGCGGCATCGTACATGGCGCGGCTCCTCGGCGAGTCCGTAGGCGAGTCGATTGGCTATCGCATCCGCGGGGATACGCGGGTGTCGGCGCGAACACGCGTCGAAGTGGTGACCGAAGGAGTGCTCGCGCGACTGCTTTCCGCCGATCCGGCGCTCGAGTCGTACGGCATGGTGATCTTCGACGAATTCCACGAGCGGTCGACGCATGCGGATCTCGGGCTCGCGCTCGTGCTGGAGACGCAGATGCAGCTGCGGCCAGAGCTTCGCGTCCTGGTGATGTCTGCCACGCTCGACGGCGATGCCGTTGCTGCGCTGCTCGCGAGCGGTGACGCGCCAGCACCAGTCGTACGCAGCGCCGGACGCATGTTTCCGATCACGACGCACTATCGTCCGCCACGGAGCGGTGACAGGCTCGAGGCGTCGGTCGCACGCGTGATCCGCGAGGCGGTCGAAACGGATATCGGCGATGTGCTCGTGTTCCTGCCGGGGGCGGCCGAACAGCGCCGCGTCGGTGAGCGCCTGGCCGGGGACAGCGTACTCCGGTCGGCGCATGCCATCGTGCACGTCCTGCATGGCTCGATGCCCATGGCGGCACAGGATGCCGCCCTCGCGGCAGCGCCTTCGGGTACACGCAAGATCGTGCTCGCCACGAGCGTGGCCGAGACGAGTCTCACGATCGAAGGCGTCCGTGTCGTGATCGACTCCGGACTTTCGCGACTGCCGCGCTATGAACCGCGCGTCGGCATGACGCGCCTCGACACAGTGCGTGTGAGTCGCGCTTCTGCAGACCAGCGCCGTGGGCGTGCAGGTCGAACCGCGCCGGGTGTCTGCTATCGGATCTGGGATCAGCACGAAGAGTTTGGCTTTCAGCCCGCCACGCGCCCGGAGATACTCGACACGGATCTCGCGTCACTTGCGCTCGAGCTGGCCGACGCCGGCATTCACGATCCGACCACATTGCGATGGCTCGACGTGCCACGGGCTGGTCCGTTCGCGGGCGCTCGGGAGCTACTCGCGCTGCTTGGTGCCATAGACGAACGAGGGCGCGTGACCGCGCACGGCAAGCAGATGGCGGCATTACCTCTTTCCCCGCGGCTGGCACATCTGCTGCTGCTCGCCCGAGCGCGAGGTCATGGTGTGCTCGGTGCCGAGATCGCAGCGCTGCTCGAGGAGCGTGACATCGTGCGGCGGCAGTTCGGCAGTGCGGGTGACCCACCATCCGATCTCGCGCTACGCGTGGAGGTGGTGCGCCAGCGCGGTGCTGCCGACCGCACCCATGCCGGTAGCACCGATGCCACAGGCACCGATGCGGTGCTCGGGGGTGCAAGCATCGACCGTGATGCGTTGCAGCGTGTTCGTGCGGTCGCGGTGGAGCTTCAGCGGCGCTTCCCTTCAAGGCCGAGCGCCACGAGCAACGACCTGCACGACACCGGAAGCCTGCTCGCACTGGCCTTTCCCGATCGTGTCGCACGCAGGCGACCCGGCGACGCGCCACGATTTCTGATGCGCAACGGCGCCGGCGCGACGATTGGGAGGCATGACGCGCTTGCCGACAGCGAGTGGCTCGCGATCGCGGAACTGGACGGCGCGGCGCCGGACTATCGCGTGGTTCGCGCCGCGTCGCTGACGCTCGACGACGTCAAGGAAGCGTTCGCCACGCAGTTCGTCCGAGAAGAGACGGTCGCGTGGCACGAGACAAGTCGTGCAGTGCGTGGCACTCGCCGAACGATGCTGGGTGCGCTGGTCATTGAAGAATCGGTCGTCACCGACTTGCCAGCAGAGAAAGTGCGCGCGGAGTTGCTCGCGCAGGTCGTGCGCGAAGGTGTGTCGTTGCTGCCGTGGTCCGCGTCTGCAGCGGCGATGCGTGCACGACTCGCCTTCCTGCACCGACATGACGGGAGCTGGCCCGATGTCTCCGACGATACCCTCGCGACATCACTCGACGCGTGGCTCGGTCCTCACGTAGACGGCAAGCGCAAGTGGAGTGATCTGGCGCAGGTCGATCTTGGAGGCGCGCTGCTTTCGCTCGTGCCGTGGGAGCGTCGAGCCGCAGTGGACCGTCTGGCACCGTCGCATCTCGAGGTGCCGAGTGGATCGCGGATCGCACTCGACTACGGCGATCCCGAATCTCCGGTGCTGCCGGTGAAGCTGCAGGAAGTGTTCGGCTGGACCACGACACCAACCCTGATGGGTGACCGGGTGCCGGTAACGCTGCACCTCCTGTCCCCGGCACAGCGGCCCGTGCAGGTGACGCGCGATCTCGCGGGATTCTGGCGTGGCTCGTACTTCGAGGTGCGCAAGGAGCTGCGTGGGCGTTACCCGCGACATCCGTGGCCCGAAGATCCCTTGACCGCCCCGGCCACTCGTCGGGCAAAACCACGTGGTACGTGAGCGAAGCCAGAACTTCATTGGAGCATGCGACGCGAGCGCAGCTCGTGCTCGGATTTGCCGTCATCTACATCGTCTGGGGATCGACGTATCTCGCGATCCGGATCGGTCTGGAAACGCTCCCGCCCTTCTTCATGGCGGCGGTTCGGTTCCTCATCGCAGGCACGTTGATGTATCTGTGGGCGCGTTTGCGCGGAGCACCACGGCCGACGATGGCCGAGTGGAAAAGCTCGGCCATCGTCGGCAGCCTGCTGTTGTTCGTGGGCAATGGCGCTGTGTCGTGGGCCGAGCAGCGCGTGAACTCCGGCATGGCATCGCTGCTCGTAGCGACGGTGCCACTCTGGCTCGTGCTCTGTGAGTGGGTGCAGGGGCAGCCGCCGCGCGTCACCAAGCTGATCGGCGTCGCGATCGGACTTGCGGGTGTGGGATTGCTCGTCTTGCCTGCATCGGCCACCACGGCGAACGCAGTCGTGGACGGGACCGCTGCCACAACGGCGGAGACGGTCGTCGATCCGATTGGAGCCATCGTGCTGACCATCAGCGCACTGTCGTGGACGATCGGCTCGCTCTATGCGCGTACGGCATCCCTGGCCAAGCCTGCGACACTGGCAATCGCCATGCAGATGCTCGTGGGCGGCTCGATGCTGATGATGCTCGCGACCGCGACCGGTGAAGTGTCGCACGTGACGCAATCACCCGTCTCTGCGAGGTCGCTGCTTGCCCTGCTGTACCTGATCGTGTTCGGGTCGCTGATCGCATTCAGTACGTACATGTGGCTGCTGCGCGTGGCGAGTCCGACCGCAGTCGGCACGTACGCCTACGTCAATCCGGTGGTGGCGGTGCTGCTGGGTGTGCTGGTGCTGGGCGAACGTCTGCCGGCCCAGGCCCTGCTTGCCATGCTGGTGATCGTCGCGGGCGTGGCGATGGTGTCGCTCGCCCCGCAGCTCGTGCGGGGTTTCAGGGGCCAATCTGCCGATTCGCGCCCCTGAGTTCGTGGGACAGGACGTTTCCTGGACGACACCGAATCCTGAACGCCCCGACTCCCGTACGGGGTAGGCACAGGGGCGCTCTGCCCTTGTCATCCTTCACTACCGAGGACCGTGGGCATGCGCACGCACATCAAGATCGTGGCTGTCGCCAACATTATTTTCAGCGCGATCGGCCTGCTCAAGGCGTTCGGCGTGCTGTTCGGCGGCGTGTTCGGCAGCCTCACGTCAGGAAGTCTCACCGGCGCCCTCGTGGGCAGCACGGTGAGCGTGGCGATGTCAATCGTGGTCGGGGCGTTCGCGGTGTTCGGCCTGATCGCCGGCTTTGGGCTGCTCAATCACCAGAACTGGGCACGCTACGTCGCGATCGTCGTCGCGCTGTTCGGGCTGTTCAATTTCCCGTTCGGCACGGCATTCTCGATCTACACGCTGTGGGTGCTGCTGAGCGACGAGAGCAAGCGCCTCTTCGCCATCGGATCGCCCTCGGTGGCCGTGTAACGACGCCGCTCGCGGCATAGATTGTCGTAGTGATCGAGGGGTAGTGTGCTGCTTGCGCGCAATGCTGGCGTGTGATGCCGGCGCACACTACCCTTCGCCGTAATGGTCCTCCCGTACGAGACCTTTGCTGCACTTGCGGAGTGCATCCGCCAGAGCGACGCCGGGGCCCCCGCTGAGCGTCGCGTCCCAGCTGGGCCATTCATCGAGGCGTGCGTCGCCCGGCTACAGCCGCTGCCCCACGACAAGCGTAACCGGTTCGCACTCGGCGTTCACCTGCTTGGTTCTCGCGCTGCAGTGCTGGTTGCCATCGGCCAGCCGCGCCGGTTCAGCGCACTTTCCGCCGCTGATCGCACCCGATGCTTTGAGGCCTACGGCACGTCGTCCTTGCCCGCGCTTCGGTCCGCGTACGAGGCCGTACGTCGGCTCGTATTGGCGGTGCACTACGCCGATACGGACGTTGCCGCATCGACTGGATACGATGGGCCGATGCATACCCGCACTCCGCGGGTGGCGTGGGAGGGTGCGCTCGCAGGAACGGAGCGCGACAGCGAGCCTGTCGCACGCGAACTGACACATCGGACGGCGCCGGCACCGCGTGCGATGCCTCGGGGCGTCTTGCCTCCGGCTGCCGGTACCGGCGACACGCATCGTACGGCAGATGTCGTGGTCATCGGCACCGGTGCCGGTGGCGCCGTTACCGCAGCCAGGCTGGCAGCGGCAGGTTTCGACACGGTGCTGTTGGAGGAAGGCGCGTATCATCTGCCGTCGGACTTTACGGAAGCGGAAGCGAAGCTCACGGAGACGCTGTACGCAGACGGCGCATTGCGCACGACAGACGATTTGTCCGTTGCGCTGGTACAAGGCCGGAGCGTGGGCGGCTCGACGACCGTGAACTGGATGATCATGCTCCGCACCCCGGACCGCGTGCTCGAAGAGTGGTACCGTGACCATGGCACTGTCGGCATGCTGCCCGCGGACATGGCGCCGGCCTTCGACCGCATCGAGGCGCGCGTCCATGCGCGCGCGGTTCCGGCCGACGCACATTCCGCCAACAACCGCATCGTCCTCGACGGCGCCGCCGCGCTCGGCTGGCGTGCGTCATCCGCGATCATCAACGCGCACGGGTGCATCCGTTGCGGATTCTGCGGGGTCGGGTGCCGGCACGATGCAAAGCAGTCCACGCTCGTCACCTACGTGCCGGATGCACTGGAGCGCGGGGCGACGCTGTACACGGGCGCACATGCCGATCGCATAGAACTCCGTGAGCGGCAAGGCTCGGTATCGACTCCTGCTCGCAAGCGTGTACACGCGCGTGTGACCGGGGCAGACGGTGTTTCGCACACGCTGGTGATCGATGCACCGCTCGTCGTCATTGCCGCCGGCGCCATCGGGACACCAGTGCTCCTGCAGCGCTCGGGGCTTGGCGGCGGTGGCGTCGGCAGCTGGATGCGCCTGCATCCGACAACGGCGGTATTCGGACGGTACGCCCGCGACATCGTCAGCAGCACGGGCATTCCGCTCTCCACGATTTGCGACGAATTCAGCGAGTGGAATGGATCCCCATACGGATTCTGGATCGAGTGTCCGCCGATGCATCCGTCGTTCTCCGCCGCGGCGATGCCAGGCTTCGGCGCGACACATGCGGCTCGCATGGCGACCATGCGACAGCAGGGCGTCCTCATCGCACTCACGCGCGACGGCGCCCAACGATTGCATTCGAGTGGGCGGGTCCGTGCCGGTCGCGACGGAGCAGTCGGCATCCGCTATCGGCTCACCGACGCCGACCGTGCACGAGTTCGCGCGTCGGTCACAGCCGCCGCGCGACTGCATCTGGCGGCCGGTGCGATCGAGGCTGGCACCTTGCACACCAACCCGGTCATCTGTCGCACCGAGCGCGACATCCAGTTGCTCGGCAGCGCGGCGTACGGGCCGAACAGGATCGGTCTCTTCTCCGCCCACGTGAACGGTACCTGCCGCATGGGCACGGATCCCGCGACATCCGGTGCGACGCCCGATGGCGAGCGCCACGGGGTGCGGGGTCTGTACATTACGGACGGATCACTCCTGCCGACTGCGCCCGGCGTGAATCCGCAGGAAACCATCATGGCGGTGGCCACGGTTCTGGCGGATCGGATCGTAGACCGGCACGCCGGCATGACTCGCGTCTGAACGGAGCGCAACGATGAGCGGGAAGGGCGACAAGAAGCGACGACGCGCGCTCGATGCGTACATCGGTCTGCAACGCGCAGCGGCACTCTCCGCCGCGCGTGTGGATGCAGCCGTGCAGCAGTTCGGCCTCTCTGCCTCCCAGTTCGGTGTGCTCGAGACCATCGCGACGCGCGGAGCCGTGCACCAGCAGGAGCTCGCCGAGGCGCTTGACCGCAGCAAGGCACAGATGACAGCCATCATCGACGCGCTGGAGTCGCGCGGTCTCGTGCGCCGCGAGCGTCACCAGGTCGATCGCCGCTTCATCACGGTGCACCTCACGGCAGCCGGACGCACCGTACTCGCCGATACCACCCCGGCGCGCCTCGGCGCCATCGTCGAACTCATGTCGGAGCTCACGGGTGAGCAACGTGCACGGCTCGCCCGACTGACACGGCGTCTGCTCCGCGCGCTCGATCCGTACGAAGACGCGGACCCCGCCGCAACGGCGGCCGCAGATGCTGCCGATGCGGCCGAGGATGCAGAAGATGCAGAAGATGCAGAAGATGCGTTCGACGATGCCGACGCGCTCGTCGGGTCCAACCCTGCCGGTGCGAACGGCGATGACGGCGCCGATGATGGCGACGAGGACTTTCCAGGGTTGTCCGTGGCGCTGAATCAATCACTCCCTACACACGCCAACGATGCCGGGACGGCACTTTCTACAGATTCCAGGACCGACACCCGTACCTGACCGATTGCTGCGTGCGATGCATCGCGCGCAGGAGGATCATCGTTCGTCGGCGTTTCCAGAGTTCGCGCGTTCGATCCTGACCCGATTACCGCAGATCATCAACCAGCGGAACGGCGAGACATTCGTCTTTCCGTCCTCGGGCAGTGGCATGTGGGAAGCGTCGCTCGTGAACACGCTCGACCCGGGCGCGCGCCTCCTTGGCATGCGAAACGGGCAGTTCTCGCATTTGTACATCCAGGCCGCGCGCAACCTTGGCTATGCGGTCGACGTGATCGAGGGCGAGTGGGGAGACGTGCCGTCGCCGCAGGCCATCGAGGAGGCGTTGCGCGCCGACACGGCGCATGCGATCCAGGCCGTGCTCGTCGTGCACAACGAGACGGCGACCGGTGTGACGAGCGATATCACAGCGGTGCGGGCTGCCATCGATCGTGCGGCACATCCCGCGCTGCTGTTCGTCGATGGCGTGAGCTCGGTCGCGAGTCTCGAGTTCCAGTTCGACGCGTGGGGCGTGGACATGGTGATCACCGGGTCGCAGAAGGGATTCATGCTCCCGGCCGGGCTCGGCATCCTCGGTGTCAGCCCGAAGGCACTCGCTCGTGTGGACGGTGCGAAGAGCCCGCGTTCGTACTTCGACCTGCGATCGATGCGGGAGCAGAATGCGCGCGGCTACTTCCCGTACACGCCCGCGCTGTCGCTGCTGTTCGGACTCGATGAATCGCTGACGATGCTGCTCGACGAAGGGATGACCAACGTCGCTGCGCGTCACCGCCGCCTCGCCGATGGCGTACGCGCAGCCGTCGCGGCCTGGGGACTTCGCCAGTGTGCACTGCGTCCCGAGATCGCGTCCAACACGCTGACGGCGGTGATGGTGCCCGAGGGCACTGACGCTGGGCGCGTGATCGATATTGCATTTCGCCGGTACGGTATCTCGCTCGGTGCCGGCCTCACGCAGGTCGCGGGCAAGCTGTTCCGGATCGGCCACATGGGTGACACGAACGCGCTCACGTTGGCCGGAGCGCTCGCCGGCGTGGAGATGTCGCTGCTCGATGCGGGCATTCCCGTCACGCTCGGCGCGGGCGTCGGGGCAGCGCTGCACCACTGGCGCGTGGAGGCATAGGCGCCATGACGAGTGGCACATCGCCGGTGGTGGTGGTTACCCGCAAACTGCCGGCGTCGGTCGAGGAGGCGATCGCGTCGCGCTACGATGCGCGCTTCAACCGCACCGACGTGGCAATGTCGCCGGCACAGCTGACGGACGCGATGAAGAAGGCGGACATCGTGCTGTGCACCGTGACGGACAGGATCCGCGCAGAGCAGTTTGCCGGAAGCACGAACGTGAAGCTGCTCGCAAACTTCGGTGTCGGGGTGAATCACATCGATCGCGATGCGGCACGCGCCGCCAGGGTAGTCGTCACGAACACACCGGACGTGCTCACCGACGACACCGCTGACCTTGCGCTCGCGCTGATGCTCATGAGCATGCGCCGACTTGGCGAAGGTGAACGGCACCTGCGCAGCGGCGCGTGGTCCGGATGGCGGCCGACACACATGATGGGTCGCTCCGCGCGCGGAAAGACGCTCGGCATCGTCGGCTATGGGCGCATCGGACGGGCACTGGCGCGCAAGGCGGACGCCGGGTTGGGCATGAAAGTTCTCTGGTACGCACCGCGCGATCCGCGTGTCGATGATCCCGCCACCGCCGGTCCGGCGGGCGCCGAGCGAGCGTCGTCGATGGAGGAGCTGCTGCGCCGTTCGGATGTCGTTTCGCTGCACTGTCCGGCGACGCCGGAAACACGGCACCTGATCAACGCGGAGACCATCGCGCTCATGAAGCCGGACGCATATCTGATCAACACCGCGCGCGGGGATGTCGTCGACGAGTGGGCGCTCACCGAAGCGCTCCGCGAGCAGCGCATCGCCGGTGCGGGGCTCGATGTCTACGAGTTCGAGCCGTCGGTGGTGACCGATCTCAAGGACATGCAGAACGCGGTGCTGCTGCCACACATGGGCAGTGGCACGATCGAGACGCGCACGGCGATGGGAGAACGTGCGCTAGCGAACATCGATGCATTCGTACGTGGCGAGAGCCCGCCGGACCTCGTCGCGTAGCTGGCGAACGCCATGTCGATTGCCGCCACACTCTCCAACCCGCAGTTCGATGACGCGCCGACGCCTGTCCGCCTCGGAGCGATGGAGCACTACGCGGACATGCGTTCTGCATTCCTGCCGCATGCACACGACATCGTCGTCTGCCTTCCACCGAACTACGCGGCGGAGCCGGAGCGCACGTATCCTGTCGTGTACCTGCACGACGGGCAGAACGTGTTCGATGATTTTCCCATGTCGCCGTTCGGCGTGCAGTGGGGAATCGACACCACGGCGCGCGCGCTGGTGCATGCCGGCGTGATCGCCCCGGTCATTCTCGTCGCGATCGGCAATGCAGGCCGCGACCGCATCGACGAATACACGCCGACGCGCGATTCTGCGCACGACGCCGGCGGGTTGGCCGATCGCTATGGGCAGATGCTGGTGTTCGAGATCAAGCCGTTCATCGATCGGTTGTACCGTACCCGTCAGGGCGCACACGATACGGCCTTGGCTGGCAGTTCGCTGGGTGGGCTGCTCTCGTTGCACCTCGGGCTCGCGTATCCGACCGTGTTCGGCAAGCTCGCGCTGCTGTCACCTTCCGTCTGGTGGGACGATCGCTGGATCATCCGGCAGCTGGTGGAGCACGACGAGGGGCGACAGTCGCTTTCGATCTGGCTCGACGTCGGAACCGGCGAGGCACGCATGCTCAAGGGCGCGCGGCTGTTGCATCGCATGCTGATGCGAAAAGGGTGGCAGGAGGGCGCGAACCTGATGTACCTGGAGGCCGAGGGTGCCTTGCACGACGAGCGCGCGTGGGGTGAGCGCAGCGGGCTATTCCTGCGTTTCCTGTTCCCGGCACGGTAGCGCATGGCCGTGAAGAAGTCGGCAGCACTCGCCACCACGCACTTCGAGGGATTCCCGCCGCGCGCGATGACATTCCTCCGGGGGCTGGCGAAGAACAACCGCAAGGAGTGGTTCGAGGAGCACCGCGACGACTACGAGGCGGCTGTCAAGCGGCCGCTCGCCTCCCTGGTGGAAGAGGTCGACGTGCGGCTCGCCGAGATTGCGCCGGAGATCGTCGGCTCGCCGAAGAAATCGGTGTTTCGCATCCACCGTGACGTGCGTTTTTCCAAGGACAAGTCACCGTACAAGACGCACGCGGCGTGCTGGTTCTTTCATCGCGACGCGGGCCGTGGCGTCGGCGGCGACGCTGCACACGGTGGAGCGGGCTTCTACTTCCACATCGCGACCACCGGGTCGTTCTGTGGTGGTGGTATCTGGATGCCACCGCGACCGGCGCTGCAGCGCATTCGGCAGTCGCTCGTGGACGACCAGGAAGGGTTCGAGGAGATCGTGCTGTCGCGCGGTTTCACGCGCCGTTTCGGCCCGCTCGATCCCGAAGGCATGCTGACCCGCATGCCGCGTGGCTTCGACGAGTCACACCCGGCGGCGCAGTGGCTCAAGCACCAATCGTTCACGGCAGGTGCCGCGCTGGGCAACGCCGAGATCGGGAGTGCAAGCCTGCCCGACACGCTGGCGAAACACTACGCGGCGATGGCGCCACTGATCAGGTGGCTCAACGGCGCGCTCGGGCTGAAGCCGGCCACGATGCGCTGAGGCCGCGACAACTCACCTTCGGCCCGCTGCCCGGCCATATTGCAGGAATGTCGAAGTCAATGAAGCTCGTGCTGGATCTCGTGATGGGTGCCGTTGTCCCGTGGGCCATCCTCAAGTACGGGACGGCACCACTCGGCACGTTGCCGGCGTACCTCCTCGCGGCGCTCGTACCTGTCGTGTACGTGCTGCTCGACCTGCTCGTCATCACGCGCCGCTTCAACTTCATCACGACGTATGCAGGGCTTTCCGCGATCATGCGCGGTGCACTGGCGTTCTGGTATGTCGACGGCGCGACGTTCGCGCTCAAGGATTCGGCGAGCTACTTCCTCGCGGTGCTGGTGTTCGGAGGCTCGTACTTCCTGGCAAAGCCGGTGACGCGTTTCATCGCGATGCAGGGACTCACACCCGAGACAGCGGCACACGAGCGTGCCCTCGATGAGTTGCTGAGCGAGCGGCCCGTGGTGCATGCATTGCGCCAGTCGACCCTTATCATCGCGTTCACGAATCTGCTTTGCGGTGCGGCGAATTATCTGCTCAACCTCCGCATGGTGACTGCACCGTTCAACACCCCCGACTTCAACAGTCAGGTGGCGGACGTCAACGCGCTCACGCGATTCGTGCTCGTGATACCGGACATGATCGCGCTCTTCTTCGCCTTCTCGCTGATGTACAAGGCGATGTATTCGCTGTTGCCGGCGCACACCCCCGGTGCCAAGGACGAAGACTTCTGGCAGCTCGTGGAGCAGCGCGAAACGCTGCTGGCGGCCGGGCATGCTGCTGCGCGCGACGAGGCTGCGACGGCGCTCGCGAACCGTCAGGCGCGTGAGGAGTTCGGGCTGCCGCGATGATTACCGCGCACCCGCCTGCACGTCGCACCTTTCCGGCAACCACCGGCCAGCCATGGGGGCGGCCACGCGGAGTGCGACACGCGGTCGGCCGGTACGAGCGCACCCCGCAGTTCGTCATCGATACGCGCGACACGGCGCCCGATCTGTTCACGGATGCCAGCGCGACCGATTGGTCAGCGCTCGCATGGAAGGACGTCGGTCGGCCGTACACGGTAGAGAAATGGTCGAGCGCCAAGCGCGACTACGAGCAGTCGCAGGGTCGCGGGTTGCCGGTCGCCGACGGATGGCGGCTTTTCAACACCGCATTCCACCAATTCTTCCTCACCGACGTGCCGGCCGCCACGACGCAGGCGAGGGCCGCGCTTCAGGGCGCACTTGCGGGCTTCGACAGGCATGACGCAGCGCATGCGCTCGAGGACATGCTGCGGTTGGCCGTGTGGAACAAGATCATGCGCGTCGAGGACGCCGTCTGGGACCCGCGCGGCAAGCGCGCGCTCTTCCAGGGCCTCGATGTGCACGAGCCGCGGATTCTCTTCCTGGGCGCTGCCGACGGCTACGAGGCGATGCAGATTGCGGCGATGTATCCTGGCGGCGAGATCACGCTCGTGGATTACGACGAGTTCTGTGCAACCGACCGCTTCGGGCAGTTTCCGCTCGAGTACCCGTTCCTCGGCGTCGACCCGACCACCGGCCACCAACGCGTCTGGTACCGTGACGAGATGCCGATCGAGTTCGTGGTCTCGGACATCCGCGATCTGCAATACGGCCCGGAGTTCGACGTGGTCGTGTCGATCGGGTTGCTCGAGCATTTTCCCGACGCACACAAGGCCGAGTGCATTGCGATGCACCGGAAGTTTCTCAAGCCGGGTGGCTACGTCGTGATGACCACCCCGCGGAATCAGCTCAAGTCACGGGTGTTCTACAACATCATGAGTGACTTCATGAACCACGGTTACCGCGAGCTGATGGACGTGCGGCAGATGGGGCTGTACTGCCACGAGAACGGTCTCGAGATTTTGCGCGCCGGGGTGATCAAGGCGCACAATGGGTTGGTTATGCGGGTGCGATAGCTTGGGCGCTGTTGGCTTGGACGCCAGACGCCAGGCGTCAGACGCCAGCGTGTGATCGACTTGGGCGCGAGTGCGAGGCCCGTGAGGTTACTTCGTTACCCTGGGGTGAGCGACGGCGTGCTCACGCACGGACTCCATGATGCGCGCCATGTCCGCCTGGTAGCGCGCACGGTCGGCATCGGACCACAGGTCGACTTTGGCCGCGGCGCGGATCGACGCCATCATCTCGTCGACCAGCTCACGCAAGCGCGGATTTCGCCGGCGTTCCGATCCATCCGGGGGCGGTGCGGGTATTTGGGAGGGCATTCCACCAATGTCGGACTTGCCGAGGCCGCCGACAAGAGCCAAGACCCGCTATCTTCTGTCCCCATGGACCCCATGTCGAATCCCATCGTGAACCCCATCGCGAACTTGTCGTCCGGTTCGGCCACGGTCCCGCGCCGCGACTTTCTGCGCACGCTGGGTCTGGCCGTCGGCGTGCTCTCGCTCTCCCAGGCGAGCCGTGTGCTCGCACAGGCGGGCACGAAGGGAGCCGCACAGCAGCCCCAGCCCCCACGGAAACCGGCACCGGCCGGAAAGGCGGCCGCCGTGCCCGCGGCCGCGTCCGCGCCGCGCACGATCGTGATCTACAAGGACCCGAACTGCGGCTGCTGCAAGGAGTGGGTGACGCACATGAAGGCGGCGGGCTTTGTCGCGACCGTCCATTACACCGCTGACATGGCCACGGTGAAGCGCTCGATGGGTGTGCCGACATCGTTCGAATCGTGCCATACCGCACGGGTGGGGAGCTACACGATCGAAGGGCACGTACCAGCTGACGTGATCGAGAAACTCCTGCGCGAGAAGCCGGTGGCGCTGGGACTCGCGGTGCCGGGCATGCCGATGGGTTCGCCCGGCATGGAAGGCCCGCGCAAGGACAAGTACGACGTCATGCTCTTCGAGAAGAACGGCAAGAGCCGCGTGTACGCGTCGCGGTAGCTCCACTCACGCGCCATGGCTGCTCCGCGCAAAGCTGCACCACTCCCGCCCGTTGAACATGCCAACGAACGGGACATCAGCCACATCGCATCGCTCAACAACCTGTTTGCGCCCGACGGCCTGACCCTCATGCGAACCGAGGCGTTCGTCACGGGCCACCTGCAGGACTACCAGGTAGTGCGCGCTCGCGATGGGTCGGTGATGGGATGCGTGGCACTCGACGAATACTCGCCGTCGCTGGTGGAGCTCGTGTCGCTCGCCGTGTCACCGACCGCGCAGGGCCAGGGTATCGGGCGCCGGCTCATAGCCGCCGCCGAAGAGCTCGCGCGACAGCGTGGCTACCCCGAACTGTTCGCCATTTCGCTCGCCGACGGGCTCTTTCTGGCGATGGGATTCGCGGAGTCGACGATTCTTCGATATCCCGAGAAGATCCAACGCTATACGAAGATCTCGCGCTCGGAGCTGTCGATCGGCCGCAAATTCTGCTTTACGAAGCAGTTGACCGATCTCTAGGACGCAGATGTGCCGGGGCGAGCCGCGCACTCACCCACCCGAGCAGGGCGTCAACGATGATCGCCATCGCGGCCGCCGGAATCGCGCCGGACAGTACGAGTCGTGCATCGGCGAGTCCGAGTCCGGTCACGATCGGTTCGCCAAGTCCGCCGGCGCCAATGAATGCGCCAAGTGTGGCCGTGCCCACGGTGAGCACGGCGGCCGTCCTCACGCCAGCGAGCACCACCGGCGCCGCCAGCGGAAGTCGTACCCACCATAGTTGCTGTGACGACGTCGCGCCCATCGCGGCAATGGCCGCGACGGCATCCGGGTCGGCCAGACGCACGCTCGTATACGTCGCGCGCGCGATCGGCAGCAGCGCATAGGCCCACAGCGCCACGATGGCGGGCACGACGCCGATGCCGAGCAGCGGGATCATGAACACGAGCAGGGCGATGCTCGGCACCGTCTGCAGCACACCGAACAGCTGCAGCACCGGCTCCGCGACGACCGGATGCGACGAGAGCCAGAGGCCGAGGGGAATTGCCACGAGCAGCGCAAGCAGCAGTGCAGCGCCGACCAGCACGGCATGTTCCCCTGCCAGCCGCAGTGTCTCCATGCGTCGTGCCCAGAAGAACGACCAGAATGACGCATCGGGTCGAACCGTCGGGGCCACCGTAGCAACGGCGTCGCCCACGCCGATGGATGCGAGTGCACGCCGTGCGACCAGCGGAATCGGCAGCTCGTCCACTTCGATCGCGCGGTTCCAGGCGCGCATGTCGACTTCCGTGAGGCGACCGCTCAGCGTCGCCAGCACGGCCAACGCACCCGGATCCTCTCGTGCCAAACGCCGTGACACGACAGCAGCCGCATCGTACGGTGGAAAGAACCGGCGGTCGTCTTCCAACGTGACCAGCGCATACTTCGCGAGCAATCCGTCGGTCGCGTAACCATCGATCACATCGACTGCGCCTTGTGCAAGCGCTTCGTACTTGATGGCCGGTGCCAGCGGACGTACGCCAGCGAGCGTCATGCCGTACGCGCGCTGCAGACCAGGCCAGCCATCGCTCCGGCCGATGAAGTCCGAGGTGAAGCCCCCGGTCAATGACGCACCGGACGCTGCAAGATCCGACAGGGTGCGCAAGCGATATCGCTGCGCTGTCTCCGCGCGCACGGCAACCGCGTAGCCGTTCTGAAAGCCCAGTGGAGGCAACCACACGACGCCGAACCGCTGCAGACTCGTGGTGGCCACATGGGTGTATGCGCGTCGAGGGTCGGCCCGCATGGCTGGCGTCACGGAGTCTGCCAATATCGCGAGCAGTCCGGTGCCGGTGTATTCGGGGTACACGTCGATCGCATCGGAGCGCAGCGCGCGGAACGCGACGTCAGTCGCGCCGAGGCCGGGTTTGCGCTCGACGCGCCGTCCGGAGCGCTCGAGCAGCTGTGCGAACATCTCGGCCAGCAGAAACGACTCGCCGAAGGGCTTGGATGCGACCACGATGGGCCGGCGCGGTACGCTGCTTTCCGCCTGAGCCGGACCTGCCACGCGCTCCGTCGGTGATTGCGCGACCAGCGCTGGCACCCTGCACGCCACAACGAGCAATAGTACCGCACGACTCGCGGCCGCCATGCACCTGATGCACCTGATGCACCTCATGCGTCGACCAGCGCTCGCGCCGACATCCGGGCTTGGCCCACCAGCTGCGCAACATATGGCGTCGCCGGGTCATCGATGAGTGCCCGCAACGAGTCCATCTGCTCCACGCGGCCCGCGCGCATGACTGCAATGGAGTCGGCAAGTCGCGCCGCTTCACCGAGATCGTGCGTCACCAGTACTGCAGTAAATCCCAGTGCCTTCCGTATGTTCGCAAACGCCTCCAGCAGCTCGCTTCGGGAAATCGCGTCGAGCGCACTGAACGATTCGTCGAGCAGCACCAACGACTGACGTGCGGCGAGCGCACGGGCCAGCGCGACGCGCTGTCGCTGACCGCCGGACAGTTCATGCGGGAACCGGCCGGCGAAGACATCGGGCGCCAGACCGCACCGAGCGAGCGCTTCCGTGGCCGCCAGCGACGGATCAGCCTGCCCTGACAGCATCGGCACCAATGCCACATTTCGCTGTACCGACCAATGTGGAAGCAGCCCGCCTGCCTGCGGGACGTATCCGATCCGGCGACGCAGGGCGACCGGGTCCTGCGTGGTCACGTCGACATCATCCACGAACACGCAACCCGGCGTGGGCTCGATCGTGCGGTTGAGGGCACGCAACAGTGTCGTCTTGCCCGACCCACTCTCACCGACGATGGCCAGCAGCGTTCCTGCCGGTACGCTGATGGAAACATCGTGGAGCGCCGTGACGTCGGCGTATCGGTGCGTGAGAGACGCCACGCGGATTCCCAGAGACATGGAGGCGGAATATCGCGAGCCAGGTGGCGGATGGGAACTTTCGGGCGCTGAAACTGCTTCGCCACGGTTGGTGAGAAACCGTTCCTCGTGCCCGAGTGTGCGCATCGGTGCACATGGGGACTGCGCTGTGCTCCTGGAGGCTCCTTGACGCTGGTCACGCCGTCGTTTCATCCACTCGTTGCGACCCCGTCGTTCGCCGAGCGTTACCGCACGGTGCGCGCTGCCACCGAGCGGCTGTGCGTGCCCCTGCACACCGAAGACTACGTGGTGAGCAGCATGCCCGACGTGAGTCCCACGAAGTGGCATCTCGCCCACACGAGCTGGTTCTTCGAGACCTTCGTCCTGGCGCCGTTCCACCGCGACTACCGTGCGTTGGATCCCCGGTACGCATTCCTGTTCAACTCGTACTACGTGCAGGCGGGCGAACGCCATTGCCGCGCGCAGCGAGGTCTGGTGACACGCCCGACGGTGGCCGAGGTGTATGCGTATCGGGCGCACGTGGACACGCACATGCGGGAGCTCAGCGAGGCCATCGACGACGACCCGCAACATCCGGCCAGTGCCGTGCTTGAGCTCGGACTGCATCACGAGCAGCAGCATCAGGAGCTGCTGCTCACGGACATCAAGCATGTGTTCTGGACGAATCCCATGCGCCCGGTCTACCGCCCGGAGCAACGCGCTCCGTCGGTGAGCACGCCGCAGGGCTGGACCGCCATCGACGCTGGTGTGCGCGACATTGGGTTTCGTGGTGCGGGCTTCCACTTCGACAACGAAGGTCCGCGGCACAAGGCCTACGTCCAGCAGGCGGCGATCGCACATCGGCTCACGACCAACGCAGAGTTCGCCGAATTCATCGCCGACGGTGGGTATCGTCGTCCGGAGCTGTGGCTCAGCCGCGGCTGGGCGATGGTGCGTGAGCAGGCGTGGCGTGCACCTCTCTACTGGGAGTCCGTCGATGACCGCTGGCACGAGTTCACCTTGGCGGGCACTGCACCCATCGATGCGCATGCTCCGGTCACGCACGTCAGCTACTTCGAAGCGGATGCATACGCCCGCTGGGCAGGCATGCGACTACCGACTGAGGCGGAGTGGGAAGTGATCGCTCGGGATCATCCGGTCGGCGGGCGGTTCGCCGACGCCGAGTTGCTGCATCCGCATGCCGATGGCGCACCAGGCATGCAGCAGCTGTTCGGTGATGTGTGGCAGTGGACGCAGAGCGCGTATGTCGCGTATCCGGGCTACCGCGCGTCGAGCGGGGCACTCGGGGAATACAACGGCAAGTGGATGAGCGATCAGTGGGTACTGCGTGGTGCATCCTGCGCCACGCCTGCCAGTCATGCGCGCGTGACCTACCGCAATTTCTTCCCGAGCGATGCGCGCTGGCAGTTCACGGGAATCCGGCTGGCTCACGATGCCGCCGGGGCGGGCGCATGACCGCATCACCTCCGAGTGGCCGTGCCACCCGCAATGCGACCCGCAATGCGACCCGCAATGCGACCCGCAATACGACCAACGCTCCCATCCTGCGGGAAGTCGTACTGGACGGGCTGCGGTCGTCGCCGAAAACACTGCCGGCCGCCTTGTTCTACGACGCGCGCGGTGCGGCGTTGTTCGAGGACATCACACGGTTGCCGGAGTACTACCTCACGCGCACCGAGCATGACATTCTGCTGCGCCATGCCGGTGATCTCGCCGATCTGGTGGGCCCGAGTGCCGCGATCATCGAGTTCGGCAGCGGTGCCGCGCTCAAGGTGCGTCATCTGCTGCGCACGTTTCGCGAAGCAGCGGCGTACATCCCCGTGGACGTGTCACGCGAGCAGTTGCAGAGCGTGGCGACGGAGCGCGCCATCGAGTTTCCGCACGTGCCGGTCCTGCCGGTGTGGGCCGACTACACGGAACCGTTCGACTTGCCTGACCTGCCGGAGGATGCGCGCCGCATCGGCTTCTTTCCCGGTTCGACCATCGGTAATCTGCACCCCGACGAGGCGAGCGCATTCCTGCGCCGCGTGCGCGACTGCGTCGGTGACGACGGCGGCATGATACTCGGCGTCGATCGCCGCAAGGATCCGCGGCTGCTGCATGCCGCATACAACGACGCGGCCGGAGTGACGGCCGAATTCAACCTGAACGTGCTGCTGCACATCAATCGAGAGTTGCAGGCCACGTTTTCGAAGTCGGCGTTCCGCCATCGGGCACACTTCAACGACAGCGCCAGCCGTATCGAGATGCATCTCGAGGCGCTGTCACCGCAGCATGTGCTGGTGGGCGGGGAGTCGGTGACGTTTGGGGCCGGC
>DASQZA010000268.1:0-5891 GCA_035638935.1 Gemmatimonas sp. | reverse complement strand
GCATGCCAAACGATGACGTCAACTTGAAGTCCTCGCCCAGCCCGTACTTGAGCGAGCCCGCGTAGTCGAGCGTGATCAATGAGCGGATGTTACGGGTGACATTCTTGCTGCCAGCCGCGACGGCGGTGCCGAGCGCGATTGCCGAGGGGCTGCCGGGCGCCTGACGCGGGTACAACAGAAAATTGTGTTCGGCGCCGACGTCGAGCCCGGTGGTAAGCCGATGCGAAAACCACGTGAACGGCGTGTAGTTCGCCTGCAGGCTGAGCGTCGTGCGGTCGATGTCGGCACGGCTTTGCACAGTCGGCCACGTCTCGGGCGGTGACCCCTGAAAGCCGCGCTGCGCTCCGTTGAGCGAGCTTGGGTTGCCCCACACCACCTGACTGAACGGATCGACATCGATGGCGGGCTGCGCGAGGCGAGTACGTGCGCGTATGTAGCCCAGCGAGCCGGAGAGTCGCAGCTTGGTGCCCGCGAGGATGTCCGCGTTTGCGCGTCCACTAAACTTCTTGTCGAAGTTCCACGGCACGATGCCCACGTCATTGTCGTAACCGAGCGACAGGAAGTAGCGGCTGGCGTCCGTGCCGCCGCTCAGGTTCGCATTGTAGCCCTGATTGCGGCCGTTGGAGAAAATCGGGCCAGCGCCGTTTTCCTCTTCGTACTTGTAGAGGTTGAAGCTCGTGAGTTCACCGGTCGTCGCGTTGCGCGACCAGAGCGGGTCGAGACGCCCTTCAGGATTCGCGAGCCAGTTGGTGCCCTGACGCGTGGTGAAGTCAAACTTCGGCCGGCCAGCCTTGCCACGCTTGGTGATGATCTGCACGACGCCATTCGACGCTTCCGTGCCGTACAGCGTGGAGGCAGCGGGGCCCTTGATCACCTCGATGCTTTCGATGTCCTGCGGGTTGATGTCGTTGAGGCGACTCGCGCCCGCGCCACCGCGTTGGCCGGGGCCACGCGACGACGACGCGTCCATGCGGATGCCGTCGATGAAGACGAGAGGGTCGTTGCTCAGCGAGAGGCTGCTCGCGCCGCGCACGCGAAGCTGGGCGCCGGTGCCGACCTGACCGGTGGACGGGAGCACGATGAGCCCCGGCGTGCGTGCGCCGAGAAGCTGCTCGACGCTGCGTGCCGGTGCGGTCTCGAGCACCTTGGAAGCGTCGACCGTGTTGACGACGTTGCCGATCGCTCGGCGCTGCGTGACGCCGGCCGTGCCGGTCACGACGATCTGGTCGAGCTGCGCGGTCCGTTCGTTGAGCTGGAAGTCGGCCGTGTACGATTCGCCAGCGACGAGCGTGAGGCGCCGGGTGTCCTGCCCGTAGCCCACGAGTCGCACGCGCACCGTCACGGGCCCTATGCTCCGCGTGAGGATGCTGTAACGCCCGTCGTCGCCGACGCGGGCCGTGCCCGCGTCGGCACCGCCTGCGGCTTCCACGGCCACAATGGCACCGGCAAGAGGGCGTTTGCTGATCGAATCCGATACCTGCCCGCGGACGGTGGCCTGGGCCTGCAGCTGGGCCGGCAGGAGCGTGGCGGGTGCGCTGAGCAACACGGCCAGAGGAATCCAGCGATACCGTCGGATAGTTGATTCCGCCATCGACAAACCTCCTGAGGGAAATGCGTACGGTCGCCGTTCCGAGAAGAGGACGGCGACCGGGCATGGCGCAAAACGGCGAGGCATCGTCGCGCTCGAAACGTTCGTTCGCTGACTTACTACTTACTGGTGCGACTGTCAAGCAGTGAGCTTCTCAGGGACGAGAGGTGTCGTCGCCTTCACCACGCGTTCTGATGGGCCATGGCTCTGTCGCACACTGGATCGCGCTTCGACCCCATCTTGCACCCATGCGATTCCCCGTCACCCCCGATGGCCGCTATTTCGTCGTGCGCGGCCGGCTGTGGCGCTGCGCGAATCCAGCGCTGACGGAAGCGGAGCGGCAAGCGCTCGTGGATATGCTGATGACGGCGCGTCGCGCGGTCGGACGGGCGCAGAACAACCGGGATGCGTCGGCGCTAGCCGCGGCGCGCGCATCAGTCGACGCGGCCAAACGTGCGCTCGGCGAACGTGGCCCGGTGTGGTGGACAGACGGGGCCCCGGACTTCAATCGGCGCATGGCGCGCAACACGCCGTATGCGGAGTGGTTCGCTGAACAGGAAGCGGACGATGCAGACACCCGGCGAGCTCGACTATAGGCGGGCAACCCGCGGCAACAACGGGGGAGGAAATGTCGTTAATGTGGGATTGCCGAAACGGACCGCGCCACCCAGGGCGCAGCGACGCGGCGATCACCTCTCCATTCCAGAATTCGTGCGTGCTCTGTCCTGCCGTCTGAGCCTCCTGCTCGTTCTCGCCGCCGCCCCTTCATTCGTCTTGGCCCAGACAGGCGGCCCACCGGGCGGCGGCCCGCCAGGCGGCGGCCCCCCGAGTGGCGCCCGGCCCCCGGTCGCTGCGCGCCCTGACTCGTCCACGCTGCAATCCCAGGCCATCCGTGTCTTTCTCGATTGCCAGGGACGTGTCCGCGGCTGCGACCGGGATTTCATCATCACGGACGTGAACTTCGTGAACTGGATGCGCGATCGGTTCGACTCCGACGTGCAGATTCTCGTGTCGGGACTGACGAATGGCGGCGGTGGATCGGAGAACACCATCACCTTCATCGGGCGGCGCGCCTTCGAGGGCATGGCCGACACGATCGTGCTCAACACGTTGCCCAACGACCCGGACGATCGCCTGCGTCGCGAGCTCGCGCGCGTGTTCAAGCTCGGGCTCACGCGATACGTCGCCAAGTCGCCGATTGCGTCGCGTCTGCAGGTGGCCTACACCGCGCCATTCGGCGGACAGCAGCAGGTGTCGGCGGCGAACCTGAAGGACAAGTGGAACCTCTGGACGTACACCACGAACTTCAACGGGTTTGTGCGCGCCGAGGAACGGCAGCAGTCGGTGAACGGCTCGGTGTCTCTCTCCGCCAATCGCGCGACCGAACAGTGGAAGCTCAACTTCTCCGTCAGCGGCAACGTCAACGAGCAGAAGTTCGAGATCGGCGCCACGCCGACACGCCCCGCATTCACGGTCCGGAACGAGCAGCGCACCTACAACGCCAGCGCGCTCATGGTGCGCTCGCTCAGCAAGCACCTGTCGGCGGGGTTGAAGCTGGGTGCCGGATACTCGGACTTCCTGAACCAGGATCTCGCGATTCGCGCGCAGCCCGCGGTCGAGTACAACATCTTCCCCTGGACGGAGCAGACGCGCCGTCAGCTCACGTTCCTCTACAACGTCGGTCCGAACTACTACAACTACCAGCGCACGACGGTCTTCAACAAGGACAGCGAGACGCGCTTCAGCCAGCAGGCGACGGCGTCGTATGTTGCGCGGCAGTCGTGGGGATCGAGCAACGTCTCGCTCGACTGGCTCAACTACCTCCACGACTTCGACCGGCATGCCCTCACGCTGAGCGGCAACGTCGACTTGCGCATCGGACGCGGCTTCTCCCTCAACGTCGGCGGGTCGGCGGCGCGCGTGAACGACCAGATCTTCCTGCCACGCGCGGGCAATACGGAGGAGGAGATCCTGCTGCAGCGACAGGCGCTGCAGACCGGTTTCCGTATCACCACCAACATCGGCATCCGCTACACGTTCGGGTCGATCTACAACACGATCGTGAACCAGCGCTTCAGCAGCCTCGGCTCGAGCGGGGGCCGGTTCGCGTTCTTCTCGTTCTAGGGAGCGACGCCCGCGGAGCGCTAGCTCCACCCGTCGACGAGGTACAGGTCGCTCGTGGCGCGATGCCACGAGTAGCCATAGCTGCGACCGTCCGGCGTCACGACCAACGTGTTGAGGTCGAGGTTCATGATGCCGGATTCGTCGCGCGGCTGCAGGTCGGCCCACACCGCGCTCGCCCCCGTCGCCGCATCGACACGGAGCACGATTCCACCGGCGACCGGATCCTGCGACAGCAGCAGCCCGCGTTCGATCCATCCGACGACGCGCCACCGATCCCAGTCTCCAGGCACACGGCGCGACGATCCGCCGTCGAGCGGAAACAGCTCGAGTCGCTCGCCGGTGGACACCGCGACGAATGCATCGTCGGGTGACACGGCCCATCCGCTGCTGCCGACGACCAACCCGTCCGGTGTCACGGGAGTAGTCGCATTGCCTTCTACATCAAGCAGGTAGAGACGCGCGCGCGCACCAGCGGTGTTTGCGCGGACGACCACGCGCCGGCCGTCGGAAAGCCAGCGCGCGCCAAGCAGCGTGAGTCCGTCGCGCTCGAGTCGGCGCGTTTCGCCTGGTCCGGTGGGAATGATGGCGAAGTGCGTGGCCCCGGGTTCGGGATGGACGATCGCCCATCGTCCATCCGGGGAAAGCGCACGCGCCGATCCCTCGCCGAGTCGCACGGCGATCGAGCCATCGGTGCCGCGCAGGTACGTCGACTCGCGAGGGCCACCACCCACGCCGTACTCGGAGAAGAGGATGCGCTGGCCGTCGCGCGATATGTCCGCCAGCATCGACCCGTCGAGCCACGACAGGTCTCGCTCCGCAGCATCACCGGGCGCACGCACCGCAATGCCGGTACGGTCGTCGGTGCGCGCGATGAGCGCACGACCATCCGGCGCGATGTCGTGCAACGTGGTGTTGCCGGGCACGCGGGCCACGACCCGCACGGTGCCCGAGCGGTCCATTGCATAAACGGTATTGCGAAAGAGCGGCAACGTGTCGGCCGACGTGAACCAGACTTCGTCGTTCCGCCATGCGAGCCCGAACACGTTGAAGTAGAGTTCCGATGTTGTCTGCTTGTTGCCCGTGCGATCAACGATCACGACGCGCCCGTTCAGGCGCTCCGCATCGGGCAGCTCGAATGCAGCGACGGCGTCGCCGCCCGGCGACACGCGCGGGAAGCTGAATCCGCCGCCAGGCGTCGAGGGACGCGCGATCACGGTGCCGAGTGGAAACTCGAGCTGATCGCCTTCGTCCATGGCGCGCACCACGGCGAGCTCGCGCCCATCGGGCTGCCAGTCGGCGTACTTCACACGCTCCTGCAGCTCCCGCGGCGCGCCGCCAGCCATCGGTACGCGCGCGAGAGTGCCGTAGGTCATGATGCCGCGGAAGTGCGTACCGATCGACAACGCCAGCTCACCGGTGCTCGATACCGCCAACGGCGCCGCGGGGGGCAGATTCAGCGGCGCTGACTCCGGACTGTCCGGGCGCACGGTGTACACGCGGCACACGTCACCTTCCCACAGTGCGCCGTAGAGCACCGTGCGTCCATCGGGTGCGAACCGTGCGGTGCGAATCAGGCCACGCCGGAACGTGAGTCGCTGGAACGACAATGGCGCGCGTGTCGGCGACCGGCGGGATACCAGCACACCGGCGCCAAACCCGGTACCAAGCAGACCCAGTGCGGCGACCGTGCCCAGCGCCGCGCGTCGTGTCCGCCCGGCTGGCGTGAGCGGCGCGACGCCAGAGGCGTTCCGCTCGTCGCCTGCCCGCCCGCCGCTGCTCCCGATCGGCGACTCCCTTGTACCGGATTCGAGCGATGACGCGACTCGGTCGAGCGCGTACACCAGGTCGGACGCGGCCTGATATCGGTCGGACGGCCGCTTCTCGAGGCAGCGATGTACCACTGCCGACAATGCCGCAGGCACCGACGGTCGTGCTTCCGTTATCGGCGCAGGGGTGACGGTCAGCTGTGCTGCGACCAGCGCCTGGTATGTGCTCCCGCGAAATGGTGGCTGCCCGGCAAGGATCTCGTACGCAACGACGCCGAGTGCATAGATGTCGGCGCGGTGATCGACCTGACTTTCGCCGGCCGCTTGCTCCGGCGCCATGTACGCCGGCGTACCAAGAGCAACGCCGGTCTGTGTCAGCGTCTCGCCGCCGACGGCTTCCGACAGCGCGCGCG
>DASQZA010000267.1:0-4241 GCA_035638935.1 Gemmatimonas sp. | reverse complement strand
CCGGGACTCGTCATCGTCGGGTGGTGGACCGGTTTTCCGTTCTGGCAGTCCTTCCTGATTTGCGCGAGCGGCGGTGTGCTCGGGGTGCTGTTCACCATTCCGCTCCGCCGGGCGCTCGTCACGAACTCCGACCTGCCGTATCCGGAAGGTGTCGCGGCTGCCGAAGTGCTCAAGGTCGGTTCGAGTGCACGCGGCGAGGGTGTAAACGACGCGAGTGAAGCGCGGGAGGGGCTCACCGCCGTCGCGCTGGGAACGGCAGCGTCGGCGGGTCTAGCGATTCTTGGAGCGACGCGCGTCATCGCGGCGGAACTCGGTGGCGTCTTTCGGCTCGGTGCGACGGCTGCGAGTGGATACAGCATCGCATGGTCGCTCGCGCTGTTCGGGGCAGGGCACCTCGTCGGATTGTCGGTTGGACTCGCCATGCTCACCGGCTTGCTCATCGCGTGGGCGGTTGCGGTGCCGGTGCTCACGTCGCTTGCACCCGCGGTCGATGCGGCGTCGCTGACGTCGAACACCATGACGATCTGGCGCACGCAGGTTCGCTTCATCGGCGCCGGTGCGATCGGTGTGTCGGCCATCTTCACGCTGGCGATGCTCGCACGGCCGGTGTTCGAGGGGCTGGTAAGCACCCTGCGCTCTTCGCAACGCTCTGCCACCGCCGGTGACGACCGCGACCGCGATATTGGCCCCACGTGGATCATCGGTCTCACGGTCGTGTGTCTGCTGGTCACCGGATGGCTGGCGTGGGGATTTGCGCGCGATTCGGCGCTGGCGCCGAGTGCGCTCGCACTCACCGCGCTCGCAGTGCCCTTCGTGCTGGTCGTCGGATTTCTCATCGCCGGCGTCGCCGGATACATGGCGGGGCTGATCGGGGCGTCCAACAGTCCGATTTCCGGCATCGGCATTCTCGCCATCGTGATCTGCGCATCGCTCGTCGCCATGGTGGTATCACCCACCGTGGAGACACGATCGGTGCTCGTGGCGTTTGCGCTGTTCGTCACGTCGATCGTGTTCGCTTGCGCGACGATTTCCAACGACAACCTGCAGGATCTCAAGACGGGGCAACTCGTGGGCGCGTCCCCGATGAAGCAGCAGATTGCGCTCATCGTCGGCGTGCTCGCGGGCGCCGCGGTGATCTCGCCGGTGCTCAACCTGCTCGCGAAGGCGTATGGGTTCGCCGGTGCGCCCAACATCGGGGTGCTGTCGGAGAATGCGCTTCCCGCTCCGCAGGCGACGCTGATCTCGGCACTCGCGCAGGGCGTGATCGGTGGCAATCTCGACTGGGGGATGATCGGCATCGGCGCGGTGGTCGGCGTGGCGTTGATCGTCATCAACGCGATCCTCAAGGCGACGGGACGCGGCAGCCTGCCACCGCTTGCCGTGGGCATCGGCATCTACCTACCGATGTCAGCGACGTTCGCGGTGGTGGTGGGCGCCGCCGTCGGTCACTGGTACAACAAGCGGGCACTGCGATCGTCGCAACCTACGCGAGCCGAGCGTCTGGGGACGCTCGTCGCATCGGGGCTCATCGTCGGCGAGAGTCTATTCGGAGTGCTCACGGCGGGATTGATCGTCGCCACCGCGAACGACGCGCCGCTGGCGCTCGTCGGCGAGGATTTCGCGCCGGCCCGGATCCTGGGGCTCGTCGGCTTTGTCCTGCTGGTGGTGGGGCTGTACCGGTGGATGTTGGGCCGTGTGCAGCGTGCGTGATGAAGCCTGGCTCGCCGAGCGGACGAAGCACGCAAGAGGTTGACTCGAGGCAAGCGCACCCAATCGCGCACCCGCTCGCGCGTTGTCAGGTTCTGCCGGTGCTCTGCGCACCAATGTTGGATCCCACTAACAAGACGAATCGCGTGGCGATCACGTTCCGTTGACGGGTGCACGGCATGCCGCAACATTGCGAGCACTCCAACCACCCGCCCCGTGATCGTCTCGCTCGTTCGCGTTCTCCCGCTCGTGTCGTCGCTATGTGCATTCGCGACACCGTTCGCCGCCTCCCTGCACGCGCAGGTACCTGCCACCGCACCCGCGGCGAGATCGACGCCGCCACGAGCGGCCGCTGCCACGACTGCGGAACGCTTCCGGCAGGCCGAGCTCGCGTGGGTCGCTGGCGATTTCGTCGCCTCCCTGACGGATCTTGCGGCGATCCTGCGCAGCCCGGATGCAGCGGCATTCCGTGAACGCATCGCGTTGCTGACCGGCGAGAATTGGCAGACCGCTTTGGTGGCTGAGAACGCACGCTCTCCACGGTGGTCGCCAGACGGCAAACGTGTCGCGTTCGACGTTGCAACCGGAACGGGGGGCACTCTTGCGCGCGTCATCCGCGTGGTGGATGTGCGCGACGGTTATCCGACGGTCGCTGAACTCTCCGGCAGCGGAGTCGTGTTCGCGCCGGACGGTGCGCGTGTCGCGTACCTCGCGGGGCAGGGCGCGGACGCTCGGATGATGGTGCGAGACCTTTCGACAGCACGCGAGCAGCCGCTGTCACTCCCGGGATTGATTCCCGCACAGGTCGTTTTCGGCGGGGATGGCAGCATGCTCGTCGTCGCAGCGGCGACGGACAGCGTGCGTACACGCATCTATCGCGTGCCTCCGGGTGGCGCACCGATTCGCCTGAGCCGCACCGATTCCGTGGTGTCCGACCTGCACCTGACGCGCACTGGTGCATACGCGTTGTACGGCGTGGGTGGCCGCAGCCCGGTGCAGCAGGGCACTGGCCGCGCATTCGCAGCAGGCCCATCGCGCGGACAGTTCGCCGTGCTCGATCTCGCGACCGGTCAGGAACGTGTCGTTGCGGGTGAAAGTCCTGTGCTGTCCGCGAGCGGCAACGCCGTCGGGTACATCACCCGGCAAGGTGGAACGAGTCGGGTGTTTCTCATGGGTCTGGGCGCGACGGGCACGGCGAAGGAAGTACACAGCACCACTGGGCAGCTCACCGCGCTCGCGATCACTCCCGATGGATCACGCGTGACGTTCCAGGCGATGCCGCGCGAGGACTGGGAGCTGTACACGGCCTCCGCCGCGGGAGGCGAGCCAGAGCGCGTGACCCGTGAGATCCAGCACGACCTGCTCCCGCAATGGCTCGACGACAGCCGGTTGCTCGCGGTCGTGGGTGAGGCGCGGCACCGTCGCTCCTATCTCTACACCGGCGGGCGTCGTATTCGCCTGTTCCACAACAACACCGTGCGCACGATCGCGCCGGAGTACGAGTGGGCGCCGAGCCCGGACGGCAAGCGTCTGATGATCGTGGCCGAGCGCGATGGCGACACGGTCACGCCGCATCGCTTTCTCTGGTGCATGGACCTCACGCGCGAGGTGACCGTCGCGGAGCTCTCGGCGCGCGTCGACGCGAATCTTGCAGCGGAGCGCAAGCTGCGTGTGGCGGGCGCGCGCGCGTTTGCTCCCATCGCGGCGGAGGTACGTCGCGCGGTCGCCGAGGTGAACACCGATCGCGTGTATGGCTATGCATTCGACCTGTTCCAGTTCGATTCGAAGCATGTCTCGCAGCCAGGCAACGCGAAGGCGCGGGCGTACCTTGCGGATACGTACCGTGGCTTCGGCTACGGCGATGTGCGCAGTCAGGCGTTCGAGGCGCGGCAGGCGGTGAACCAGCCGGCGATTCCCACCGCCAACATTCTCGCGGTGTTGCCGGGGACGACGCATCCGGAACTCGTGTACGTGATCTCGAGTCACTTCGATTCCCGAGCGCAGGGCCCCGGTGCCGACGACAACACGTCGGGTACGTCGGTGCTGCTCGAGACCGCGCGTGTGCTGGCGTCGCGGCCGCAGGCAGCCACGATCATCTTTGCGTCACTGACAGGTGAGGAGTCCGGCCTGCTCGGTTCCCGCGAGTTCGTACGCGTCGCCAAGGAATCGAAGATGCAGCTCGCCGGTGTGCTCAACAACGACATGGTGGGTTGGGCCAATGACGAGCGGCTCGACAACACCATCCGGTATTCCAATCCCGGCATCCGCGACCTGCAGCACGCGGCTGCGATCGGGTTCAGCAATCTCATCACGTACGACGCGTTCTACTACAAGAGCACGGACGCGCAGGCATTCTACGACGGGTATGGCGACGTCGTCGGCGGCATCGGATCGTATCCCGTGCTCGGCAACCCGCACTACCACCAGCCGCACGATGTGCTCGAGACCATCAACCACCAGCTCGTGGCGGAAGTCGCGAAGACGACGGTGGCGTCGATCATGTATCTCGCGTCGTCGCCATCGCGGCTGGCCGG
>DASQZA010000266.1:0-4952 GCA_035638935.1 Gemmatimonas sp. | reverse complement strand
AGCACCATCGTCCCTGCACTTTCCCGGGCCGGTTGGCTCGCGGCCAACCTCCACGTACCCTGACGGCCCGGCAAGTCCTCGCGTGACGCCGCTCGCGCCCTCGCCCGGGAGTACGACCGCGCCCTCGCGCTGACCTGACGGTCCTCTTCGGCCGTGTCGGTCCGGTCCCATGGGGATCGCTCTTCGACGGTGCCGCGCGGCAACAACAGCTCCGGCCGCGCGCTCTTCCGATGTGCGGGCACGGCGCGGATCCAGAGCTTAAAGCGCTCGCGTTCGATTGCGCTCCGCACTCGGCCCACAATTCCGGGCATGGCACCCGTCAACGCAAGCGACACCACCATCGGCGCGAGCGTCTCCGCCGCGATCGGGGTCTTGGGGGGACTCACGTTCATCACGGTGACGCCCGGGATTTCGTTCGCGCGCGCCTCGATCTCCTCGAACGTCTCACGCATGCGCTGGCGCGCCTCGTCGAACCGTTCCTCGAGACCGGGTGGTGCGCCGCCGATCAGGCAGTCGACGTTGATCAGGACACCGCCGCCCAGCGCCTTGAAGCTGGCGAGGGCGGCATTCGCGCCATGCTGATAGCCGGTGAAATCGAGTGCGCTCGCATCCGTGAAGGCCGAAATGGGCGTAGCGTCACCGCGCAGCAGCGGAACGGCCGGCGCGTAGTTGATCCAGATGTCGATGCGCTTGAACCGGGCGAGCGCCGCATTCGCGAGCGCGTACGCCTCATCCGCGTCGGAGAGGTCGGTGACCCGCGACTCGACGAGTGCGTGCAACGTTTCGCAGTCGCGGCGGATCGACTCGAGCGGCCCTTCGCGGCGGGAGCCCAGTACGAGCGCGTCGCCGTGCAAGGCGAACTCGAGCGCAACCGCGCGGCCTGGACCGTTGGACGCACCGGTGACCACGATGACGTGTTCCGGTGATTTTCTGGGCATGTGCTGCGGACTCCGACCGGCAAACGAAGACAGGGAGGCGCGATGAAAATCGATCAGCGCCCTCGATATGTGCTTTTGAAGCGGGCCAAAGTCGCAAGCATTGGACCGTCAGCCAACCGCAGGGTTTGCCGCAGGGCTCGCCGCATCGGGAGCCTCGTTCCCCGTGCTTTTCTCCCCGCGATCGTTCCGGCCTCCGCGTCGCCGGAGCGACTTCTCGTAGAGGTCGAGGACGGGCGTCACCGTCACGCCGTGGACGACGATACTGCAGGCGACAGCGGTAACGACACTCGCAACGAGCGCATCGGCGCTGGAAGGCGAGACGCCATGGTTCAACGCATACGCCAGATAGTAGAGACTGCCGATACCGCGGATGCCAAACCAGCCCATAAGTCCGCGCTGTCCGAGCGTGGTACGGGTGCCGGTGAGCATAAGGAGGGCAGACGACGGACGAATCACAAAGAAGAGTACAAGCGACAGTATCGCTGCATCCCAAGACCATGATTGCACCAGTGTGATGCCCACGACCACAACCAGCATCACTTCGAGTAGTCGCTCCGCCGTATCCCCGAACGACAGCATTTCGGAGATCATGACTCCGGCGGCGACCGCCGGCTGCTTCATCGACTCTTCGCTGACGTTTGCGGAGACGAGCGTTTCAGCAGGTGGATGCGCCTTTTCCACCGGATGACCGCGCGCGAACCAGCGCTTCACGCGGCCCTGCACTTCCGGGTGCGGCGTCTCCTCGACGATGCGCAGTTCCGCGCGGCGAAGCCCGACGCCCGCCGCGAACACGGCGAGAAACCCCCATGCGTGCAGCCGTTCGGCGACAACGTAGGTGAGCGCGATCAGTGCCAGGGCGAGAAAATCACTGGGCGCACCGGTGTCGCGCTGCTTGCTGCGAACACGAATGGCCAACCGCCCGATCCAGTGGCCCATGAAGTATCCAATGACGAGGCCCGCCGGCACGGCCCACAGCACGCGTGACAAGAACCATGGCCCCACCCACCCGCCCAACTCGCCGCCGGCCCGCATGCCTTCCAGTGCGAAGACCACGAATGGAAACGCGGCACCGTCGTTGAGCCCCGCCTCGCCGGAGAGCGCAAAGCGCACCCGGTCCTCGTCGCTCGCATCGTTCACGGCGACCGCCGATGCGAGTACGGGGTCGGTCGGCGCGAGGATGGCGCCCAGCAGCATCGCGGCGAATACCGGGAGTCCGAGCAGCAGGTGCGACGCGACGGCGGCCGCCGCGATCGACAGCAGCATCACCGGGCCAGCGAGGCGAAACGCCGACGTCCACGACGGATGATGCAGCGGGACCCGGAGCTTGAGCCCACCGACGAACAGGGAGACGATGACCGCGATCTCCGTGACCAGCTCCAGCCACTCGCGCTGCGACACGATGTCGAGCCCCAGCAGGCCAAAACCCACCGGGCCGACGGCGACGCCAACCATCAGGTAGATGATCGACGTCGAAATCGGCAGCCGTTTGACGAGGGCCGACGTCAGCGCCATGAACAGCAGCAATCCGCCGATCGCGGTCATCCAATCGAGTGAGCTCATTCCGGGCGGCGAGTGCAACAGTCAGTCCAAGCTTCGGCCGAGCATGTCTGCAACGGTTCGAGCGGAGTTCGTCCATGGAAGCGTAGGCATGATCAGCGAGCCCAACCGCGAGCGCGCGTTCCGCATGCTGCGCCACATCCTGAGTGGGCTCGATGCTGGTGCAGAGCCGGCCCCGTGGATTGCCGCAGCGGGGTCGCTTCACGCGGCCGGCGCGATCTCCACGGAGGTTCTCCATTACCTCGTGGAGAAGGTTTGTGAGAGTCTGATCTCGCGTGCTGTCGAGTCGGATGAGGAGCTCGTCGCCCTGATGCAGCAGATCGACGTCGTCGAACGTGGACATGGCCTCGCGGAGGGCGAGTCCTTTTACACGGACGACGCGCCGGACGACTGGCTGGCCCTTAACGCGTCATGGGAAAAGCGAGCCGACGCCATCGTGAACGAGTACCTGCGAGCCCATGGCGCGACCGAAATCGCCGATGCGCGGGTCAACCGGGAATCATTCGATACCCAGACGCTCCTCGGCGCGCGCTCCCTGTGGCCACACCGATTCGACGTGGACGACGAATTTGGGTCTGGCAGGAAATCGTAATACGCAGCTTCAGGATAACGGTCGACGGCGTTCAATTGACGTACAACCATATGGCTAGTATGGTTATCCATATGAAGACCACGCTGAACATCGACGATACGGTCATGGCCAAGCTTCGGCGCGAGTCGGCCCGGACGGGGCGGACCATGTCGGAACTCGTGGAGACAGCGCTCCGGCAGCTACTCGTCCGCCGGTCGGACGAACCCGCGCTGTCTCCCCTTCCGAGTTTCAACTCCGGTGGTGCGCTCGTCGACGTGGCCGATCGCGATGCACTCTACCGGGTGATGGAGGAACGGTAGATGTTCGTGGTGGACACCAACGTGCTGGTGTACGCCGCCGATTCGAGCGCGCCCGAACATCCGCGGTGCCGCATGCTGGTCGAACAATGGCGCGCGCAACCGGGCGCCTGGTATCTCACGTGGGGCAACTGCTACGAATTCCTGCGGGTCGTCACGCACCCCAGGGTGCTCCGGCAGCCGTGGAGCAGTCACGCGGCCGGCGAGTTCCTCGCGGCATTGCAGCAGTCACCGGGGCTTTCGATGCTCGTGCCGACCGAGCGACACGCAACCGTCCTGGCAACCGTACTGTCTGAGGTGCCGATGATTGCCGGCAACCTGTGGCATGACGCGGAAACGGCCGTGCTGATGCGGGAACATGGCATTCGGCGCATCTGCACACGCGACACCGATTTTGCGCGCTTCCCCTTCGTCGAGATCGTAGATCCGCTGCTGTCCGAGCCGTAGGTGCAGGTGGAGGCGTTCCTGTCCGCACCCCCGCACAGTTGCTAAGCTTCTCCGGATTCAGGCCATTGCTGAGATTGCGGATCGTACAAGAAAGGTCAGGATCTTGTACGCTTTGTTATTTGTCCCTCAGGATTACCTGTGCCGTGACGGAACTTTCTTGTCCCGGCCGTAGTGTACGAGAAGCCTGAAGAACTCTGCCGTTCCGTGTGCGTCAGAAGTGCCAACGTCCGCACGCCGAGCCATCCTTCCTCCTGATGACCGCACCCGACGCACCCGACCTCCAGTCCCGCCTTTCGGAAGCGCTCGCAGGCCAGTACCGCATCGAGCGCACGCTGGGTCAGGGTGGCATGGGTACCGTGTTTCTTGCCCGCGACGAGACGCTCGATCGTCTCGTCGCGATCAAGGTCATCTCGCCGGAAGTCGGGACCAGCTCGGAGGTTCGCCAGCGCTTTCTTCAGGAAGCGCGCACCGTCGCGCGGTTGCGGCACCCGAACATCGTCGCCGTCTTTGCCGCCGGTGAAGCTGGGGGCCTGCTCTACTTCGTGATGGAATACGTGCCGGGCGAGAGTCTGCGCGAGCGCCTCAACCGCGAATCGAAGTTCAGCGTCGACGACGCCATTCCCGTGCTGCGCGACCTCGCCCTGGCGCTCGACTACGCGCATGCCGGCGGCATCGTGCACCGCGACGTGAAACCCGAGAACATCCTGCTCGATGGCGAGTCCGGGCGCGCGATGCTGATGGACTTCGGCGTGGCCCGTGCGCTGGCAAATGAAGGCCGCCTCACGGGCACGGGCTTCGTGTTGGGCTCTCCGCGCTACATGAGCCCCGAGCAGGCCTCCGGCGACGACACCCTCGACGGGCGCAGCGATCTCTATTCGCTCGGGCTCATCGGGTACGAGATGTTCAGCGGCAAGGCCGCTGTGGAAGGAGCCACGGCGGCATCGGTACTGGTCAAGCACCTCACGGAACGACCCGCACCGTTGCGCGACGTCGTGCGCGAAGTGCCGGACGAAGTCGCGACCGCCGTCAACAAGCTGCTGGAGAAAGCGCCAGACGCGCGATTCCAGCGCGGCGCGGCATTCGCGGCAGCGCTCGTGGGTGAAGCCTTCGACGACAAGACGC
>DASQZA010000265.1:0-26999 GCA_035638935.1 Gemmatimonas sp. | reverse complement strand
CAGTGCAGAGCAGCTGGTGGGCGTGCGCAGCTACGGGTTCCGCGGTGAGGCGTTGCCGGCGATCGGCTCGGTGTCGGAGCTCGAGATAGAGACGTCCACGGAGGACGGCGATGGATGTACGGTGCGCGTCGCCGGCGGAGTGCACCTCGACACGCGTGGCTGTGCCCGACGTCGGGGGACGACGGTGACGGTATCGCGGCTCTTCTACAACACGCCTGCACGGCAGAAATTCATGCGCAGCGCGCGTTCGGAATGGCGCGGCATCGTAGAAACCATGCAGGCCATCGGTGCACTGCGGCGCGACGTGCACTTCACGTTGCGTCATGACCACAAGCTCGCGCTCGAGCTGCCCGCCGTCGACACGCTTCGCGCCCGCCTCGGCGCGATCTGGGGCCACCGGGACATGGCACGTTTTGTCGATGTCGACGACGTGCTTGGGCCCGTGCACGTCCTTGGCCTGGTCGAACGACCCGCCGACGTCGGCACCGCCACCCGGCGCATACTGCTGGTGATCAATGGGCGCGTCGTGCGGGACCACGGCATCGTGCGAGCTGCAGAGGCAGCGTATCGCTCCACACTGCCGTCGGGCGTGCGCCCATCCCTCGTGCTGCAACTGCACGTGCCGGCGGACAGCGTCGACGTGAATGTGCATCCGGCCAAGTCGGAGGTCCGGCTTCGCGATCGGTGGCCGGTCGAACGCGCTGTCGAAAGCGCGGTTCGACGCGCCCTAGGACTGTTCGACGCAAGTGCAGGCATCGGCTGGCGAACCTTCACGCCCGCGCCGGCACCTCCCGATTGGCAGCGCGGTCACCACGCCCTCGAGCCCGACGAGTTGCGGGCATCGCCAGATCCGGAGGGGCTGTTCCGGAGTGCCATGGACGACGTCGGCGCGTCGGACAACGACGACACGGTGCTCTCGACCCTCCCACCATCGGTCGAGACGCCGTCTGAACCCATCGTTGTCCCGCCGCTGGTGCAGCTACGCCGCACCTACCTGATGTTCGAGCACGAGGAAGGCGTCGTGCTCATCGATCAGCATTCGGCGCACGAGCGAATCCTCTACGAAGGATTTCTCGACACGCTCGAAGGGGGTGGCGCGCCTGCGCAACGCCTGCTTTTCCCGATGACGTTGCATCTTGGCCCCGAAGAGGCGGAGGCGTTCGACACCCACCGCGCTGCATTCGATGCGCTTGGCTTCGAGATCGAGCACTTCGGCGGGCACACGCTTCTCGTCAATGCCGTGCCGATGCCGCATCCGCGTTTCGACGCGGAGCGCTGCCTGCGCGATACACTCGCCGCGCTGACCGGCGATCGCCTGCCAAGCGAGGCGAAGCGGCACGAACGACTTGCAGCAACTTTCGCATGCAAGGCGGCGATCAAGGCTGGTGACGTGCTCTCGCCGGGTGAGATGCGCGCGCTGTACGTCGCGCTGGCCGGAACGCGGCTCGCGGCGCACGACGTGCATGGGCGCTCCACGATCGTACGTGTGTCGTGGGACGAGCTCGATCGGCGTTTTGGGCGACGCTGAACGCATGCGAGGCGTGCCGAAGACCCCACCAGTGCTTCGCATCATCCTTGGTCCTACCGCAGCCGGCAAGTCAGGCATTGCCATGGCACTGGCCCGCGAACGTCCACTGGCGATCGTGAGTGCGGATTCGCGACAGATCTACCAGCAGTTCGATATCGGGACTGCCAAGCCAACGGCAGGGGACCGGGCTGCGGTACCACACTACGGGATCGACATCATCAGCCCGCTCGAACGGTATTCGGCGCACGCATGGGCCGCGGGTGCGCTGGCGTGGTGTGCGGATGCAAGTGCGATGGGGCTGACGCCCGTCGTCGTCGGCGGTACCGGGTTTTACGTCCGGGCGCTCACCAGTCCACTCGATCAGGTTCCGTTACTCGATAGTGCAGCTCGGGAACAGCTGGGCGCCTGGCTCGATGGCCTCGACGCCGCCACGTTGTCGCGGTGGAGCAGCGTGCTCGATCCTGCCCGCTCCACGCTGGGCCGCACGCAGCAGCTTCGAGCGGTCGAAACCGCGCTGCTGACCGGACGACGTCTCAGCGACGCGCTGGGCAAGGGCGGATCCCCCCGACGCGCGGCTCGCTATCTTGTGGTCGATCCGGGAGCAGTACTCGGCAGCCGGATCTCCGACCGTGTCGGGCGCATGCTGGATGCCGGTTGGATGAACGAGGTTGCCGAGCTGGCGGCGGTGGTGGCACCGGATGCACCGGCGTGGAAGGCGAGCGGGTACCAGACGATGCGTGCCTGCCTGCACGGGCAGCTCTCGTTGCGCGATGCGACGGAACGGGTAGTGATAGAGACACGGCAGTATGCGAAGCGCCAACGCACGTGGTGTCGTCATCAGCTATTCGACGGCCCCGTGTCGCACTTGAATCCCGATCGTGCCGATGCGCTGGAACGCGCGCTCGCATGGTGGGACGGAAGCGACCTGGAGACGGAATGAAGATCGGCATCACCTGCTATCCGACGTACGGTGGGTCCGGCGCGGTCGCGACCGAGCTCGGCATCGCGCTCGCCGCGCGTGGTCACGAGGTGCACTTCATCACCTATCAGCAGCCGTTCCGGCTGCCGAGCTTCCTGCCTCGCGTGTGGTTCCACGAGGTGGATGTCGGACGCTACCCGCTGTTCGAGTATCCACCGTACGACCTGGCCCTCGCGGTTCGCATGCACGAAGTCGTGCGCGAGCATGGGCTCGACATTCTTCACTGCCACTACGCCATCCCGCACGCCACGAGCGCGTGGATCGCACGCGAGATGCTCCGCGAGGGGGCAGGGAACGTACGCGTCGTGACGACGTTGCACGGGACGGACATCACGATCGTTGGACAGGAGCGTTCGTTCTACACGATCACGCGCTTCTCGATCGAGCGCTCGGATTCGGTCACCGCAGTTTCCGAGTTCCTGCGCGACGAGACCTATCGCGCATTCGGATGCATTGGCTGCGTCGTCGATGTGATTCACAACTTCATCGATCCCGCACTCTTCGATCGCACGGCCCATCGCTTTCCGATTCCCGTCGAACGCGTCGAGGGCCGCCGGGTACTGATGCACATCTCCAATTTTCGACCGGTCAAGCGTGTTCGCGACGTGGTGCAGGTCTTCGCTCGGGTGAATGCGCGGGTCCCGTCGCTGCTCGTGATGATCGGCGATGGGCCCGAGCGCGTGGAGGCGGAAGCGGAGGCACGTGAGTTGGGCGTTGCCGAGCATGTGCTGTTTCTCGGCAAGATCGACGCGATCGCGCCACTGCTCGCGGGGGCGGATCTGTTCCTGCTCACCAGTGATCGCGAGTCGTTCGGCTTGAGTGCACTCGAGGCGTTGGCTTCGGGAGTACCGGTGCTCGGCTATCGCGCGGGCGGTCTCCCGGAAGTGGTGACCGACGGCATCACCGGCTGCCTGCGCGACGTGGGTGATGTGGATGGGATTGCGAACGCTGGCATCGAGCTGCTGGAGAATCCGGCCCGATGGGCCGCGATGAGCAATGCCGCCGCCGCCGACGCACGTGCGCGCTTCTCGCTTGACAGCGTGGTGGCGCAGTACGAGGCGCTGTACGAGCGCACGCTTGCCTCCCCGCCGGCGCGATGACGCTGTTTCAAGCGATCGTTCTGGGGGTCATTCAGGGACTCGCGGAACTGCTGCCGATTTCGAGCTCCGCGCACCTCGCACTTGCCCCGTACTTCTTCGGGTGGACGGATCCCGGACTTGCCTTCGACGTTGCGTTGCATGCAGGCACCTTGCTCGCACTGTCATGGTATTTCCGCGACGAATGGCGACGCATGTTCATCAGCGCATGGCGTATCGCGACGACGCGCCGTGTGACCGGACTCGACGACTGGATGCTCGTGAGTCTCGTGTGTGCGACGATTCCGGCGGCGGTTGCCGGACTGCTGATCGAGGACTACGCCGAGACCGTACTCCGATCGCCAATGATCATGGGCTTCACGCTGATCGTCATGGGAATCGTGCTGTGGGCCGTCGATCGATGGAGCCCGCGCGACCGTCCGCTGACTGACCTCACGCTGCGCGATGCGGTGTTCATCGGCTTCGCGCAGATCCTCGCGCTGGTTCCGGGCGTGTCGCGGTCGGGGTCGACGATCACTGCAGGTCGCCTGCTGCGGCTCGACCGACCGTCCGCGGCGCGGTTCAGTTTCCTCATGAGCATGCCGATCACACTCGCGGCCGTGGTGCTCAAGGCGCCTGATGCGATCCGCGCCGAAGGATTCTCCACGCCGCTGCTGGCAGGGGTGCTTGCCGCTGCCCTCAGCAGCTTGCTCGCGATCACCGTGCTGCTGCGGTACATCAGCCGGCACAGCTTCGGCATTTTCGCCGTGTATCGGGTGATACTCGGTTTCGTCGTCTTCGCGACCATTGCGTCGCGCGTGTAACGCGACGGCTGTCGCGAAGGCATCAGCGACGGTCTCTGTGCAATGAGCGTGCGCTCCCTGCCGTCGGCAGCATCGCTGGGTCTGTCTCGGCTCCTGCACTTCGACTCGGTGGCGTCGACGATGGATGAAGTGCACGCGGCAGCCAAGGAGGGAGCACCGGCCGGCCTGCTCGTCATCGCGGACCGTCAGCGTGCAGGACGCGGGCGCGGGCGAAAGAGTTGGACTTCCGAACCGGGCGCAGGTCTCTGGATGACGCTCCTCGAACGTCCGCCGGATGCGTCGATGCTGCCTGTACTGTCGCTGCGGCTCGGGCTCGAGCTTGCAGCCGCGCTCGAACCATTTGCCCACGGACCGATTGGCGTGAAGTGGCCGAACGACCTGTACACCACGATCGGGAAGCTTGCCGGCATCCTGGTCGAGGCACGCTGGCGCGAGCAGCAAGTCGATTGGGTGGCCATTGGACTTGGTGTGAACCTGCGCGTTCCCGAAGACGTGGCCGGTGCGGCTGCCCTGCGCTCCGACGTGGATCGGCACGAGGTACTGCGGGCAATCGTGCCGGCCCTGCAAGCGGCGGTGCACGCGGGCGCTAACCTGACGTCGTCGGAACTCGGGACCTGGCAGCAGCGCGACGTCGCCGCGAATCGTCGCATCACGCTTCCTGTGCCGGGCATCGTTCGCGGCGTATCGAGTGACGGCGCCCTGCTCGTGCTGCAGGACGGACAGCTGCAGCCGACGCGCGTGCACGCGGGCTCCATGGAATTCGCGGCGCCTGCTGAGTCGTCAACCCCGGAGAACCCGTGCTGATCGTATTCGATGTCGGCAACACCGAGACCACCATCGGGCTGTTCGACGGTGAGACCCTCGTCCAACACTGGCGCATCATGACCGACGTCGCGCGCACGGCAGACGAATTCGGACTGCTCCTGCGCGGGTTGCTCGACACTGCCGGCATCGCCCACACTGCCGTGCGCGAGGCGGCCATCGGTTCCGTGGTTCCACCGATCACCGAGCCGTTGTCGCGTGCCTGCGCGCGCTACCTTCGCGCCGACGTCGTGCTCGTCGATGCACGCGCACCATTGCCGATTCGCGTCGACGTTGATGAACCGCTCACCGTTGGTGCGGATCGGCTGGTCAACACGCTCGCGGCGAGCCGTTTGTACGCGCGCGATACGATCTGCGTCGATCTCGGTACGGCGACGACGTTCGATTGCATCACGGCGGAGGGTGTATTTCTCGGCGGCGTGATCATGCCGGGTGTTCGCACGTCGGCGGAGACGCTTGCCCGCCGCACGTCCAAGCTGCCGTCGACGGAGCTGGTGCCACCGCTGCGCACCATCGGGCGGCGCACCGAGGAATGCATTCGGGCCGGAGTGCTGTTCGGCGCAGCCGACGCCATCGACGGCATCGTGCGACGGATCAAGGCCGAGTGGCCACGGCCGGAGGTCCCGCTGGTGGTCGCCACAGGAGGCCTCGCGGAAACGCTGCAGGCCTGGTGCACCGAATTCGACCACGTGGAGCCGCACCTGACATTGCGGGGCCTCCAAATGGCGCACGTGCTGCTGACCACTTCACAGTGAGTCTTTCAGCCGTAACTCGTTGCATCGTAACGGGTTTGCAGGCTCAGCCGCTGGCGCAAGGCCTTGACCGTTCAGACCCGGGCATATACGTTCCCCCTCGTTAGCACTCACCAGTGTTGAGTGCTAACATCTTGTCACAATGTGTTGTTTGTCCCCTGACATCAGAAGGAGATCAGTTCATATGGCTACCCAGAGTGCTGCGAAAGTGGCGCCTCTCGCCGACCGCGTCGTCGTCAAGCCGCTCGAAGAGACAGAGCAGATGCGTGGCGGGTTGTACATCCCCGACACGGCCAAGGAAAAGCCGCAGCAGGGTTCCGTCGTCGCCGTCGGCCCGGGCCGCTTCGAGAAGGAAACGCGCGTGCCGATGGACGTGAAGGTCGGCGACAAGATCCTGTACGGGAAGTACAGCGGTACCGAAGTGACCATCGAAGGCGAGCAGCTGCTCATCCTTCGCGAGTCGGACGTACTCGCGGTCATCAACTGAGTCGGAGAGCACTACCATGGCAGCCAAGGAACTTCATTTCAACGTCGACGCGCGTGCAGCACTCAAGCGCGGCGTCGATCAGCTCGCAGAAGCAGTCAAGGTCACGCTCGGCCCCAAGGGCCGTAATGTCGTGATCGACAAGAAATTCGGTGCACCGACCGTGACCAAGGACGGCGTCACCGTCGCCAAGGAAATCGAGCTCGCGGATCCGATCGAGAACATGGGCGCGCAGATGGTGAAGGAAGTCGCGACCAAGACGTCGGATCTCGCTGGAGACGGCACGACGACGGCGACCGTGCTTGCACAGGCGATCTTTCGTGAAGGCCTCAAGAACGTCACCGCCGGTTCCAACCCGATGGCGCTCAAGCGCGGCATCGAGAAGGCCGTGACGGCGATCGTCGAAGAGCTGAAGAAGATCTCGGTTCCGACGACGGGCAAGAAGGAGATCGCGCAGGTTGGTTCCATCTCGGCGAACAACGACCCCGAGATCGGCAACCTCATCGCCGACGCGATGGAAAAGGTGGGCAAGGACGGCGTGATCACCGTCGAAGAGGCCAAGGGTCTCGAGACGACGCTGGAGACGGTGGACGGCATGCAGTTCGATCGCGGCTACCTCTCGCCGTACTTCGTGACCGATCCCGAGAAGATGGAAGCCGTCGTCGAGAACGGCCTCGTGCTCATTCACGACAAGAAGATCTCGTCGATGAAGGACCTGCTCCCGGTGCTCGAGAAGGTTGCCCAGGTCGGCAAGCCGCTCCTGATCATCGCGGAAGACATCGAAGGTGAGGCCCTCGCGACGCTCGTCGTGAACAAGCTCCGTGGCACGCTCCGCGTCGTCGCCGTCAAGGCGCCGGGCTTCGGCGATCGTCGCAAGGCGATGCTGCAGGACATCGCGACGCTCACGAAGGGTCAGGTCATCTCCGACGAAGTCGGCTTCAAGCTCGAGAACGCGGTCCTCACCGACCTGGGCTCGGCGAAGCGCATCGTGATCGACAAGGACAACACGACGATCATCGACGGTGCAGGCGACTCGAAGGACATCGAAGGCCGCGTGAAGGAAATCCGCTCGGCCATCGACAAGAGCACGTCGGATTACGACAAGGAGAAGCTCCAGGAGCGTCTCGCGAAGCTCGCCGGTGGTGTTGCGGTGATCAACGTGGGTGCGGCGACTGAAGCCGAGATGAAGGAGAAGAAGGCTCGCGTCGAAGACGCGCTGCACGCCACGCGTGCCGCCGTTGAAGAGGGCATCGTCCCGGGCGGCGGCGTCGCGCTCATCCGCGCGCAGCATGTGCTCAAGGACGTGAAGGTCGCCGAGCGCGACGAGCAGATCGGCGTCGACATCGTGCGTCGCGCGATCGAGGAGCCGCTTCGCATCATCGTGCAGAACGCCGGTGGTGAAGGCTCCATCGTCGTCGAGAAGATCCGTACGGCCAAGGAGAAGAACTTCGGTTACAACGCCCTCACGGACGTGTACGAGGATCTGGTCCAGGCCGGCGTCATCGACCCGACCAAGGTGACCCGCACCGCGTTGCAGAATGCCGCGTCGATCGCTGGCCTGCTGCTCACGACGGAAGCGCTCATCGTCGAGAAGAAGGAAGCGTCCGCGCCAGCCGGTGGTGGGCATGGCGGCGGCGGTGGCGGCATGGGCGGCATGTACTAGGCTGCCGGATTGCTGCAAACACAACGGGCGCCCACTGGGCGCCCGTTGTCGTTTGCATCCCGTTCACGGGAAGTGCGAACGGGATTCAGCGCGCAGCGGTCTGCACCGTCACTGCGCGATACGTGTCGGTCACCATGCGCCGCAACTCCTGCGCTCGGTCCTCGCCGTCGACGCCACTCACGAGCTCCTTCAGCAGCCCGTCGTTGACGTCGTACACGAGACCGTGCAAGATGGGCCGCTTGCCCTTTTTCCACCCGCTCTGAACGACGGGTGTGCGCGACAGCTGAAACACCTGCTCGACGACGTTGAGTTCCACGAGCCGGCTGAACTTTGCGTTCTGGTCCGGCAGCGCTTCCAGCTCGTCCTCATGACGGGCGTAGAGCTCCCGCACACCCTGCAACCAGTTGTCCACGAGCATGTGCCCGGGTGGGTTCATCGCAGCCTTGACGCCGCCGCAGTTGTAGTGGCCGCACACCATCACGTGCTTCACGTCCAGCACATCCACCGCATACTCGAGCGCCGACAACATGCTGATGTCCGTCGGATGCGCCTGGTTCGCGATGTTGCGATGCGTGAAGATCTCGCCAGGCCGCGCCGCCATGAGCACTTCCGTGGGCACGCGCGAATCACAGCAGCCGATGAAGAGGAACTGTGGCGACTGCGACACGGCGAGCTTGGTGAAGTACTCCGGGTCCGTCGATCGGATCTTGGCTGCCCACTCATGGTTTCCTTCGAACAGTCGCAGATATTCTTTCATCGTGATGACGTGGGTTTCGTGGGTGGGTCAAGGCACGTAGGCAGTTGCCGGCGTGCGGCTCGAACGATGGCGCTTACCGGGTGGCCTCTGGCCGATGTGACGGTGTGACGTAGGTCTCGGGAATGCCCACCAGGCGATAGTCGATCTCGCGCAGCCTGGCGGTTTCGCGAAACTGGTGCAGCAGCTCCAGCACGTCTGCGTCGAACCGGATGGTACTCCGACCATCGATTTCGACGCGATCACCACGCTTGATCGCGACGAGCGTGCGCTCGATGTTGGCCCGATTCAGGAACGTGGCCTGCTCCGGGAGGGCATACCGGGTGAGAACGGCGCCCGGCGGGCTGATGCGGCGCAGCGCAGGCTGCCGAAGCTGCTCCGCGAGGATGAAGAACAGGCCCACCCCCAAACCGATGCCGATGCCGACGAGCAGGTCGGTGAACACGATTGCGAGCGCCGTCACCACGAACGGGATGAACTGCACCCGTCCCTGGCGCCACGTGTTCATGACGAGCGTGGGCGATACGAGTCGGATGCCGGTGTAAATCAGCACCGCCGCGATCGCTGCGAGTGGAATGCGGTTCAGCACGAGTGGCGCCGTTACCACTGCCACGGCGAGCAATCCCCCGTGCAACATCGTCGACCGACGGGTGCGCGCACCCGAATCGATGTTCGCCGCACTTCGCACCACGACACCCGAAATCGGAAGCCCCCCCGCGAAACCCGAGAGCAGGTTGCCTGCACCCTGCGCGAACAGCTCTCGGTTCGCGTCGGACTGCCGCTTGTACGGATCGAGCTTGTCGGTCGCCTCGAGGCTGAGCAGCGTTTCGAGACTCGTGACGAGTGCGAGTGTGACCCCGAGCTTCCAGACGGCTGGCGATGCGACTGCACTCCAATCCGGCCGCGTGAACAGCGCCGACCACGAGTCGCCCGTCAGGAGCGGCAACTGCACGAGATGCGATGGACCGAGCGCCAGCTCGGGAGCGAAGGCGCCAAGGAGGGCGTTGATCGCGACGCCCGCCACGACCACGAGCATCGCCGCGGGCAACACGCGAAGTCGCGCCGACCGCAACCTCTCAGAGAGCAGGATGAGTCCGAGCGTGATGCACGAGATGAGCACGGCGCCAGGCTGCATCTGCTCCAGCATGGACCCGAGGGAGGAGAAGGTCGTCTCCGCGTTCACCTGCAGGAACGCTTCGTCTCCCTCCGGGACCGCATCGTAGCCAAGCGCGTGCGGGATCTGCTTGAGCACGAGAATGATGCCGATCGCGGCGATCATTCCGCGGATCACGGACGTCGGGAAGTAGTAGCCCACGATCCCAGCTCGCAGTGCGCCAAGCGCGAGCTGGAGCGCACCGCCGATCATCACCGCCACCAGCAACGCCTGAAACGAGCCGACGCTGGCCGTGCCGACGAGCACGATGGCCGAGAGGCCCGCTGCCGGCCCCGAGACCATGAGCTGACTGCCGGACAACCCCCCGACGACGATTCCGCCGATGACGCCCGCAATCAATCCCGACGCCAGCGGCGCGCCCGACGCAAGCGCGATCCCGAGGCAGAGCGGGAGGGCGATGAGGACCAGCACGAGCGCAGCAGAGAGGTCCTCTCGCCAAGGGCCGGCAAGGTTGACGGGTGGTCTGCGACGCTCCGGTGTGCCGGGAGGCGAGTCGGGCCCCTGCAGCAGGGTAAACGGGCTACGGTCGGCCCTGCGTGCTTCGCGGGGACGCGTCTCTCCTTCGTCAGTCAACGTGGTTTCGGACATCCGGTTCGAACAGAGTGAGGCGAGGAGAAGCAGGAGAGTCCGGGCGCGCTGGCGCCGCCTTCGCTGCAATAGCGAGAAACCGGTGAGCTAACCCAACACGAGGGAGCATGACATGGGCCAGTCTCGACGAAGCTCGGAAAAAAGGAGGCCTCCGAGGGGATGAAGGCATTCCGCCTCGACGAGAGGTCGCGCCGGTGTGGCATGATGCCGCACCCATATGAAACGTGAAGGTCCAATCTGCCTCGCACCCCCGGTCCGCACGGCGCTCGGGGTTCGTTACAGACCGAGCGACAGTTGGTCCGGTATGAACACGTCGCGCGGACCAACGGATCCATGCGGTCCGATCGCTACGGTCTGGTGAGCGGCCCAGAGAGACTCGCGGCGCCAGCCCGCGCGCCGGAGTGCCTCCCGTGAGCGGGCAAGAGCAAGTTCCGGCGTGTTGTTGGTTTCGCTCAAATGAGCGAGTACAACCCCTCGCAATCCCCGATGTACGCACGCCGCGATGAATCCTGCGGCCGCACCGTTGGACAAATGGCCCAGCGCTCCGCCGATCCGCTGCTTCAGCATCCTCGGATACGGACCATTCGCGAGCATGCGCTCATCGTGGTTCGATTCCACGACCAGCAGGTCCAGGCGCTCAAAGGACGCCGGCAGCACGGTCGGAACGTGCCCGAGGTCGAGAGCGATTCCCAGGCGCTCCCCCGAGCGGTCCGACGTGAACACGAGTGCTCGGCAATCGCGCGCGTCGTGCGGTACCGGGATCGCTGCAACCTGCCACCCGTCGAACTTGTTGCCGCTCTCGTTATCGAGCGAGGCCGTTGCGACGTCGCAGCCATCGGGAGACTCCCGCAGCGCGGCGAGCGTTGCCGCGCTCGCGCGGAGGGTCCAGTTCCACCGGCGGCAGGCTTGCACGGCGCCACACGCATGATCGCGGTGCTCGTGAGTGAGCACCACGGAACTGATCTGGTCCGGACGACGCCCCGCAGTCAGCAGTCGCTTGGCGAGCATGCGCGGCCCGAACCCCGCATCCACCAGCACTGCGCCCTCATCGCCGTCGACGAGAATGGCGTTGCCGCGACTTCCGCTACCGAGAACCGTGACGCGAAGCATCACTTCGATCCTTCCGTGCGGACTCGGCGGCCCGGACGTCCACCTGCGTCGCTTGCTCGTGCAGCCCGCGCCACATGCGCTCTTGTGTCGCGTCGAACGTGACCCCACGTCGTGCCATCATGCGTGTCGCCGTTTCGACGAACTTGTCGAAGGCAAAGTTCGCGTACGGAGCGCCGGTACCCCACGAGAAGGGGGCCACGTGCTTCGGTGGCATCGCATCCATCACGTTGGCGCCCGCGCCAAGCACACAACCCGTCGTGAGGCGCAGTCCGATCCCGGTCTTCGCGTGATCACCGAAGAATGTGCCGAGGAACTGCAAGCCGCTGTCGCGGATCCCGTCGGGCGTCCACAGCGCAACGGTGCCGTACGTGTTCTTGAGATTGCTCGTGACGGTGCTCGCGCCGAGGTTCACCCATCGGCCGAACACGGAGTGGCCGACGAACCCGTCGTGGCCCTTGTTGGAATGACCCGTGAGGATCGATGCGGACAGTTCGCCATGCACGCGACAGACGTCGCCGATCGACGATCCCGAGATGCGATCGGCTGACAATGTGGAATGCTTGCCGACAAAACACGGGCCAGTCACCCGTGTGAATGCCTGCACCGTCGCGCCCTCACGCAACAGCACGGGGCCCAGAGTGGTGTCGAATACCGTCATTGGTTCGACGTGGGCGCCGTCCTCGAGCCACACGGGATGCGGGCCCGTGACCGCGATGTTGCTCCCGGTGTCCTGCAGCAGTGCGCGGCAGCGCAACGCATCTGCCATGCTCGGAATGTCTGCCAGCAGCAGTGCGTTGAGGTGACGCACCAGATCCCACACTTCGTCGAGCCACAGGCCATCGAGCGAAACGTGCGACGCGTCCGGATCCGTGTCATGGTTCGCCGCACCGTCCCGACTCTGCTGCGATGGCGGCCACCATTCGCCGCGGTCGAGCTGCGAAAGGGAGAGCGGTGCCGTCAGTCGGACTGCGGCGACACGTCCGGCGATCGACCACGCACGTACGGCGGAATCGCGCCGCACATCGATCGCGCCGGCGAGCGCCGGCAGGGCACGCGTGTTGACGATCACCGCACCTGCAGGAAGCGAGTGGTGTGCATCCCCGCGCGCAGGCGGTGGTGCATCGAACTCAGCGAATGCCACCAGCTCCGGGCGGGACAGGAACCCGCTTGCGCGCACACCAAGCACCTGTTCCCAGCGTTCGCGAATCAGCGGGGCGCCCGCACGCATTTCCCCCAGCGGACGCGAGAAAGCGAAAGGCTCGAAGCGTCGCGCCGTCGCATCGTCGTAGAGGATGAGCGTGGGCTGGATGTCCACGTCGCTGGACGTCACGGATCTCGCAGATCGTCGGGCAGCGAGTCCAGCAGGGCCTTGAGATCAGCCGCACCGTCGCGCGTTGTCACCATGACGAGACCATCCTGCGCCACGACGACGAGGTCACTCACACCGTACAACACGACGGCGCCATGGTCGGCGTGCACCACGTTGTTGGAGGCACGCAGCGTGTGCACGCGCCCATGTGTTGCGTTGCCACCTGCGTCGTGCGCACGAACGCGGTGGAGCGCCGCCCACGTGCCCACGTCGTCCCAGCCGAACCGTCCCGGCATCACCAGCACGCGGCTGCTTCGCTCCAGCACTCCGACATCGATTGCGACGGATGCAGTCGTTGCGAAGAACTGCTGGAGGTTGTCACCCGCGGCTTCGAGGGCGGGCTGCACCTCCGGCGTGTGCACGCGAATTTCTTCGAGAAGATCTCCAACGCGCCACGCGAAGATGCCCGAGTTCCACAGGTAGCCCGCGTCGACCATTTCCGCGGCGCGAACGCGATCGGGTTTTTCCACGAAGCGCTGCACGCGGCAGGCACCCGTTCCATGATCGTCGCCGACCGGGGCACCCGGCTGGATGTAGCCGAACCCGGGGTCGGGACGTGAAGGAACGATTCCGACAGTCACGAGCGCACGTTCCCGCACCGCGAGATCTGCTGCGGCTGCCAGCGTCGACTGGAACGCCGGCACATCACCGATGGCCCAGTCCGCGTGCACACAGATCATCACGGCATCGTCGCCGGCGCGAGCGGCGATCGAGCGGGCAGCCCACGCAAGCGCAGCGCACGTGCCCGCCGGACGCGGTTCGGCGATCACGTTCTCCGGCGGCAGCGATGGCTCGAGTTCGCGGATCGCATCGCGCAACGACGCATTCGTGAGCACGAGCGTCCGCTCGGGTGGCGCAATCGCGGCCATGCGATCGAGCGTATCGCGCAACATGGGTGCAGCCGTGATCAACGGCAGCAGCTGCTTCGGCCGCTCCGGTGTCGAAAGCGGCCAGAAGCGCGAACCGACGCCGCCGGCGAGTATCACGTTCCAACGGTTCATGCGTCGTGCTGGACTGGGACGGTGAGCGCCAGCACTCGTTCGAACAGGCGGCGCGGGCTGAACGGCTTGGTGAGGACGTCGGCAACGCCCAGGGCCTGCGCTTCGCGGAAGTGCGAATCCTGACCGGCGGCCGTCAACACGAGACAGGGAAGGGCACGCCACCGGTCGTCCTGCCGTAACGTGCGCAGGACCTCGAGGCCGCTCATGCCTGGGAGCATCAGGTCGAGCACGATGAGCCGGGTATCGTCATGCTGCGCCAGCAGCGCGAGCGCTTCGCCCCCGTCGCCGGCAAGCATCACCGTGAACGGCCCCTGCTCGAGCCGGGTCCGGATGATCTGGCCGATGTGCGGCTCATCGTCGACGACCAGCACGCGAGCCGTCGTCACGGCGGGACCGGTCAACGCGCGCTCGTCAGACTAGCGCCGCGATCTGCGCGCGGTGGCGTCGCAGATCGTACATCAATGCCGGCAGGTTTGCCGTGCCGTCGAGCAGCACGAGCAGCAGCGCATCCGACGACGCGGCCGTCACGATTGCGGTGCCGCCGCTGTACTCCAGCACCATGAGGCCAAAATCTCCTCGGCCCGCCGCGCGCCCCATGTCGATGGCCGCCGCCACCATTGGCGGGACGTGGGCCGCCAGGCCGTCGGGATCGAGCGCGCCGTCAGATGCCCCATCGATGAGCAGCCCGTCGCGGCCAAGGACGACAGCCGCATGGACGCCGTCCCGGCGACGTAATGCACTCACGAGATCTCGAATGGTCGGCATGCGGGAACGCTGGCCGTGGCACGGGGTGAAGTCAAGCGACCAACCGCTTGCCGGAACACGAGTTGAGCGGTAACCTGCAGCACGCAATAACTCGCAAACGCCATGGGGACTACCCTGCTGCATCATATCGCCGGCGCGCTCCGTTCAACGCAGCGCGCTCTGTCATTTCCGGTTCGAAATTCGTCCGTTGGCGTGCCGGAGCGCGCCCCGTTGCTCGCAGCCGCGGCGGCGCTTGTCGCAGTCGCTGCAGCCTGTGGCGGCGGTGACGGCCTGACGTCCCCGGCGAATTCACCGAACGTCGTTCGCAGCTACAGCGTCTACGCGCTCAGTGGATCGTCGACGGCATTGCCGGCCGCATACCAGTTCACCTCCGAGGCGCTGGTGCGTCCGCAGATCCTGCCGTCGGGCGCCGTGAATTTCGACGTGGCATTCGATATCGCGCCCGATGGGCGGGTGCGCGTCATGCCGGTGCGTGCCGTGGTGCCCAATGCCCCGCAAGGCTCGCCATCGATCGGCGTGCTCCGTCTCACCGGCGCATTTGGCTCGATCGGGCGTGCACCGGATCGGGGGTACGCTTACGACTCGGTCGCGGTGCTTGCGGTCGGCGAGACGATCGGTTTCGAGATCACCTCGGCGCCGTGTGTGTACGGCGAGCCGTATTACGCGAAGCTCGCCGTCGACAGCGTTATCCTCGCTGAGCGGCGCATCGTGTTCAGCTCCCTGGTCAACCGGAACTGCGGTTATCGGGCCCTCACCGAAGGCCTTCCGAAAAACTGAGCCTCGTCGCAGTTCCGCTCGCCCTCTCATTCCGACATGCACGATATTCGCCTGCTGCGCGACCAGCTGGACATTCTGCGGGACGGCATGCGCCGACGCGGGAAGCTCGATGACCTCGCCCCGTTGCTCGAGCACGCGGAATCCCTGGAGCGCGAGCGCCGCGCTGCGATCACCGAACTCGAGGCACAGCAGGCGCGCCGCAACAAGATTGCCCAGGAGGTCGCCGGGCTGCGAAAGTCCGGTGCCGATGCGGCTGAACTCATCGCCGAGGGACGTGCCGTCGGGGGTGCGATCGCGGAGCTCGAGACGCGACGGAGTGCGAGTGAAGCCGCAGTGCAGTCGTTGCTGCTCGAACTGCCGAACATCACGCTCGCTGACGTGCCCGCGGGCGGCGAGGAGCACAACACAGTGGTGCGCAGCTGGGGCACTCCGCGAGAAGACGGAGCATCGCTGAAGCCGCACTGGGAGGTGGGTGAACGACTCGGTGTGATCGACCTTCCGCGTGGTGCCAAGATCAGTGGGTCGGGGTTCATCGTCTATCGGGGCGCCGGTGCGCGTCTCGTGCGTTCGCTGATGAATCTCATGCTCGATATTCACACCACCGAGCACGGATACGAGGAGTGCTGGGTCCCGCTCGTCGTCAATCGCGCTTCGATGACGGGTACGGCGCAGTTGCCGAAGTTCGAGGACGACATGTACGCGCTGCAGGGGGAGGACATGTTTCTCATCCCCACTGCCGAAGTGCCGGTCACCAACCTCTATCGCGACGAGATCCTCGACGTGGCCGATCTGCCACGCGGCTTCTGCGCATTCAGCGCCTGTTTCCGGCGCGAAGCCGGATCAGCCGGGAAGGACACGCGCGGGCTGCTGCGCGTCCACGAGTTCGACAAGGTCGAGCTGGTGCGCTACGCGACGCCGGAGACGTCGCTGCAGGAGCTCGAAGCGCTCACCGCGCATGCGGAGGTCATTCTCCAGCGCCTCGGCCTGCCGTACCGCGTGGTGCTGCTGGCGGCGGGCGACACGGGATTCGGTAGCGCGAAGACGTACGACCTCGAGGTCTTTGCACCGGCGGTCGGCAAGTGGCTCGAGGTGTCGAGCTGCAGTGTGTTCGGAGACTTCCAGGCGCGCCGGGCCAACATCCGGTTCCGGGGAGCGCCCGGCGAGAAGCCGCGCTTCGTGCACACGCTCAATGGTTCCGCGCTCGCGTTCTCCCGCATCATCGCATGCCTGCTCGAGCATTACCAGCAGGACGACGGCTCGGTGCTGATGCCGGAGGCGCTGCAGCCGTATCTCGGTCGTCGCTCGCTCGCATAACCACATGCGAAACGGCATGCGAAACGGCATGCGCCGTCGCTTGCCGGTGGTGCTGGTCGCGCTCGGTGTCTTTGGCCTGCTGGCGTGGTACGTCGCATACACGCAGCACGTAGTGACGGAGCTTCGGACAGCGGCGGCGGTGCAGGGCCAGCTGTACTCGCGCGTGTACAACGTGCTACTCGACACGGCGTCGGTGGAGAAGGGCGAGGTCGATCTGGCGATCGATCTCGCCTTCGAGCTCTCAGGGGACATCGTCCAGTCGGGGCTGCCGCTCGTGGTCACGGACAGCCGCGGGCGCGTGACGGCCGTGGCGAATCTGCCCTTCGAAGAACCGCTCGATGGACCGCGCACCAAGGCGTACGTCGCCGAGCTCGACCGGCAGAACCCGCCTATCGTGATCCCGGGCGTGCAGGGACTGCATTACGGTGACAGCCCGATCGTACGCGGACTGCGCGTGATTCCGGTCATGCAGGCCATTGGAATCGTGCTGCTGCTGCTGTTCGGGTTGTATGCGCTGCTGGAACGCGGACGTGCCGAACGCGAGAAGGTATGGGCCGGCATGGCGCGTGAGGCCGCCCACCAGCTGGGTACCCCGCTGTCGGCATTGGCGGGATGGCTCGAGCTGTTGCGTGAAGAGGTCTCCACCCGCAGCGGCGTTCGTGCGCTGACCGCGATGGAGCAGGATCTCCAGCGGTTGGAACGTGTGTCGCATCGTTTCGAACGGATCGGTCGGCCGAGCCGGAACGACGACGTCGATTGTGCAGCGCTCGTGGACCGTCTCGCGGCGTACTTCGCCGCGCGCGCGCCCACCCTGGCACGCACGGTTCGCATCGTGTCGGAGCATCCCGATGAACCGCTGCTCGTCCGGGGTGATGGCGTCCTGCTGGAGTGGGTGTTGGAAGTGCTCATCAAGAACGCGATCGACGCGCTCGGCGGGCGCGACGGCAACGTCGTTGTCTCGGCACACCCGCTTCCGGAAGGCGGCGTGCGTATTCGTGTGCTCGACGATGGGCCAGGCGTGCCATGGGCGCTCCGCAAGCGCATTTTCGACGCCGGCTTCAGCACGAAGCAGCATGGATGGGGCATCGGACTGTCGTTGTCGCGACGCATCGTGCACGAGAATCATCGCGGGAAGCTGCTGCTCGCGGATACGACCACTGGCGCGGCGTTCGACGTTATCTTGCCTGCATGACAACGACGGGTTGGACCGGATCACTGTTCGATGCGCCAGCGCCGCCAGCGCGTGCAGGAATCGACATGGACGTTGCAACGCGTGGGCTCAATCCCGCCCAGCGCGAGGCGGTCGCGCACGACGATGGCCCGATGCTGGTGCTCGCCGGGGCAGGATCCGGCAAGACGAAGGTGTTGACGACGCGCATCGCTCGGCTGATCGGCAACCGCGGTGTCGCGCCGCACGAAGTGCTGGCGGTGACGTTCACGAACAAGGCTGCCGGCGAGATGAAGGAGCGCATCGCACGTCAACTCGGACACGAGCCCAAGGGGATGTGGTGCGGCACCTTCCACGCACTCGGCGCCCGGCTGCTGCGCGGGGTGGCACCGCTCGTCGGACGCGAGCCGAACTTCACCATCTACGACGAGGACGACGCCATCGCAGCCGTGAAACGTGTGATGGAGCGTCGCAACGTCAATCCGAAGCAGTGGGCGCCAAAGGCGGTGCTTGGTGCAATCTCCGATGCGAAGAACGCACTGGTGTCGTCGAGCGAGTACTCGACGATGGCGCGGGATGTCTTCACGCAGGCCGTCGCCGGCGTCTACGGGGATTTCGAGTCAGCACTGGAACGCGCGAACGCCGTCACGTTCGACGATCTGCTCGTCCTGCCAGTGCGCGCTCTCGAGCGGGACGAGGCGCTGCGATCGCACTACCAGCGCCGTTTCCGTTACGTGCTGGTCGACGAGTATCAGGACACCAATGCTGCCCAGTACCGGTTCGTGTCGTTGATGGGTGGCGGACATGGGAACGTGATGGTCGTCGGTGACGACGATCAGTCGATCTATGGCTGGCGCGGCGCCGACATCCGCAACATCCTCGACTTCGAGCGCGACTTCCCCGGTGCGCGCATCGTCCGCCTCGAGGAGAACTATCGCTCGACACCCAACATCCTCTCGCTGGCGAACGCGGTCATCGAGGAGAACACGGAGCGTCGTGGCAAGACGCTGCGCGCCACGCTGCCGGCCGGTGAGCCGGTCACGCTGCTGCAGACGCTCGACGAGCGCGACGAGGCAGACGTGATCTCGGAGATCATCCTCGATCGCGCGTCCCGCGAGAATCGCGAGCGACGCGACTTCGCCATTCTCTACCGGACCAACGCGCAGAGCCGCGCGATGGAAGACGCATTCCGCCGTCGTGGCATACCCTACCGGCTCGTGGGGGCCGTCCGCTTCTACGACCGGCGTGAGATCCGCGATCTGATGGCGTACTTGAAACTCATCGCCAATCCGGCGGACGACGAGGCGTTTCGGAGAGCGGTTACGGTCCCACGACGCGGCCTGGGTGATGCGACCGTGGCGCTGTTGACGGAGAAGGCGCTGACCGAAGGCGTCTCCATGCTCTCGATCGCCACACGGGCGGACGTACTCGGTTCCCTGCGGCCGGCGGCGCGCGCGGCCATCGAGGAATTCAGCGCGCTCGTCAATCGCCTGCGCACATCGGCGCTCGACGCGGCCGTGGATGAACTTCTCCGCGATCTCATCGAGAGTATCCGGTACGCCGACCATCTCAAGGCAGAGGGACCAGAGGGTGTCGAACGGTTGGAGAACGTTCGTGAAATGGTCGCCGGCGCCGCTGAGGTGGTGGCCGATGAAGGCGGCGAAGTCGGACTGACCCCACTCGATCACTTCCTCCAGCGCGCGACGCTGGTCGCCGGCATCGACCGGCTCGATCCGAACGCCGATGCCGTCACGATGATGACGATGCACAACGCGAAGGGCCTGGAGTTTCCGGTGGTGTTCGTGTCGGGCCTCGAAGACGGCCTGTTTCCGCTTGCGCGTGCTGCGGAGGATCCCAAGCAACTCGAGGAAGAGCGCCGGTTGTTCTACGTGGGAATCACCCGCGCAGAACAGAAGCTGTACCTCACGACCGCAGAGCAACGTCGTCGCAACGGAGAGCTCATGATCTCGATGCCGTCGCGGTTTCTTCGCGCGGTCACGCCAGCGCTGGCCGAACGCCAGAAGACCATGCGGGCGCGCACCGAAGGACGCAACGCTTACGGCGGCGCGGGGCGTCCGGCGTCGGCTGGAAACTCGGGCACTGAGGCATGGGGCCGGAGCAGCTACAGCAGCGGTGGGAGCGGTGGCAGCACCACTGGCCCCCGTCGCTCGATCGGCCCATTCGGCAGTGCATCCACACGCGGTGGCAAGACGACGGACGAACCGGCGTTCGGCAAGGCGCCCTCCGGATGGGGAACGTCGCACCGCGGCGCGCAACGCCCTTCGATCCCGGAGCCAGAGTACGAATCGCAGGATACCCCGGTACTGGAAGTCGGCGCGCGCGTGCGACACGCGAAATTCGGCAGTGGCACGATCGCCGAACTGACGGGGTCAGGCCGCGATGCGAAAGTGCGCATCGACTTCGACGACGCCGACGTGGGCCGCAAGACACTTGTGCTGGCGCAAGCCAAACTCGAACCGGCGGTCGACTGATGTCGGTGAGTGAGCAGGATGTGCGACACATCGCGGCACTGGCGCGGCTGGAACTCGACGATGCGCGCACGGAAACCCTTGTGCGCGAGCTGAACGGAATCCTGGCGCACATGGATGTTCTGCAGGCGGTCGACATGACGATCGAAGATTCCGACAAAGCCCTGGACGCCGACACGGCGCTCGATGCCCAGGCTGACGCAGTGCTTTTGCGGGCCGACATCGCGTCGCCGCTCCCGCTGGCCGCGGAGCGCGCATCGTTCGCCCCGAACTACGAAGACGGGTTCTTCCTCGTGCCGCGGTTGTCGACGCATGAGTAGCAACGCCGCGTTGCTCGACGTGAGCGCTGCAGATCTCGCGGAGGGGGTGCGCGACGGCCGCGTTGCCCCCGGCGCGGCCGTGCGCGCGGCACTTGCGGCAATCGAGCGCGCCGAGGCCGGGGCGTCTGCCCTCAACGCCGTGCTGCACCGCGACATCGAAACGGCGAACGAGTTCGATCAGGGTGCAAGCGGGCTGCTTGCTGGCGTGCCGGTGGTCGTGAAGGACAACATCGCGACGTTGCGCATGCCGACGTCTTGTGGCTCGCGCATCCTCGACGGATACGTCAGCCCGTTCGAGTCGACGGTGGTCGCGCGGTTGCGCGCAGCAGGTGCAGCGATCATCGGCAAGACCAACATGGACGAGTTCGCGATGGGATCGTCCACCGAGAACAGCGCGTTTGGTCCGACGCGCAATCCGTTGTCGCAGAGTCGTGTCCCGGGTGGTTCGTCCGGCGGATCCGCGGCCGCGGTCGCGGCAGGCATCGTGCGCGTCGCGCTCGGATCGGAAACGGGAGGGTCTGTTCGGCAGCCTGCTGCATTTTGTGGCGTGGTGGGCGTGAAGCCCACGTATGGGCGCGTGAGCCGTCATGGGCTCGTGGCATTCGCTTCGTCACTCGATCAGGTCGGAGTATTCGGCCGCACGGTCGACGACGCTGCGCTGGGGCTCGAGGTCATCGCCGGTGCCGACCCCTACGACGCCACGAGCTGCTCAGTCGGCGCGGCGTCGTTTCGTGCCCGCGACAGTGCGCTGACCGATCACCCGCTGGCCGGATTGGTGATCGGTCGGCCGCGCGAGTACTTCCCCGCATCGCTTGATGCTGGAATCCGCGCGGTGTGCGAGCATGCCACAGAGACACTGCGAGCGCTCGGTGCCGAGGTGCGTGACGTGTCGCTCCCGCACACCGACCTGGCGATTCCGGTCTACTACATCGTCGCCCCCGCAGAGGCCTCGAGCAACCTCGCGCGCTTCGACGGTGTTCGGTACGGCATGCGCGTCGAACGCGACGGCCTGCGCGCGATGTACGAGGCCACGCGTTCTCGCGGCTTCGGCCCGGAAGTGGTTCGCCGCATCATGCTCGGCACCTACGTACTCAGCGCCGGTTACTACGACGCCTACTACCTGCGCGCGCAGGAGGTTCGACGGCGCATTCGGCGCGACTTCACCCGCGTGTTCGCTTCGGGCGTGCATGCGCTGTTCACCCCGACAGCGCCCACCGTGGCCTTTCCGATCGGTGCGGTTTCGGATCCGTATGAGCTCTACCTGAGCGACATCTTCACGGTGACGGCCAATCTCGCTGGGATTCCCGGCATGTCGCAGCCGATCGGTCGAGTCGACGGCCTTCCGGTGGGCGGACAGCTACTCGCGCCACACTTCGAGGAAGGCACCATGTTTCGCATCGCTGCCGCGCTCGAGCGCGCGCTCGGACGGAGTGCGCACGAGTGACCGACTACGAACTCGTCGTCGGCCTCGAAGTGCATTGCCAGCTCAAGACTGCCTCCAAGCTGTTCTGCGGCTGCGCGACCGGCTTTGGTGATGCGCCCAATGCGAACACCTGCCCTGTATGCCTGGCGCTGCCGGGCGCGTTGCCGGTGCTCAATGCGAATGCGGTCACCCTCGCGACCCAGGCGTCCCTCGCACTCGGTTCGACGGTGCACACCACATCCGTGTTCGCGCGCAAGAACTATTTCTACCCCGATCTGCCCAAGGGCTATCAGATCTCGCAATTCGATCGTCCGCTGGCCACCGGCGGCGCGGTCGACACCGGTCTTCGTGCTGGCGACGAACCCGTGTTGGTGCCGCTGACGCGTGTGCACATGGAGGAGGACGCAGGCAAGTCGGTGCACGACCGCTTCGCCGGTTTTTCAGCCATCGACCTCAATCGCGCGGGGACGCCGCTCGTCGAGATCGTCTCGGAGCCGGAGATCCGGTCGGCAGCTGCGGCGGGTGGCTACCTCCGCACGCTGAAGCAGATCCTCGAGTACACCGAGGTGTCCGACGCGAACATGGAGGAGGGTTCGCTTCGGGTCGACGTGAACATCTCGGTGCGGGTTCGCGGGACGACTGCACTCGGTACGAAGACCGAGATCAAGAATCTGAATTCGTTCTCGAACGTCGAGCGCGCCATCGACGTCGAGTACGCGCGACAGTGCGCCATCCTGGAAGCTGGAGGGACCGTCGAACAGCAGACGCTGTTGTGGGACGACGTCCACAACCGCGTGCGACCCGCGCGCAGCAAGGAAGGCAGCCACGATTATCGGTACTTTCCGGAACCTGATCTTCCACCACTGCTGCTCGAACGAGAGTGGATCGAGCAGCAGCGCACGGCGCTGCCGGAATTGCCGTCAGCCAAGCGCACGCGCTTCATGGGGAGCTATGGGCTGGGTGCCGTCGAGGTCGAGCAACTCACCGTGAGTCGCGCGCTCGCTGCACATTTCGAAGCAGTCGTTGAGGCAGGCGGCGACGCCCGTCGCGCGGCCAACTGGCTTCTGGGCACCGTACTGGCGTCGCTGAACACCTCCGGGCTCACCATTGCGCAGCATCCCGTCACGCCGGCCCGACTCGGGGCGCTGATTCGTCTGGAGGCCAATGGAGACCTGTCGAACAGCGCGGCGCGTCAGCTGTTCGGGATCATGGAGCACGCCGTCGGGGAGCCAATGGACCTCGCCCGACGGGAGGGGCTGCTCAAGGTCAGTGACGACGGCGCGCTCGTCGAGTGGATCGATCAGGTCTTCGTCGAGTTCCCCACCGAGTCCAATCGCTTCCTTGCCGGGGAAGTGAAGCTGCTGGGTGTGCTCGTTGGGCACGTCATGAAGAAATCGCGAGGGGCAGCAGACCCGCGCAAGGTGAATCAGCTCTTGGCCGCGCGCACCAGCGGCTGAAAGAGCGGCTCGCCAAGCGACGCGCTATGTCGCAGGAGCGTCGGAGGCATTCCGAACATCCGATCCGCTTCCATCGCCGCGCGCACGTCTCCACCTTGGCGTCGCGCAAGGCGCCGCACCTTCTTGGCCGCCCGCAGCGGCTCGTCGCCGGATGGATCGAAGCGAAATGGCTCGCTCTGATCCCACTGCTGCATCAGGTCGATGATGTACTCGAACGAGCGTGTCATGTAACGCGAGACATCGCTGTCGCTAAGATCCCAGCGACTGTTCTCCATCACGAGCTGGAAGATGCGCTGCCACGAGTCCGTGTCGGTCACGTACACCATGCCCCGGAAGATGCGGCGATTGGTCGGTGTACCGAAGAGCGTTGGGCTCAGGATGCGATCGAGATGGTGGTCGGCAGGCGAGTGATCGATGGACAGCAGCTCCCGCGCGCGACGCGGCCATGGATCACCCAGATGCGTGTCGACGCGACTTTCCCAGTAGCTGTGTCCGAGTGCAGTGGTGCTGGAGGTGACGGCGAGCTGTCGCGGCACGTAGAAGTTGTGTGCCACGACGTCGGCCGCGAGATGCGCCAGGTAGCCAAGCGCGAAGGCGCGTAGCGGCGGTTCTTTCGCCTCGTCATGGATTTCGAGACCGATGCGCCACGAATGACAGTGCCGTCCGACCTCGGCGTACTTCTTGGCAATGCTCGTGTCAGCCGCAATCGACCCGTACAGAAAATCAGCCGGGAAAGCGGCAAGTAACTCGGCGATGCTGCCCGGAAGCAGGCCAAGGTTTCGCAGCACCGCATCGCCAAGGAACACGTGAGTGCCAGGGGTCCAGGCGAGCAGTGGGGTCGGGACAAGCACGAGGGCGAGCACGATCGCAATCGCCGCTGGCACAGTCCACCTACGCAGGACGTGCCTCGGTGCGCAGGCCGTCGTCACGCCGCTCGTCGCGCAATTCGTCTTCCAGGTCCGCGTCCATGTCGGCGAGCTCGTCGTCGAACTCATCGTCGAATGCATCGTCGGCGTCGCCGGCTGCCACCAGCGCGTCACCCGCTCGGCGCGACGGAATGAAATGGTCACCAAGCGCACGTGCACCGACGCGTGCACCGCGTATGGCCGAGACCGTTGCGATCGCAGTGTCCTCCAATTCATCCTGCAGGACATCGATGACCGCGTTCACCTCGTCTATGCGCTGCGACGTCACGTCGGCGGCGCTGATCAGCTGCTCCGTGACGGCCGTTGCCGCTTCGCTCACGCGCTCCACGTCGGTACGCACCATCGCAACCACTTCGCGAGCGTCGTCCGCGATGTCCGTCGCACGCTTCAGCAGAGGCTTCGTCTCCGCAGACAGCCGTTCGATGGCCTCATGGGCCTTGTTGACTGCCGCCCGAACGGACAGCAGCAGCAGGATGAGCGTCACGAGCATTCCAACGCCCAGGACGAGCACGATCACTTGCAGGATGCCGCTGGTCCAGTCGAACAAGTCGCGCTGCGGTATCATTCGCGCGACGATGGTGTCGGGAGCTGCCGCAGCCTGGAGCAGTCCGACCGTCAGCACATGCGAAAAGGCCATGGGATTGATCTACACCGTGCCGAGAGAGGGGTCAAGCAACGACGGTGTCTGCGCTTGACGCTGGACTCTGAACTCGGTGATCCTTCGGAACGGTGACCCCGCATATTTGCGGGATCACCGGCAACGGTCTGCCCGACAGGCCATCACGTCATTTCCCGCGCCCAACCGAGCCTGCATGTCAGCCGTCCAGTTCGTCGTCGAAGGCGGCCAGCGCCTGTCGGGTACCATTCGTCCGGCAGGCAATAAGAATGCCGCGCTACCCATCGTGGCCGCCGCACTCATCACCGATGAACCGGTGATCCTCGAGAACGTGCCGCGTATCCGGGACATCGAGACGCTGGTCGATCTCGTGCGCAGCACCGGCGCGGAGTGCGAGTGGCTCGGCGCAAACACGCTGCGCATCCACGCGCGCGAACTGCGAGCCGCAGACCTCGATCCGGTCCTGTGCGCGCGCATCAGGGCGTCGATCCTGCTCGCCGCACCGTTGCTGGCACGCTGCGGCGAAGTAACCTTGTCGCCGCCGGGCGGCGACGTGATCGGGCGTCGTCGTCTCGATACGCACTTCCACGTGCTGGCCGCGCTCGGAGCCGAGTACGAGCTCGGCGAACGATTCACGTTCCGCACGCGGGGACTCGTCGGCGCCGACATCTTCCTCGACGAGCCAAGCGTCACGGCCACGGAGAATGCACTCGTTGCCGCGGTCATGGCGCGGGGTACGACCGTCCTGCGCAATGCGGCGAGCGAGCCCCATGTACAGGATCTCGCCAATTTTCTGGTCGCGATGGGAGCCTCGATCGAGGGAATCGGCTCGAACGTCTACACGGTGCACGGTGGGCGTGCGATGCGCGGCACGACGCACACGATCGGCTCGGACCATATCGAGGTGGGTTCGTTCATCGGACTCGCGGCCGTCACGCGCTCCGAACTCCGCATTCAGAATGCCGGCGTCGCACACTTGCGCAGCACGCTGATGGGGTTCGAACGGCTCGGGATCACGTGCACGATCGAGGGCGACGATCTCATCGTGCCGGCGGAGCAGTCGCGGGTCATCCAGAGCGATCTCGGTGGGCACGTGCCCAAGCTCGAAGACCAGCCGTGGCCCGCGTTCCCGGCTGACGTCATGTCGATTGCGATCGTCGCTGCCACGCAGTGCGAAGGCATGATCCTCGTGCACGAAAAGATGTTCGAATCGCGCCTGTTCTTCGTCGACAAACTCATTTCGATGGGCGCGCGCATCGTGTTGTGCGATCCGCACCGCGTCATCGTGTCGGGGCCGACGCGACTGCGCGCCAACACGGTGGAGTCGCCGGATATCCGGGCCGGCATGGCAATGCTGCTCGCGGCACTCTGCGCGGAAGGCACCAGCACCATCAACAATGCGCAGCAGATCGAGCGCGGCTACGAGCGTGTCGAAGAGCGATTGGGCGCCCTCGGTGCGCGCATCAGGCGCGTCGAGCTGAGTGCGCGCCGTAGCGGAGATCACGCGGCGATTCGTGGCTGAGCATGCCAGTACAGCAACCGGGTCTCTTCTGACGCCGGAGTGGCTGGATGCCGGGCTCGTGGGCGAAATGGCGCCGGCAATGGTACCCGGAGTACATG
>DASQZA010000264.1:0-4442 GCA_035638935.1 Gemmatimonas sp. | reverse complement strand
CCACACGCCGAAGGCCTGGCCGCGCACCATCGGCGGTTTCGGCAAGCGTGTCGCCGACCAGACGGGTTTTTACATCGCGCAGGCCGGCTCGAATGCGCTCGTCGGCCGTGCCACCGGTTATCGCCCCGATGACGCGCCCTGCACGGGCCGGTCGTTGCTGCCCTGCGCGGTGGTGCGGACATTCACGGCGCGTGATGGGCACGACGTCCGCCGCGCGAACGTGCCGTTCCTCGTCAGCACCGTCGCGGCGACTGCGCTGTCCGCCACCTGGCGCCCCGAGCGCGAGACACGCAGCCAGACCCTCTCCTTCATCGCGACACGCATCGGCGTCGTCTTCGCCGGGTTCGTCGCCGAGCGCGCGCTGCTGGAGTGGAAGCGCAGCCACTGACTGTCGATGCGCCGAGCGATGTGTGTTCTCCCGCCTGTCGCACTCTGGGAGAAACCGCGTTGCGACGACCCAGGTGTGGACACTCTCCCGCTAGAACGTGACGCCGATCCCGAACGTCGGATTCAGTGTTCGCCGATTCACGAAGCGTGGGCGAACGTCACCGCGGAGTGACAGCCTGACGGGCGCGTCGCGCAGGAACTCCGCACGCAGTCCGACGATCGCACTGGGCCACGTCAGTCCGTCGTAGGCGCCTTCCTCCACGTTCGACGGAATCGTCCTGCGATAGGAGGAGCGGTATCGGGAGAAGGCGCCGCTGACCGAACCATGCACGGTGGTGCGTCGACCCGTGAACAATGGTGTCTCGAGCCCCAGCAGCGCGGTCATCACGTCGTCACGCCGCGACTCCCCATCGCGCCCCGAGTGGAGGTTGAACGTGCCGCGCAGTCCCGCGATCACGGCCAGTCGCGACTCGTTGCGGAAGCGCGCCTGGACGGACACCGTTGGCCCCCATGCTCCGCGCGACAGCCAGTCGACGTTGCCTGTGCCGATGTCGACGGCGTAGCGATTCGCACGCTGACCATCTGCTGTAACGGCAAGTGCTGACAGGCACGCCACGGTGAACGAGGCGCGGCGGACGAACGCGAGATCGCTGCGACGGTTCACGGCTGATCCGGTGCTCCACGGCGACTGGAAAGTGCGACGGCATCGTCTGGCGCCGACATGATGCACCCATCTACTCCGGAAGGAAAGGCGCAGGTCGGTACGAATGTCTCCGAGTGGGTGATGGCGGGTGAAAACAGGCGCTGCGGTGCCCGCGCACCGTGGAAGCTGCACGTCGTCAGTCAGAACGACGTCGGCGTCCTGTGCCGGTCGTGCAGTTCGCACGCCGTCAGCGACGACACGTTGCCCCCGACCGTCCGTGACACGCGCACTTCTGCTGCCGGCAGTTCTGCCTTGCCGACCCTGGCGACGTCCATCACGTTGCGGCATGCCGGATCGACGTGACACGGAGGAGCACACGGAGCCCGTGATGTTCGCAGGCGGCACGGCTGCCGGTGCGGCTGCCGCCGCGAGGGCGGCCGTGAGAAACCCCGCGCGCGTTGCGTCGCTGCACGCCAGCGGCCTCCTCGATGCGGCGCCGGATGAGGTCTTCGACAAGCTGACGCGACTCTCCGCTCGGCTCCTCGGCGTGCCGGTCACGTTCCTCTCGTTGATCGACGTCGATCGCGACGTCTACAAGAGCTCGTATGGGCTTGGTCAGCCGTCGGATCGTCTTCACGAACACTCGGGACCGACGATCTGTCACTACGCGGTGGCCTCGCCCTCTCCGCTGGTCATTCCCGAGGTCGCGGCCGATCCGAGATACCGCGACCTCCATGGCACCCGCACGATGGGCATCGCGGCCTACATCGGCGTACCGGTCGAGGTCGATGGCAAGCGCATAGGGTGCTTCGCAGCCATCGACACACGACCCCGCCAGTGGACCGGTGACGAAGTCGAGACCTTCACCACACTGGCGACGTCAGCGCAGCGCGAGATCGAACTGCGCGTGGCGCGCTTGCGCGCGGACGACGCAGCCACGGCGCAGCTCCGTTCACGAACGGAAGTCTCGGAGGCGCTGGCGCGACAGCTGTTCACTTTGTCTCCCGTCCCGAAATGGGTGTTCGACGCGGAGACGCTGGCGTTCCTCGACGTGAATGAAGCGGCGATCCGGCATTACCAGTACACGCGCGAGGAGTTCCTCGCGATGACGATCCGCGACATTCGCCCGCCGGAGGACATCCCGCGCATGCTCGCCCACGCGCACGCGCTGCACCCGGAAGGGCAGTCGCACGGGGTGTTTCGGCACCGGGTCAAGTCCGGCGCGATCATCGAGGTGGAGGTCTTCCTGCGCGATGTCCCGTACGAAGGGCGACGTGCGGTCATCGCCGTCGTGCAGGATGTCACCGAGCGACGCCGTGCCGAGCACGCGCTCGAGGAGGCATCGCGCGCTGCCGCCGCTGCGCGTGATGCCGCGGAGGCGGCGAATGCGGCGAAGAGCCAGTTCCTCTCCACCATGAGTCACGAGCTCCGCACGCCGCTCAATGCCATCGCCGGATACACCGACCTCTTGCTCCTCGAGCTCCGTGGTCCTTTGACCGAACACCAGCGCGCTGATCTGGCACGCATCGCGCTCGCGAACCAGCACATCACCGCATTGGTCACGGACATCCTCAACTTCGCGCGCATTGATGCCGGCCAGATCGAGTATCACCTGGTCGATGTGGATCTGGCGTCGCTCGTGTCCGACGTGGAATCGCTGATCGGGCCCCAGCTGCACGCGAAGGGCATTCATTTTCAGTCGGGCGCGCGTGTGCCGACGGTCCTGCAGTCCGTGCGTGCCGACCCGGAGAAACTGCGTCAGATCCTGCTCAATCTTCTGGGCAACGCGGTCAAGTTCACCGCGGCCGGCGGCAGCGTGTCGTTCGTGTGTGAGCCGGACACCGTTGAGCACGTGGTGCGTATCCGCGTGCGCGACACCGGGCGCGGGATCGCGCCGGAACAGCTCGAACGGATCTTCGAACCATTCGTGCAGGTCGACCGGCACCGCATGCCGGACAGTCAGCAGGGCGTGGGGCTCGGGCTCTCGATCAGCCGCGAACTTGCGCGCGGCATGGGCGGCGAGATCACGCTGGAAAGTGCTCCCGGTGCGGGCAGCACGTTCACGCTGGTGCTGCCGGGCGCCTGAGCGCATTTGTATCCGCGTCGTCCACGGTGCACCCGACGTGGCCGGCCTCGCGTGCACCACGAGTTGCTCCATCGCTGCCGCAACGTGACCACTCGCCTGGCGTCGCGGCGAAGGAGTCGCGCCTTCCTGCCTCCATCCCTGGCGTGCAGAATCTGCCGAACGCTGAAGCATGCCACGGCCGCCGTATCCGCGTGGTATCCGTAGGCTATCAGCGCGTTTGACGCATGGATTTCGCACCCTGAAAGATGCTCTTATCAAGCTGAATGACGCGCGCTTTCAACGTGTGTGACGCTCTGGTTTCAACCTGTTTGTTGCAGCGATCAGGAACCAGTCTGACGCATGGCTCGCTGAGGTGCGGCGGAATTGTTCTTCCGCGATCGACCGGCCGGATCGGAGAGCGATCCGAACCGTTCGGCACTGAAATTCAGCCACCCATGCATCGCGCGTTCGCGGGCCGGGTCACCTCAGGTGACGCTGGCTCACCGAGGTACTGTGCGGCAGCGACTGCGTGGGCGCTGGTCTCGCCAGTCTCGAGCACCCAGTGCCAGGTGGCCCCCAGGAAAGCCTTCGAGCGTTGACGTGTCGTCTGCCCGAGGTATCTGGGGTTGCTCGGTCTGTCGCAGATGAATGCGGATACGTGGCGGTATGCGGCGAGCGTGCATTCCCGAGAATGCTACCTGCTCAAGTGATACACATTGTGTTGTGTGTTCTCGATCTTCGCAATCGACCATACTCCGTTCGCAAGCGTCAGCTCAGCGCGCCAGACATCACTTGTCCAGCTTGTCCCTACGAGCGGCGATGACATGCGCCAGATTGCCACGCCGGTCAGATCCGCCCTGCGTCTCTCGAATCCGACGAGCTCGAAGCGCCACGAGTCTGCATTCGGCGCCGACTGTGGTCTGCAGACCGCTGCCACCTCAATCAGGAATGATCCCAATATGCCTGGAGGGATGTCAGGGACGATCGATTCATCCGGGGCCGATTGAAACGGCACCACACGAAGTGACTTTGTACTGTCCTGGCAGAGATGTCGCGCTACGGCGCGTGCTTGCATGCGAATGTGCTCCGAATCCACCATGGCTGTGGGTGCTTGAGCAGCGCTGATGGATGCCAAGGCACATCCGCAGAGGCACGCGAGCACGACGAAGCGGAATTGACGCAAAAAAACCCCGGGCAACGGCCACAGTCTGCAGGAATGGACGACGCGCACTGCCCGAGCAGAACGCTGACGCGCCGCTCGTCCGCGAACATGAATCAGTACTTCATCAGATACCGATCCACCTCCCACGTCGTCACCTGCTCGCTGAACTCGCGCCACTCCGCCCG
>DASQZA010000263.1:0-3952 GCA_035638935.1 Gemmatimonas sp. | reverse complement strand
GTGAAGATCGGCGTGCGGCGCCGCTTGCAGACCTCGAAGAGCTGCCGCGTACGCTCTTCCACGCCGCGCCGGTTGTCGAGCAGCATCACGGCGCTGTCAGCCGCAACGAGTGTTCGGTACGTGTCTTCGGAAAAGTCTTCGTGTCCCGGCGTGTCCAGCAGGTTGAGCTGGTAGCCATCGAATTCGAATTGCAGGACGCTCGACGTCACCGAAATACCGCGCTCCTGCTCGAGCTGCATCCAGTCGGACGTCGCGTGCCGGGTTGCGCGCCGCGCCTTGACCGAGCCTGCGAGATGAATGGCGCCGCCGTAGAGCAACAGCTTCTCCGTCAGCGTGGTCTTTCCGGCGTCCGGGTGCGAAATGATCGCGAACGTCCGTCGGCGCGCGATCTCGCGCTGCTGGCGGGTCTGGGGTGCTACATCTCCGTCTGCACTTCCCGGAGATTCGGTTTCGGCTACGGTGGCGACGTCATCGGGCATCCACGAAAGATAGCGGATTCGGCACCCGAAGCGTTCAAAAACGCTCGGGTGCGCACCGTTCGCTTACCCTTGCGTGGATGACGCCGGCCGATAGGTGACCCGCTCGATCAGGATGCCGGCCACTATCCCCGGAAACCAGACGCCGAGCAGCAGGAATGCCGCCGTTCCCTGCCCGATCGCAATCAGCCCTGCCATCACAATCGTGCTGATTGTGCCGATGCCAAGCAAGCCGTTGCGGCTCCAGCGCCCCGGTTTTTCTGCGCGTCGCGAAGTCCGCTGGACTCCGAAGCTCGCGCTGGCAAAGACCACGAACGCGACAACGAGGATGGGTAGCATGCAGCTACCCTACTCGACTGTCACCGACTTCGCGAGGTTCCGCGGCTGGTCGACATTGCAGCCCCGCTTGACCGCGATGTAATACGCGAGCAGCTGCAACGGCACGCTCGCCAGGATCGGCATGAGCAGGTCGACGGTTTCCGGCACACGGAATTCGTAGTCGATCTTGCCCGCCAGGGCCGGCTCCTCGCGCGTCGTGATCGCGATGATCTTGCCCTTGCGCGCCTTCACCTCCTGGATGTTCGACGTGATCTTGTCGAACACGGCATCGTGCGGTGCGATGACCACCACGGGCATCATCTCGTCGATGAGAGCGATCGGCCCATGCTTCATCTCCGCGGCCGGATACCCCTCGGCGTGGATGTAGCTGATTTCCTTGAGCTTGAGCGCACCCTCGAGCGCGGCCGGGAAATTGTAGCCACGGCCAAGGTACAGGAAATTGGTCGCGCGCTTGAACTCCTCCGCGAGCGCTTCGATCTCCTCTGCGCGGTCGAGAATCGACTGGATCTGCTCCGGCAATTTCGCCATCGCCTGCGCGATCTCGCGACCACGCTGCACCGACATGTCCTTCAAGCGGGCCAACTTGAGCGTGAACAGCGCGAGCGCGACCACCTGGCTCGTGAACGCCTTCGTGCTCGCCACCCCGATCTCCGGGCCCGCGTGCACATAGATGCCGCCGTCGTCTTCGCGCGCGATGGTGGAACCCACCACGTTGACGATGCCGAGTGTGCGGGCGCCACGTCGCTTGGCCTCACGCATCGCCGCCAGCGTATCAGCCGTCTCGCCGGACTGCGACATCACGATGCACAGCGTCGTCGGCGTGATGATCGGATTGCGGTATCGGAACTCCGACGCGTATTCGACCTCCACCGGAATTCGGCACATCTCCTCGATCATCATCTCGCCGATCAGCGCGGAGTGCCAGCTCGTGCCGCAGGCCGTGATGACGATGTTGTCGATCTTGAGCAGATCTTCCTTGCTGATGTTGAGACCACCGAGCTTGGAGAAGCCCTCCTCGAGAATGAGGCGGCCCCGCATGGTATTCTCGACCGTGGTCGGCTGCTCGAAGATCTCCTTGAGCATGAAGTGTGGGTAGCCACCACGTTCGATCTGCTGCAGGTCCCAGTCGATCCGGCTGACAGGCTTGTCGAGCGTCACGTTGTCGAGGTCGAGCACCTTGTAGCCGTCGCGCGTGATGACGGCGATATCCCCGTCATCCAGATAGACGACCTGACGCGTGTGCGCGAGAATGGCCGATGCGTCCGATGCGACGTAGAACTCGCCATCGCCCAGTCCGATGAGGAGTGGGCTGCCCTTGCGTGCGGCAACGATCTTGTCCTTTTCGTCGCTTGAGATGACGGCGATGCCGTAGGTGCCATCGACCTGGCGCAGCGCCTCGATCACGGCCGCTTCCAGGTTGCCTGCGTATGCGGCCTCGATCAGGTGCGACAGCACTTCGGTGTCGGTATCGGACGTGAACACGAACCCGCGCTTCTCGAGCGACGCCTTGAGCACCGTGGCATTTTCGATGATGCCGTTGTGCACGACCGCAATCTTCCCGTTCTGGCTCATGTGCGGGTGCGCGTTCGTTTCCGTCGGCGGCCCATGCGTGGCCCAGCGCGTGTGCGCAATGCCCAGCGTGCCGAGCGGCGGATCACGGTCGATGACCGCTTCGAGGCGCGAGATCTTGCCCGCCGCCTTGCGCGTCTCCACGCCCTTGCCGTTCATCACCGCGACGCCCGCGGAATCGTATCCGCGATACTCGAGTCGCTTGAGGCCATCGAGCAGCACCGGCGTCGCGATCCGCCCACCGACATATCCAACGATTCCGCACATAGCAGTCTGGGTCTGGGGAGTTGCTTCGTGTCCTGACAACGGTTTGCAGCAGGGTCCGGCAGCACGACGGGAGCTCGACACGCTCCCGTCGTGCTCGTCACACGGGTACGGCTTGCAGCGCGAGCAACGGCTCGCGCGCCTGGGCAATCAGCAACCTGGCGTCGGCCTCTGTCGGCCCTTCCGCGATCACACGCACGATCGGTTCGGTTCCCGATGGTCGCAGATGCACCCACCGATCCGGCCAGTCGAGCCGAAGCCCATCCTGTGTGTCCGCCGTCGCTTCCGGAAACGCCGCGCGCAGTGCGGCATACACCGCATCGAGCGAAACGCCCGGCCGATCGAGCTTGTCCTTCACGATGACGTACCGTGGCCGCTCAGCCACGAGCGCCGAGACCGGACGCCCTGCTTCCAGCAGCAACTGCAGCACGAGTGCGGCTCCCACCGGCGCATCCCGCCCCAGATGCAACTCGGGAAGGATCACGCCGCCATTGCCTTCGCCACCGATCGTCGCGCCCTTGTCGCGCATCGTCATCGCCACGTTCACTTCGCCCACCTTCGCAAAGTGAAACGGCATGCCGAACTCGCGCGCAACGTCCTCGACGACCTTGCTCGTGGACAGGTTGGTGACCACCGCTCCAGGTCGGTGCTTCAGCACCGTCCGTGCCGCGAGCGCGAGCGTGTAGTCCTCGCCGAGCGCCGTTCCCTGATCGCCGACGAGCGCGAGACGATCCACATCGGGGTCCGTCGCGAACCCGATCTCGGCGCCGGTCGCCCTGACCAAGGTCTCGAGCTCCCCGAGGTTTTCAGGCACCGGCTCTGGCGGCCGGTGAAAGCGCCCGTCGGTTTCCATGTTGATGGCGAAGACTTCGCATCCCAGCGCCGTGAGCAGCTGCGGCATGATCGTCGCGCCCGCACCATGACAGCAGTCGAGGGCAACTCGAAATGCGCGTGCACGAATGCCGGCGACATCCAGGTACGGCAGCGACAGCACGGCCGTCAGGTGCCGCTCGATCGCCTCGGTATCCGGCTCGATCCGTCCGAGCTTGTCCCATGTCGCGCGGGGTATGCCACTGGTGAGCAGCGAACGCATGGCCGCGCCCTCGTCCGCGGAAAGAAACAGCCCGCTCGGCCCGATGAACTTGAGCGCGTTCCACTCGATCGGGTTGTGGCTGGCCGTGATCGCCAGCCCGCCGGCCGCGTGGTGATGTTCCACGGCGAGTTGCACCGTCGGCGTCGGCGCCATGCCGATGTCGATGACCGTGCAGCCCACGGATTCGAGCGCCGCATGCGTGACGCGGGTG
>DASQZA010000262.1:0-2579 GCA_035638935.1 Gemmatimonas sp. | reverse complement strand
CGATGGTGGTCTCCACGTCCACGAGCGCGATGGCGCTGCCCGCCTCACGTGCTTCCACGTCTCCGGCACTCGGGAACACCTTGCGCGGTGGCAGCCCGTGCTCGCGTCGGACTACGTCATCCGTGATCTCACGCCCAGCCTTGTAGCCAGGCGCCGGCAGCCACGAACCCTCGAAGTAGGTGCCATTTGACGCCACCTGGATCGGCGTCACCGAGTTGTTGAAGCCGCGGGGATGGGATACGACTTCGAAGTTCATGACGATCGAGTCTCCGGGTCGCAGCTCCCGCTCGAGTACGTAGATCCGATAATCAAGAGCGCTGTCATCTACCGCCAACCGCGTCGCGCGATCGAAGCCCAACGTGCGCGTTTCGACATCCGGATGCAGCGTCACGTGCAGCGAGTCGATCGGCCGCCCGATTCGGTTCACCAACCTGAACGTGCCGCGCAACTCGGCAGCGCGCTCATCGGGATGCAGCTCGACGTGCATCCGCACGGCCGCGAGACTTGGCTGCGCTGCACTTGCATAGCGCTTGTAGCGCCGCTCGTATTCCGCGCTGTAGGCCGCAACGTCGTCGGGAGTGCGGTACTCGTTGAGCACATGCGTGTTGTAGAACACGAAGCCGCCCAGTGTCAGCACCAACCCGACGGCCACCGCAGCGGCCCGCAACGTTAGACCGCCAAGTCGCTGCCGCGCGATCGTGAGTCGCTGTGCAAGGCCTCGCTCACGACCGCGCGTCCAGAACAGATTTGCCACCACGGCGAGCAGGAGCGCCCATGCCGCCCAGTACAGCTTGAACCAGACGAGCCCCTCCAGAAACGGCGCGAGCCCGTTCAGGTCCGACCACTGCCACCCCGGATCCGAGCCGTACACGACCATCATGTTTTGAATGCCGATGAGCCCCGAGACCATCGTGAAGGCGAAGCACAACACGACGACGAGGTGGCCGACGTACTTGTTGTTCACGATCACGTGCACTGTCATCGCGAGCGCGGCGAGGAGCGCATAGTCGACGAGCTTGATCCCAAAGAGGAGCTTCAGATACACGAGCGGCTCGTAGCGATGGTAGCCGCGTAGCGCCTGCAAGAGTACACCAGCGCCCATGAGGACGGACTGCAGCACGGCGAGCATGGCGACCAGCGCGAGGAAGCGGCCCAGCAACGCGACGCCATTCGGCACGGGCGCGACGTCTGCGATATCGCCCAAGCCGACATCACGCTCACGCCATACGAGTTCCCCGGCGAAGATCGCGATGAGCACAGCCATCACCGGCCCAAGCGCGGTGCTCAGCACGGTGCCGGCGATGAGGTGCGTGACCGGCCAGGTGGCCGTGCCGAAGACCTGAGTACCCACGTCCCAGCCGAAGATGAAGACGAAGACTAGCGCGCCGACGAGGATCACGAGGAAGACCTTCGTCGCCGCGATCTCCCGCCACGCACGCGCTGCAACAGCAAGCGTCTGCCGCGCACGCGTAGCGGGCGAGAACGAACGTTCGGCACCATTCACGCGCGAAGCGGCGATGGGCGCGATGCGCTCCGGCGCAGTGTCCACAACAGGACGGCGCCACCAGAGAACTCGCGCCGCGCCCTTCGGCTGCACGAAGCGAAAGCGCGCGACGAGCAGTGCGAGCCCGCTGCATGCGACGACGAGCCAGAGCGCACGATTCCAGAGCATGATATCCGGCCAGCCGACCAGGCGCGCGTTCCGCTCGACCGGAGTCCAGAAGCGCGTCACCTCGGTGATTGCCGCGCCGCCGAACGGGTCGGCGAGCGCCGAAAGCGTGCGGTTCGAGAACCCGTCGGTGAGGTCGCCGGCGAGGGTGGCGAGCACGTACAGTGCGAGCCCGCCCACGTAGGTTGCCAGCGAACGCCGTGTGAGCGCGGCGGCAGCAAACATGCACACGCCGATCAGCAAGAGATTGGGAAGCAGCATCAGCACGTACACTTGCACGTACGCGGCAAGCTGCACGGGTCCGAATTTTCCTTCCGGCGCGTACGGCATCACCGATGCCAGCAGCAGGCCGAGCGGGACGCCAAGGAGCAGCGCTGCGTTCACGGCAATGGCGCCGAGGAAACGTCCGACGATGTAGTGTGCCTCGCGTAGCGGCGACGTGTAGAACAGCGCGTACATGCGCAATCCGACATCCCGCGCGGCTGCATCGCCGAATACGCCGGCGCTCACGATCACGCCGATGCCGCCGAGCAGTCCCGCCGCGTTCATCACCATCTGGGGCGCATTCATGAACTGACTGCTTCCGTTGATGGCGTGCATCATCAGGAACGGTATGCCAAAAAGTACGGCGGCATAGATCCAGGTCGACGGTTGCCCCAGCCGGTACTCGACTTCGAAGCGAAACACTTCGGCCATCGTCCCCCCGCGCGCTACGCTGCGCGAAGCTGCGGCCCTCACGATGCTGCCACCAGCACGCCGTCACGGCGATTCCGCTCGGCACGCGCGCCGTGGTGACCAGCCATGACGCTGAAGTAGACGTCCTCCAGGTCGGCCTCGACGGGCTCGAACTCCGGCCCGGGTTGCGTCTCGGCGTGGACGTGCACGAGCGTGCGTCCGGCCTGGAGCTTCG
>DASQZA010000261.1:0-10907 GCA_035638935.1 Gemmatimonas sp. | reverse complement strand
CCGAGCAGTGTGCGCCAAGAAGCTCCTCGCGGGTACGGCCGGTCTCGTCCATCACGCCCTTGTTCACCGACGTGAACCGACCGTCGAGGTCGACCGTGAAGATTGCATCGCTCGCCGACTCGACCAGCTGCGCATAGCGTGCCTCGGATCGCGCCAGCGCCATGGAGTCCGCACGCTGCTCGGTGATGTCACGGAGGCACGCGACGGTTCCCGTGACCTGCCCAAGCTCGAACTGGGGCGCGGTGCTGATCGCCACGAGGCGCTCATCGCCATCGCCACACTGTACCGCACACTCGTACCGCTGGTTTGCCCCCGCAAACGCCGCGCTCTGGCGCCGCTCCACTTCCGCAAGCGATTGCGGCGCCGTGAGCGCGATGACATGCTCTCCGAGCAGCGAGTCTCGCTTGAAGAGCTTGTGCGCGGCAGCGTTCGCGAAGGTCACACGGCCATCCCGGCCCGTGATGACGATGGCATCCGATACGGTTTCGACGACGCTGCGGTGTTGCTCCGCAAGCCGGCGTGCCGACGTGACATCATCGAACGTGAGTACACATCCGCCATCGGGATGCGGTGCGGCAAACAGCTCGTACAGTCGGCCATTCGTGTAGTCCTGCACGGTATCGCGAACAGGGTGTCCCTCGGCGATGGCCCGCCCGACGATGCTCTCGACATCGCAACGAACAGTACCGTCACCAAGAAGCGCCGTACAGAAGTGCTTGCCGAGCATGCTGTGGATGTCGATGCCGCACAGTTCAGCGGCTCGCACGTTGCAGCGGCGAATGATCAGGTTGTCCTCGAGCACGACCATCCCGCTCGGAATGGTGTCGAACGCCACCTTCCATTCCTTCGTTGCGCGCTCGATCTCCTCGAACATCCGCGCATTCACGATCGCCACGGCAACATGATCCGACAGCCGCTGCAGCACTCGTGAGTCGGTGGTCGTGAAAGGCGTGTCGCGATTGAGGACGGCGATCGCCCCGACTGTGCCACGCGCGCTCACAAGCGGCGCAATGACCGTGCGCTGGATCGATGTGAGGTGCTGGACCGACCGGCTCGACATCGGCTCGTTCAGGAAGTCGTTCGACACCACGACCTCGTTACCCGTCATCGCGCGACCGAGGAGGCTGTTGCCGACCGGCAGGTGCACTCCCGCCAGCACGTCCGCTGCGCCGACGGCAGCCACGATGTGGACGTACTCGTCCTTGCGAAGCGCGATGCATGCACCCTCCGCCCCGAGCAAGGCCACGGCATGTCGCAGAATCAGGCGCAGCACTTCGCCAAGCCGGAGTGATTCGCTGACGGCACGCGCGACCTCGGCGAGGGCTTCAGTCTGGCGCCGCTCCCGCTCGCTCTCGTCATAACGCCGGGCGTTGGCGATCGCCGTCGCCGCCTGAGACGCCATCGTGGCAAGCATCTCTTCCTCCTCGACGCTGAACACGTCGGTGGCGACCGCGTGCACGGCGAGCACGCCCACCAGCTGGAGGCCGACGAGCATCGGTACGGCCAGCACCGATGCTGCTGATCCGGAGTCGCCCACGACGTCGTACAACGATGGCGGCGCCTGGCGTCCATCACGCAGTCGCGCCCGGTCCGACTCGCGATCGCCGATGCGGACTGCGGCTCCGGTGCGCGCCACCTCGGCAATCAGTCCTTCCCCCAGTCGCACGGGCCCCCGTGGCCGCTCGGTGCCCCGGCTGAACGCGTACGAGGTCGTGAGCATGTCGTGGTCGAGATCGGGCGCCGTGACGACGACACCGTCGGCACCCGTCGCGCGCAGAGCCCGGCGTCCGAGCTCACGCACGATCTCGTGCTCGTCGAGCGTCCTGGCGAACGCAGCGCCCGCCTCCTGCAACCGCTGCAGGCGCGATGCGCGGAGCTTGGCGAGACTTCGAAACGTGTCGTACGCCAACCGGGCGCTGAGATGGCGCACGATCGATGCGAGCTCGCGCCTGTCGTTGACCGAGGGCCGTAGTCCGCTGCGAGGACTCGCCATCTTCGCGATGCCAAGCAGTTCGCCCTCGGCACCACGCAGCAACGCCACGACGAGATCGGTCCGCAACCATCCCGTCCCTTGCTGCGGCTCCGGCTCCGTCGCAAAGAACTCGCGTGAGACCCATGGGTCGCTGCCGTCGAGCAGGTACAGCTCGTCCTCGCGAAAGCGCTCCATGGCCGCGAGTCGACGACGCCAGACCGCGCCGGGTAGCGCCTCGCGGATATACGCGGACGGACTCGACTCGCTCGGTCGCTCGACGGATTCGTTCTCCGTGACCACGAGCGTGACGTTGAGCGACGCGTCGCGCAGCGAGATCTGCACGTGCTCGAATCCCCACCGATGCAATGCGCCCGCCGCTGCCTGAATACGAGCAGCCGACGACTCGGCGCGATCGATGGCACGGAGCGCGTCCGAGAGGGAAATCGACTGGTTGATGACCGACGGGCAGATCTGCGTCATGCGTCACAATTGACGATCCTCGTTCCGACCACGAAACAGTTTGCACCGTCGTGGTCGACGAGGGAGCAGACCCCTAAAACGTCCAGGATCGGAAGAAGTCTATTCCTATTTGTGAGGGCGTCTGCCGGAACGCCCGCGACGTCCCGGTACGACCGCAGGATTCGGCTGAGGACGCAGGCTCGAGCCCGAGTGACACCGACAGACTGTTCGCGAAACGTCGCTCTACCCGGACCCCGAGCCCTTTCCGGAATGTGTCCAGCGCGTCGTCACCGCTCGCAGACGTCTGTTGCGACAAGCCGCACAATCCGCCGCTGAGCGAGAGGTAGGTATTGCGGGCGACCTGAAACCCGACGCCGAGCCGCGTCGACGCAAGGATGCCCAACCCGTTGGTACGCAGGTTGGCGGCTTCACCGGGTGAAAGTGATGTCGGCTCCACTTGCACGACATCGAAGCGACCGCCGGCAAGGCGGCTCGACAGGTAGCTGCTGGCGAGACGCAGCGCGAGCGTCGCCCCCTGATCCGCCGCACTGTTGCTGCCCAGCAATGCCTGCGCGGGTTCACCGGTCACGAGGTAGCTGAGCAGGTCGCTTTCCGGCAGGGGCGGATTGTCCGCGCTCGACAGCGCGAGCGTCGGCCGGTCGACGTTGCCGCCGATGCTCACACGCACCCGCACGTTCTGGCGATTCGAGTTGGGACGCGTCTCGCGCACGGTGTGCAGCGCCGTGATGTCGAGCGCAGGCTCGAGATCCGGATCGCCGAAGAAGCGTACGACGCCGCGCTCCACGTCGAAGCTCGGACGCGCGATCCCGAGGTTGAGCTGATAGGTGCCACGCTCCACGGTGAGCGAGTCGCTGAAGGCGAGACGTGACCCCCCATCATCGCGGCTGACGGAGCGAGTCACGCGCAGCGAGCCACCCATCTTGAGATTCGCTTCAGGGGAACGCAGCCACACGTCGTCGCCGACGTTCACCGTCAGGTTGTCCAGCACCAGGTTCTGCACGAGTGCGTTCGGCGGCTTCGGCAGCAGCGCGTTCATGCCCAGTGTGGCCGTATCGATGACCGAGAAGCTCTCCTCGAGGTCGAGACCGCGGCGCTGTGTGAGCGCGTTGATGTATACGCGGCCGCGGTCGACGAGCAAGGAACCGCGCACCCGCGCCCCCGATTGCGGCCCCACCAGTGTGATCGGTGTAGTGGTCGTCAGCGAGAGCGACGCGGTGCGTGCCTTGTCGATCGCCAGAAAATTGTTCGAAGCGAGCCGGAGGTCGAACACCGGGTTCGACGCGTCGGTGAACGTCATGACGCCACTCACCCCGACCGTATCGTTCGGGCCTCCGCTGCGCGCACGGAACCGCCGCACATGCACACTGTCGCCCGCGAGCGCGATGTCGGCGACTGCACCTTCGATCCGGATGCCGAGATTGCCGAGCGACATGCCGGCGTCCTGCATGCTTATGGCGCCGCGCAGCCGCGGTGTGCCCCAGGTACCCGTCAAAGCCACGTCGGTGGACAGACTGCCCTGCGTGCGAGTCACATCGGGGAACAACGCCTCGAGCAGCGAAAGATCTGTCCGATCGCTGACGATGCGCCCGGTCAGCGGCTCGTCGATGCGGCGCGTGCGGCCGGCCATCAGTGCCAGATCGAGCGGCAGGGACGCCGTCGCCTGCAGCGCTGGTCGTCCTTCGACGGTCAGTGCGCCATCCACCCGAAGCCGCAACGAATCGTACTCCGCCTTCGCATCCAAACCTGCCACCCGTACTCGGCCAACACTCGCGTCGCGCACGGCGACGGTGCCGGCAATGCGGGGACCGACGCGCGTTCCCGACAGCGTCGCTTGTGCGGATGCCGTGCCGCCAGCGAAGCGTGTGAGGCCAAGCAGCCGTGTCAGGTCGGCCAACGGGAGACGGTCCGCGTCAAGCCGGCCAGTGACGTTGCCGGAATCCGCGAGCGAACCCCGCAACGCGAAGCGGCCAGTGTCGGTATGGACGAGCACCAGCGAATCGAGCGTACCCGTCGAGGAGACGCTGTCACCAGCGAGATGAAAGACTGAGGGTGCAAGCAGGGAGAATCCGCGCGGGCGCGAGGAAGCGCTGTCCACGCGAATGTTGATCGTGTCGAGCGTGACGGTGCTCGCGACACCATTCCGTACCATGCCACCGGCGACCGCGAGCCGCGACTCCGACAACGTGCGTGCCTCGACACCGAAGCGTTCGGCGACGCCGTCGCGCACCGTGGATCGTCCGGCCACCGAAGCGATGTCGAGACCTGCGATCAGTGCAGAGTCGAGCGTGAGCACGAGCGAGCCGGTGCCACCGCGCCGTAGCTGCGCCAGCTCCAGGCTGGCAGTCAACCGTGCACTGCGAGAGTTGGCCAGCACGAGCTCGCGCCCGTCGGCGCGAATGCTGAGTGACAAGCCGAGCGGGTCGAGCGAGTCGACCGACCCCGCAAGCGATCCGCGCAGCTCGAGCAGTCCGCGCAGCGAGTCCGGTTCGGCATCGGCCTGGGGTACGATGAGTCCGGTGCGCTCCATCCATGGGCGAAGGCCACCGAGCGAATCGGCGACTGCCGTGAATCGCAGCGAGTCGCGTCGAGCGGCAGTGAGACCGACACCACCGCGCGCGTTCAGGCGAAACGCCGAGCTCTCGATCGACGCCGTGTCCACGCGCAGCGCGCCGGAATCGAAGGTCACCGCCACCGTTCCGCCGAACAGCCGCACATCGGCGACACGAGAGAACTGGTCGACCGTTGCCCGACGCGGCCCTCGCATGGTCGTGAGTGCCGAACCGCTGACGTCCATCGTACCGGCGAGCGACAGCGTCGTGCTCGGATACGTCGATTCGCCGAAGAGCGTCTGCAGGTTCACGCTGCGCGTGCGGAACGCTCCGCGTGCCGCGTACTCGGGTTCCAGCGCATCGACCCGGCCCTCGTACATGATCTCGCCACCTTCTCCCGCGAGGATGGTCGCGAGCGAGAAATCGTCAGCCATGCCGCTGGCACGGATCGATCCGACCGCGTTGCCGCGCAGGGGCAGCGACGGGTACGAGCGAGACAGCGTCGTGTACGAGAGCGGCGAGGCCTGAAGGTCGACGTCGAACTTCACGCCCTCGGTCACGAGCGTGTAGCGGCCGCTGCCGGTGAACCGTGAAGGCTCACCGGGGCCGTCGGCATGTTCGATGTCGGCCAGCGAGAAGCGAGCGTCGTACCAGAGCGAATCCAGTCGCACGGTGCCACGGACGATTCCATTGATCTCGGGAAACAACGGATTCACGTAGCGAGGCGTGCGCAGGTCGAGCTGATCGATGCGCAGGTCGACGCCACGCAGGATCGTTTCCGCGGGCGCGTAGATATCCACGGTACCGCGTGCCGCGCCACTCGACACGGCGCCGGGAACGTGTGCGTCTGCATATGCGAACGTCGCCTGGTCGATCTGGAATCGGTTCACCGGGCCACCACGTGCCACCAGTCGCCCCGTGAGATTGCCCTGCCAGTCGAATGGAAACGGCTCGCCGTTGAACTGACGGAGCAGCGCCATGTTCGCCGGCTGCATGTCGAGCGCGACATCGGTGACTCGCAGCACCGGCCCTCCGACACCGAACGTCATGTTGCCGCGAACCCGCGACTGGAGCGAGCGCGCATCCATGTTGCGCAGCACGTACTCGATGACGCTCAGGTTGCGTGGATCATTGCGAATCCTGATGTCGGTCGTGCCGCCACCGGAGCGTGGCAGGGTTTCGTCGATCCATGCCATGTCCGTCATCGCCACACTGTCGGCGTGCAGCTGGATGTCGTACCGCACCGGGAGTCCGCCACCCCACACGATCTTGGCCTTGCCGGTCGCGTGCGATTGCGCGAGCGAGAACTGGGAGTTGTCCACCCAGATCGAGTCGCCGAGCCGCGTCACGGTATTGCTCATGTTGCGGAACCAGAATGGCGGATACACCCACACCACGTCGAACTTGCGTACCTCGAATTTCTGGCCCGCGGAATCCGGATGTGCCAGACGCATGCGACCGAATGCCGCCTCGCCGCGCACGAACCGCCAGACGCGCTGGAGCCGGTTGCCGCTACGGCGGATCTCGCCGTCGAGCCGGGTGAGGTTGAACGCCAGTGCACTGTCGCGCTTCGCGCTCTTGAGCGTATCGGAAAGCGTCCACGGCTGTCGCACCACCAGCGTCCCTTCGTGTACGGTCGTCGAATCGATGACGACGTACTGCCCGAAGCTTCCTGGCCGCTTCGGCAAGTTGGGCCCTCGACGGGGCCGCTGCAGCACACGCTTGTAGTTCCAGTCGTCCTTGCCGTAGTCCGTGATCGAGACAATCGGGCGCGTCACTTCGAGCCGCTTGAGCACGATGCGTCGATCGAGCAGGTCGCGCGGATCGTACTCGGCGCGGATACGTCCAGTGCTGATGAAGGGGGCACCCGATGGCTCGCGCAGCTCGAGGGAGTCGATCGTGATGTCCGTGAACAACGATCCGCTCACGCGGCCAATGTACAACCGGCCTGGAATTGCGTTGCGCAACACGGGCAGCAGCGCCTGCACCACCAGCGCGCGTCCTCGGTCGGTCTGCGTCAGCGTCGCAACCGCGCCGACTGCGAGCACGAGCAGGCCGAGCAGCACGGCCGCCGATGCGAGCACGATGGTGCGACGACGTGGGGCCATCTAGAAGGCCTGCCCGATCCAGATGCTCGGATTGAGCCGCCGGAGGAAGCCCTCACGAATTGGACGGAACGTCTGTGGACACGACCCGGCCAGCTGGGTCGGCGGTGCCCCCGTGACGCCCTGCGACACAGGGAGCCGGTTGCCCGGGCTCACGCAGTACAGCGGAGCGACGCCGAGGTCATCGGCAAGCGGCGCGTTGTAATACGCGGCGCCCGCAGGGAGCTGGTACGGGTTGTATCCGAGGTCGATGCGCACCGTGCCGAAGGGCGACGTCACGCGCAGTCCAAAGCCCGGTGTGATCTTGACGCCAGGGCCGTCGTCTGCGAGCGCCGCAGCATTCGCGCCGTTGCCGCGGTTCCACAAGCGCCCCGCATCGGTGAACAGCGCGAGCCCCAGCAACCGTGGCGCGATGGGACTCGGCAACTGCAACTCCAGGTTGCCGATCACGAGGGTGTTTCCGCCAGTCGGCACCACGCGCTCTTCCGCCGATCCGGAGTCGGCGCGAAAGTACGTGCGGCCGTCCTCGGAAACCGTGCGATAGCCATTGACGATGTAAACCGCTGGTCCGAGTTCGTTCTGCCGGAAACCGCGCACCGTTGTCGGCCCACCGGCGTAGAGACGCTCCTGTGGTGGGATGAATTGGCCGAGCGTTGGCGTGACACCACCACCGTACACGACACCACCACGCAAGTGCGCGAGCAGCGTGGCGCCACCTCCCATCGCTCGGTACCACGTCGCGTCACCGATGCCACGGTTGAACTGCTGCGTCTTGTCGGACCCGACGAGCGTGGACGCATGACGCGCACTCAGTCGCAGCGTCGTACCGCTCGTCGGCCGGAACCGGTCGTTGAGACGCTCGCGCGACACGGAATACTCGAACGCCGCGAGCCGGTTGTTGCGCTGCAGGAAATTGCGGGTCTCGGTATCGCACGCGTTGAACACGGCGCAGAAGAATGCCGGTTCCGCTTCCGTGCGCCCGAGTTCCACCTGATAGCTCAGCGTACTGGGGTAACGCGATTGCAGTGGATTCGTGATCGACACTGCACCACCGATCGGTGTGCGGCGCAGGAAGGCACGATACTCCGACAGCGTCGAACTGAAGAGCGTGAACGAGGGAACGCGCGACTGCCGCGCGCGCACGGGCTGCGCTGCGGTGGCGGAGATGTAATAGTTGAGGGTGCGGCTGTACGGGTCCTCGAGCGCCTGACGCTGGCAGAGACCCGCGGCGCCGTCGAGTGGCGCGCCGATTCCGATCTTGCTCAGGCGCGCATTGAGTTCGAGCCGCTGCGCGAACGGGAGGAAGTCGCGATCGGTCAGGCCACCCTGCATGCGAAAGCAGTCGAGCGTCGCCCAGCCCACTCCTCCGCGCGCGGCGTACCGGTCGCCCTCCACTACGCGCACGGTGAGGTTCACGATGGAATCGCCGGCGGGCTGAATCGAATCGGGCAGCAGGTCGACGCGCTGGAACGCGTCGGTCTGATACAGGTTGCGCTGCGCATCGATGATCGCGCGCGCCGAATACCAGTCACCGGTACTCAACGCCATCGTGCGACGAATGGTCGCATCGGCAATGCGGTGGTTTCCGGTCACGATCGTGTCGACGACGATGCCGATGCGGCCAAGCCGGGCGCGAACACCGGGCACGACATTCACTTCCACGTCGGCGGTACGTGCGCTGTCGTTGGTGGTGTGGGCCAGCAGCGCTTCTGCCTGCGGCCAGCCCACGTTGCGCAGACGGCGCACGATGCTGTCACGCCCCGCTTCGAGTGCGCTGCGATCGAACACGCCACCGACACGCAGCGGGAAGTCGCGCGCTGCGGCGCGCACGTCCTCCGATCCATCGATGCCGAGCATGGCGAGCGACGCGACGCGTATGGGCATCCCTTCGATCACGGCGAACGTGATTTCAATCACCCCGGGCCGCCGGGTGCGCACGACCGTGTCGACCTGCACGTCGGGGAAGCCACGACGGCGGTACAGTGTTTCCAGTCGCTGCACATCGCGCCCGAACTCGATCGGATCGAGACAGCGGCGCACACCTACCAAGGGCAACCCCGCCAGCGATGACGGCAGCGTGGCGACGGTCGCCGCCAACGCGACATCCGTGAACTCCCGGTTACCGGTGAAGTGGAGCGCGCGCACTTCGCGGTCGCCCCGGTCGCAGGACGTATCCTGGGCGACCACAGGGGAGGCAGCCGACAGACAGACCGAAACGGTGGCGAAGACGGGGAGGAGTCGGTGGAAGAGGGCTCGGGCTCCGCGCACGCTTGGTAGATTGGGGAACAGCTGTCAAAGCTCTCTCGACTCTCGCCCTCAGTCAACCACAGTCAACAACGAATGCGACCGACTGCCGCTATCCGAGCCGCCCGCCGCACGACGGCGCTGAGCGCATGGACACTGAGCGCAGCGCTCACGGCCATGGCATTCCTCGGCGCCTGCCGCAGTGCAGAGCCGGCCGGTGACCGGCACACGCTGACCGACTCGCGAGATCGGTATGACCCGCGTTCACTCGATCCGGTCCGTGCCACCGATGTGCCGAGCGGGCGCGCGGTGTCCTACCTGTTCGATGGTCTCACGCAATTCACGCCGGACGCACGCCTCGAACCGGCGCTCGCAACGAGTTGGGACGTCTCGCCGGACGGCTTGCAGTACACGTTTCACCTGCGCTCGGGCGTTCGTTTTCACGACGGACGTCCGTTCCTTGCTCGCCACGTGCTCGGGTCATTCCGCCGTGTGCTCGATCCGAAGGCCGGAGGCGGTGCACCGTGGCCCCTGTTTCCGATCAAGGGGGCCCGCGCGTTCGCCGAGGGGAAAGGCACGGCGCTGGGAATCACCACGCCGGATGACACGACGGTCGTCATCACGCTGGAAGAGCCCTTCGCGATCTTCCCGAAGCTGCTTGCCATGCCGGTTGCGTCGATCGTGCCAGACAGCGTGGGCGCGGATTTCAGCGAAAAGCCGATTGGCACCGGCCCGTGGAAGCTCGTGGAGTGGAAACACGACGACTATCTCAAGTTCGCTCGCAACGAGACCTACTTCGGCGGTGCGCCGACGATCGATACGTTGATCGCCCGCATCATTCCGGAAGCGTCGACGACGGTCGCAGAGTTCGAGAGCGGGACGGTCGACCTGCTTTACGTACCTGAAGATCAGACCCGCTCGTGGGAGAACACCGACGAGCGGCAGGCGCGACTCACGAGCGCACCAGCGCTCCGGTTGCTGTACATCGGCGTGAATGTCACCCGTGGTCCGCTCAAGGATGTGCACGTGCGTCGCGCACTCGCGCAGGCGCTCGACATTCCGACGCTGTTGAAGCAGCTGCTGGCGGGCCGCGGCAGCGTTGCCGCCGGCGTCATCCCACCAACACTCGAGGGCGCCGACAAGGCACGGCCCATCATTGCATACGACAGCGCCGCAGCTCGGCGCGCGCTTGCCGAAGCCGGCTACCCCAACGGAATCGACCTCGAACTGTGGTGCTCGCAGACGGCGCCATTCCCACGACTCGCCGAGTCGATTCAGGCGTATCTCGCCGCTGCGGGCGTCCGCGTGAAACTGGTGCAACGTGATGCCAGCTCGATGCGCGCTGCCGCACGGGCTGGCCAGACCGATCTTGTCGTCAAGGACTGGTACGCCGACTACCCGGACGCGGAAAACTTCCTGTATCCGCTCCTGCATTCCGCCAACAAGGGTGCGGGTGGCAACGTCTCGTTTTACGCCGATACTGCGTTCGACAAATTGGTCGACGCCTCACGCCGCGAATCCGACAGCGCGCGCCGCGCCGATCTCTATCGGCAGGCC
>DASQZA010000260.1:0-4625 GCA_035638935.1 Gemmatimonas sp. | reverse complement strand
CCCCTCGACCACAATCCCTACCGCACCACGTCGAAGCCATACGTGTACATGATGGCCATCGTGGCAAAGCAGTTCGGGCCCGTCGAACTCGTCGCGAACTTCGAGAACCTGCTGAACGTTCGTCAGACCGACACCGATCCGCTGGTGCGACGGGCTCGCGGCATGGGCGGCAGGTGGACCACGGATGTGTGGGCGCCACTCGAAGGGTTCATGGCGAACGTGGCCGTGCGGTACCGCTGGAAGTAGTCTTGGTGGGGCAGCAGTGCTGACAACCCATAGCCAATAGCACTCTGATGATCGAGCCCGAATCGTCCAACACACATGCGCGAAACAATGCGCCGCCGACCACCGAGCCGGCACCGCGTTGGGTCAAGATCTTTGGAGCGGTACTCGTCATGCTCCTGCTTGCATTCATCGTCATGCACCTTGTCGGCGGCGGCTTCCGAGGGCATGGCGCGTGACGTTTTCCCCGTGGCTGCGAAAAGCGGCGCTAACCGCTCACGTCACATCATCGCTCGGCTGGTTCGGTGCAGTTGCCGCGTTCCTCGCCCTTGCGGTCTCCGGACTTCAGAGCGCAGACCCACTGAAGGTGCGCTCAGCCTATCTCGCCATGGACCTCACGGCGTGGACCGTCATCGTGCCGCTCTGCATCGCGACCCTCGTCACCGGTATCGCACAGTCGCTTGGCACGCCCTGGGGGATCATGCGACACTACTGGGTGATCGCCAAGATCGTACTGACGGTTCCGGCTAGCGCGATTCTTCTACTGCACATGCGGCCGATCAGTTATCTGGCTGAAGTAGCAGCGGCGGGGACACTGGCAACGGGCGGCGAGCACCGTCTGCGTGTGCAGCTCATCGCGAATGCAGGCGCCGCGCTTTTCGTGCTGGTGGTGACCACGGTGCTCTCGATCTATAAGCCACGTGGTCTGACACCGTACGGACAACGAGCGATGCGACGCGAGAGCGCGGAGCGGTAGCCGGCGGCACCGCGCGCACGTTACGGCGCGTAGACTGCCTAGGCGGGCCAAGCAGGTGCACACCCGACACGATCAAATCCGATTCCGAAGCGCGTCTGGGGTCCACTGCTGCAGCCATGACGTCAGCACCGTCATGCTGCCCGTAATCATCATGATGCCGATGGCGATCAACAGCACGCCAGACGCGCGCGACATCCACACCAGCGCGCCCTTGTATCGCTGAAAGACTGCCATGAACTTGTCGATCATGAGCGCGGCGAGCAGGAACGGCAATGCGAGCCCGAGGGAGTAGGCGAAGAGTAGCAACAGCCCGCGGTTCAGGTCCGCGGAGCTGGCCGTGTACGTGAGCACGCCTCCAAGGATCGGACCGATGCACGGTGTCCACCCCGCAGCGAACGCCATGCCGACGAGCACCGTACCGAAGTAGCCAAGCGGCTTGTTCGCGATGTGCACGCGGCGCTCACGCGCGAACACGCCGACGTTGAACACGCCGAGGAGATAGAGGCCCAACACGATGACGAGTACACCGCCGACGCGTCCGACCCAGTCGCGCTGCTGATGAAACATCCGGCCCAGCACCGTGGCCGTTGCGCCGAGCGCCATGAACACGATGGTGAACCCGAGCAAGAACAGCAGGGCATGGACCAGCGTCGCACGCCTCGACCGCTGCGCGTCATCCAGGCTCATCCCGGTGATGAAGCTCACATAGCTCGGGATGAGCGGCAGCACGCACGGGGAGAGGAAGCTCAGCACGCCGGCGGTGAAGCTGATCGTGACGCCAATCGAGGCGGATTGCACTACGAGCCCAGCGTGCGCTTGATGGCCGCGGTGAGGGAGGTGTCACCCGGCGCGATGGGGCCGGTCTTCCGCCAGCGAAGCACACCTTCGCGGTCGATGAGGAACGTCGCAGGCACACCGACAACGAGGAACTGCGTCGACACCCGCTCGTCCGGATCGCGCCAGATCGGGAACGTCATCTGGAAGTCGCGCATGAAGGTGCGAATGGCGTCGTCGGTGCCGTCGGTGTCGACGCTCACGCCAATGAGCTCGAGACCCTGGTCCTGATACTTCGCATGAATCGCACGCAGCTCGGGGATCTCTGTCCGGCACGGGTGACACCACGTCGCCCACACGTTGAGCAGCACCACTTTGCCACGCTGTCCGGCGAGCGAGACCGAGTCACCATCGAGTGACAGCGTGGCATATGCCGGCACAGGCAATCCCACCTCGACGCGGCCGTCGCCACCCGCGGTTCCGGCACCCGCTGCGCTCTTGCCATCTCCCGAGGCGCAACCGACGATGGCGAGCGTCGCCACCGCGAGCAGCGCAGCGAGACGCGGTGCGCGGTACGCACAGCTCATCGAAACTCCGCGAGCGCGGCACGGGCCACGCGCACCGTCGACGGTCGGCCGGGCACCGTCCACGCGAACAGCACATTCGATCCCGTCACCACAGCGCGCGGGAAGCCACTGGCGCGTGCCGCGGAGCTCGAAGCGATGGTCATCGACGCGCCCACCTTGCCGTCGCGCCCAATGCGCCGAGACCGCACCGCGGCGACATCACCGCCGACGCGCTCGACCCACGTCACCAGAGCTGCACCGTCAGGCAAGAGTGCGACGTCGACGCGCCCCGCCGGGCTCCCGCCATCTACCCGAACCGGTGCGCCGAACGTCGCGCCCGCGTTGTCGGAGAAGGCGACGTTGACGCGCCCGCTGTCACCGGGCGCGGTGAACCACGCGATTGCGACGCGCGCGCCATTCGCCGCGAGTGCCGGGCCGTTGACCGGGCAGGCGGCGATCTTCCAGTTGTCGTTGTGCACGGGCTTACCCGCGACCCACCGCGCGCCGACTCGGCGCGTCACGTAGATGTCGCGGATTTCGTCGGTCGTGCGGTTGCGATAGGCGACGATAGGTCCACGGCTCGTCATCACCGCGGCATTCTGACAGCAGTCGCACGTGCGCTCGTCGAGCCGGGTCTCCGGCCCACGCACACCCTTTGCGTCGAGCGTGGTGGACACGAGCATCATCTCGTTTCCCGCGTCGTGGCCATCGTGCCCGCCTGCCGGTGCGCCTTGGCCAGCCGGCTTGAATTTGCGGCCGTCGAGCCAGACGGCGCCCAGTACGCCGCGCTCGCTCCACATCGCCACGAATCCATGCTCCGTCTGCGAGCTGTCGCGATGCGGGACCACGGGCGCGCTCCACGTCGTGCCGCCGTCACTCGACTGCGCGATGCGCACACCATACGCGTACGTACCGGTCCCAGTGCGCTGCAGCCAGTGGGCCGCGAGGCGATTGCCAGCCAGGACCTCGAGCGACGGGAAATCGGCCCAGTTCACGAAGAAATCGTTGCGCGCGACGATGGTCCGCGGTGCAGACCATCGCGCACCGTCATGCACGGCGAAGCGCAGTGCGTAGCCGGGATTTGCCGGCTCGAGCCATGTCATGTACACCCGGCCGTCGGGACCGACGGTCAGATTGGGCTCGGCGCTGCCGGCGGCCGCGGGGCTTGCGAGACTGTCGATGCGCGCGGGGATCACGACAGCCGATGCCCCTCGCTTTGTACTCTGAGGATGAGTTTCCGCGGGCGAGCGATTCCCCATGCTGACGGCCACGGCGCCGAGTGCCGTGCACACAACGAGCAGACGACGCTTCATCGGACGTTTTTGGTGGAGGGAAGGCGCAGCACGTGCGGTCAGCGCTTCGCGACCGAGAAGACCAGCGTGGCCCAGTGCACATCCCAGTCGGCACCCGAGCCTTTTGGTGCCGGCACGATCTGCAGCGTACGGATGTTCCAGAGGCCGGGCTGCGTCATGACGACCGAGGCGACGCCGCTGGCGTCGGTCTCCAGCTTCACATCACGAGCGGCGGCGCGGCGCGCGGCTGCCGTGTCGGTCACCGCCGTGCGCCCCGCTGGGACTGACCCCGCGTGTGCATGCGCAGCACCCGCCGGTTTGCCGAGGAGGACGAGTCGAACACGCAGCGTGTCGCCGACGCGGAGTACAGACGGATCGGAGAGGGGCACGAATTCCAGCGGGTGATCGAGGAGACGCTGAAAGGCCCGCGGCCCACGACCGACTTCCACCATGGTCTTGGCGTACTTGGCATAGCGGCGCGTGAGGCTGTCGCCGCCCACGGCGGGAAGCAGCCCCTCCCGCTCATACCGCTGCCGCGCCTCCGGCGCGCCCTCGAGGTCGAGGTAGCGCCGAAAGCTCGCGGGCGACTCGCGCACCGTTCGCGGCGCGAGCTGCACGCCGACGACATGTTGCCCCCGGCTCGTCGCCGGGTGCGCGAGTCGCAGCGAGGTGCCGAGCACGGAGACATCACGCACGGTGACGGCCGCGTTGGCCGTGACGACGCGCGCGGCGACGATGCGATCCGGCGTGACCGCGGACAGACTGCTCGGAAACAGGCTGGACGTCTGGCCGCGGAGCGCGATGTGTCCACCAGGCGCCATTGCGAACATGTCGGGGACCAACCAGAAATCGTGCGCCACGAGGAGTGACGCGGGGCACATGAGTGCGGCGACGACAACGGCCGCCCGGAGCACCTGGCGAGGACTCGGCCGTCGGACGGCGGGTGCGTACATGCGCGTCACGCGCGACGCCGGCGCGAGGACCAGTGCACCGCGCGAATGGCCCAGCCGGTGG
>DASQZA010000259.1:0-16244 GCA_035638935.1 Gemmatimonas sp. | reverse complement strand
ACACTCGGGAAAATTCCAATCGCGAACAACAACCTCGCGCTCGCCGCCTAACCTTCGGGTTAGCTCGGCAGTGCTCACAAGGCAGCCCGCCCGGGGCGGCATGTGAGTAACGCAAATCTGGGCTAGCTGGCGTGTGCGTCTCCCGCACGCCGGCAAAACAAAAGGGGACTTGTCGGTCAGTGGGCTTTCTGTTGGCCAGCGGATCGAGACCTCAATCAACAGAATACGCACGTAGACGCTGTGGTCGATTCAGTCTCGGACAGGGGTTCGATTCCCCTCACCTCCACTGACACCGATACGAGAAACGCCCTGCCTTCACCCGGCAGGGCGTTTCTTGTTTGCATGAGCATCGACCTACTTGTCGCAGACCGGACGGCCCTCGTCCACTGCCTCGGCGGCATCGGCGCGCGTGCGCGGGATGAAGGGCAACGTCTCGCGGAAGCCGACGAACACGACGCAACTCTTGCCCGGGGCCCCAGGGTGCGAGGCGACGGCCGTCCAGCCGCGCGCGTGTGCGTAGATCACCTGCACCTGGACGTTCTCGAGCGCGCTGTCCGCAGGGGACAGGGTGCCGGGCCGGCTTCTCGTCACGTTGGGCACGTCGACACTGTAGCGCTGGTGACCGACGAACCACGACTCCTGCTGCCCGACGAACTGACGAAGACGACGATCGATGAGCGCCAGCGGAGCATCCGCCGGATTCTTCTTGAAGCGGCCAGGCATGCGGAAGCGCGGCATGCGAATCTTCGGCAGGCCGAACACGTCAGGCGCTGAGCTTTCCCTGAACGTCGTTGGAGAACGGACCGTCGCCGATGCATCCGAATCGGCGCCTGCACCGAGCGGCAGAAAGGCGGACAGGAGCAGGGAAGTCAGTAGTGCATGCATCGATGCCTCGGCGGTCGTCGCGGATTGCAGAAGCCGTTGGCCCGGCTTCGACGGTGCGGCGCGCAGTGACGCGTCGCTTCGACAACCGACGAGGGGAACGGCATGCAGTCACGCCGCCTCCGGCGAGCCGTGACGATACTCTCCGGAGCGGTGATGCACTGCTACCGGCACAAGCCGCGGGAAATGCCCTCGTTTACGCCGCCGTCTGACTCGCGCGGTTTACTTCGGCGAGCGACGCGTGCGCCGCGGCGAGCCGCGCGATCGGCACCCGGTACGGCGAGCATGACACGTAGTCGAGGCCAGCGTCGTGACAAAAGGCAACCGAGCGCGGCTCGCCACCGTGTTCGCCGCAGATCCCCATCTTGAGATCCGGCTTGACCATCCGCCCGTCGCGCACGGCCATGCTCACGAGCTTTCCAACGCCTCGCCGGTCGAGCGTCTGGAACGGATCGTCCTGCAGCAGGCCACGGTCGAGGTACTGCGGCAGAAAACGCCCGGCGTCGTCCCGGCTCAAACCCATTGTCGTCTGCGTGAGATCATTTGTACCGAAGGAGAAGAAGTCTGCCTCCGTCGCGATTTCGTCTGCGGTGAGCGCTGCGCGCGGCAACTCGATCATCGTGCCGATCAGATAAGGGATCTGCTCTCCCATCACGCCCATGACTGCATCGGCAGCACGCTCGATGACCGCACGCTGATGTCGTAGCTCGGCGACGTCCGATACCAGCGGGACCATGATCTCCGGCAGCACTTCGATGCCCCGACGTGTTGCGCGCACCGCAGCCTCGAAGATCGCGCGCGCCTGCATCTCGGTGATCTCGGGATAGACGATGCCAAGGCGACAGCCGCGGTGGCCGAGCATGGGGTTGGTCTCGCGCAGCGCGTCGACGATGCGGCCCAGCTCCGAGCGGGACATGCCGAGGGTCGATGCAAGCATGCTGGTTTCCTCGCCGCCGTGCGGGAGGAACTCGTGCAATGGCGGATCGAGCAGCCGGATGGTCACCGGCAGGCCATCCATCGCCTCGAAGATGCCCTCGAAGTCGCCCCGCTGCATTGGCAACAGCTTCTCCAGCGAACGCCGCCGGCCGCCCTCGTCACGCGCGACGATCATCTCGCGCATCGCCGTGATGCGCTCGCCTTCGAAGAACATGTGCTCCGTGCGACATAAGCCGATACCTTCCGCGCCGAAATTGCGCGCCATGCGTGCGTCGCGCGGCGTGTCGGCGTTCGCGCGCACCTTGAGACGACGAAATCCATCTGCCCACGTCATCACCAGTGCGAATGCCTGGTACACAGGCGATTCGGATTCGGGGAGCGATCCGGACGTCACGCGCATCACTTCGCTCGGTACCATCGGGAGGTCGCCGGAGAACACACGACCGGTGGAACCGTCGAGCGTGATCCAGTCACCCTCGCGGATCACGAGGTCGCCGACCGTGAGGCTGCGGTGCTCGTGCGAGATGTGTATACCGGAACAACCGACGATCGCGCATTTGCCCATGCCGCGTGCGACGACCGCGGCATGGCTCGTCATCCCGCCACGTGCGGTGAGAACGGCCCGGGCCGCGACGATACCATGAAAATCTTCCGGAGTCGTCTCCTCGCGCACGAGAATGACGTTCTCTCCCTTGGCCGCGCGCTGTTCCGCCACATCCGGATCGAATACCGCGATGCCGCTCGCCGCTCCGGGGCTCGCTGGCAAACCCGACGCGATCGGCGTCGCGCGCACCGAGGGGCTGATCACTCGGTGCAGCAGCTGGTCGAGCTGATCCGCCTGCATGCGACGCACTGCCTCGTCGCGTGCGATGAGCCCCTCCGTCACCATTTCGCTTGCGATGCGCAGTGCCGCGGGTGTGGTGCGCTTGCCGGTACGCGTCTGCAGCAGGTAGAGCGTTCCGCGCTCGACGGTGAACTCGATGTCCTGCATGTCGCAGAAGTGGCGTTCGAGCCGATCCTGTGTCTCCAGTAGCTGCGCGTACGCGCCGGGCAGGTACGTCGCCATGTCGTCGATGTGCAGCGGGGTGCGAATGCCGGCGACCACGTCCTCACCCTGCGCATTCACGAGAAACTCGCCATAGAAACGCCGCTCGCCCGTGCTCGGATTGCGCGTGAACGCGACACCGGTTCCCGAGTCGTCACCCATGTTGCCGAAGACCATCGACACGATGTTCACACCGGTGCCGAGCGTATGCGGGATCGCGTTCACCTTGCGGTAGTCGACGGCCTTCTTGAGCGTCCACGAGCGCCACACGGCCTCGATGGCGCCCCACAGCTGCACGCGCGGATCCATCGGGAAGTCGGCGCCCGTCGCGTGTCGGATCAACTGCTTGTATTCAGCCACGAGTGAGCGAAGCGCATCGGCGCTCAACTCCGAATCGGTCTCGACGCCGTTGGTGAGGCGTTTGACCCCGAGCAGCGCTTCGAAGCGCGCGAGCGGGACGTCGAGCACGACGTCCGAGTACATCTGCAGGAACCGGCGATACGAGTCGAACGCGAAACGCGGATTGTCGCTCGCGGTCGCGAGGCCCGCGACGGTTTCGTCGTTGAGGCCGAGGTTGAGGATCGTTTCCATCATTCCGGGCATCGACACCGATGCGCCGGACCTGACGGAAACGAGCAGCGGGTTGGTTGGATCGCCGAATCCCTTTCCGCTGGTCCGTTCGAGCAGTTCGACGGCCGCCATCACTTCCGCGCGCAGCGCTTCGTCGATCTGGCCACGTTCTAGATATTCGATGCAGCGGTTCGTCGCGATGGTGAACCCGGGAGGCACCGGGACGCCCAGATTGGTCATCTCGGCGAGGTTCGCGCCCTTGCCACCCAACAGCACCTTCATCTCCCGTGTCCCGTCTGCCTTGCCATTGCCAAAAAAGTAGACAGAACGGGTCACGAGGCTCTCCAAATGGTCAGTGAATGACGAACGCTGGAATCAGGCGATTCCCCCTGCCATCGCGAGCCCGCCACCTGCGCGGAGCAGCTCTGGATCGGCGGGGATCGCCGTTGGATAACGACCCGAGAAGCAGGCATGACAATAACCACCTGGCCCCTCAGGCATAGCGGAAAGCATGCCATCGAGCGACAGGTAGCCGAGCGAATCCACCCCGAGATGACGCACGAGCTCATCGTGTGTCATCGTCGCTGCAATGAGCTCCTCCCGGCGCGGGGTATCGATGCCGTAGTAACACGGGCTGATGATCGGGGCACTGCTGACCCGCATGTGGACTTCCCGAGCGCCAGCGGCGCGCACCAACGATACGAGGCCACGGGTCGTCGTTCCCCGCACGATCGAGTCATCCACCATCACCACGCTCTTGCCCTGCAGCACCTCGCGAACCGGGTTGTACTTCACCTTCACCTTTGCATCCCGGCCGGCTTGCGTCGGTTGGATGAACGTTCGGCCGATGTAGTGGTTCCGGATCAGGGCGAGTTCATAGGGGATTCCCGACTCGTCGCTGTAGCCCAGGGCCGCCGAATTGGAGGAGTCCGGCACCGCGAAGACGAGGTCCGCCTGCGGAGCAGGGCACTCGCGGGCCAGCTGCCGGCCCAGAGCACGGCGGGAACGGTCAACCGAGCCGCTGAACACGTTGCTGTCCGGCCGAGCAAAGTACACATGCTCGAACACGCAACGGTGGACCGGCGCGTCCGGCAGCGCCTTCACCGAACGCATTCCCGTCTCGTCGATCGCGATGACTTCGCCCGGCTGCACCTCGCGTTCGAGTGCCGCCCCGACGATGTCGAGCGCGCACGACTCCGATGCGAACACCCAGGCGTCTCCGAGACGGCCCAGGACCAGTGGACGCCACCCGTGAGGGTCGCGCGCCACCACCACGGTGTCATCCACCACCACGAGCAGGCAATAGGCGCCCTCCACCCCCATGAGCGCCTCGGCGACCCGGCTCTCCGGCGTGGGCCCGTGCGCCCGCGCGATGCGATGCACGATCACTTCGGAATCCATCGTGCTCGAGAAAATGGCGCCTTCATCCTCGAGCTCGCGGCGCAGTTCGACGGCGTTCGTGAGATTGCCGTTGTGCGCGAGGGCGATGTGCCCCTGACGTACGCGTGCCAGGATGGGCTGCGCGTTCTCGATCGCCGATGAACCCGCGGTGCTGTAACGCGTATGGCCGATGGCGACCGGACCCCGGAGCGCCTCCATCTCATCGTCGCCGAATCCTTCGGAAACGAGGCCCATCGCGCGACTCACCCTCGCCCGGCCGCCCTCGTCGACGGCGACGATACCCGCCGACTCCTGCCCGCGGTGCTGCAGTGAGTACAAGCCGAGCTGCGTCATCGCTGCCGCGTCACGGTGCCCGTAGATGCCGAATATGCCGCACATGGAAAGAATCTCTGCTGGTGTGGATCGAACGTTGTGCTCTGTCAGGGCGCGTGGGACGACGCGATCGCATGCTCTGCGGGCGTGTCGCCGTCCATGGCCAGCGGAATCGCCTCGTGAAATGCTGCAGCGAGCGCCGCGACCGGCGCCATGAACGTGTGATCCGAAATGGAGAACCGCGCGCCGTCTTCGGCCCGCGTCACGATGCCGATGACGCGCGCCGGAACGGCGTGGCGTGCAGCGACAGACAACACCTGACCGGGCGACGCCGTGGAGATCACGACCCGCCCGTGTGCTTCACCGAACAGCAAGGCACGACGCGGCAATCCGGCCCACGCCGACAAGTCGACGTTGAATCCGAACTGTGCATCGCGCTGCACCATGGCGCATTCGGCAAGGGCGACGGCCAGGCCACCATCGCTGCAATCGTGCGCCGAGCGGACAACGCCGGCGCGGATCGACTCGAGCACGGCATCGATCAACCGACGCTCTGCGTGCGGATCGCAGACGGGCGGCTCACCGATCGCGAGGCCATGCAGCGCGAGCAGGTACTCGCTGGCCCCGAGTTCGGCCGTCGGCTCACCGAGGAGAACGATTTTGTCGCCGACGCTGCGGAAGGACGAGCCGGTGACGTGTGCGAGTGACTCCACGAGCCCGACCATGCCGATCGTCGGCGTCGGGTGAATCGCGCCCTGCGGGTTCTCGTTGTACAGCGAGACGTTTCCACCGGTGACTGGTGTCTCGAGGACCGTGCACGCTTCACCCATACCGGCAATGGCTTCGCTCAGCTGAAAGTAGACTTCCGGCTTCTTCGGATTGCCGAAGTTCAGGTTGTTCGTGACGGCCATCGGACGTCCGCCGGTACACGCGACATTGCGTGCGGCTTCGCAGACTGCCGCCCGGCCACCATTGCGCGGCGAAAGCGCGACGTGACGCCCGTTGCCGTCGATGCACAGTGCAATGGCCTTGTCGGTGCCACGCAGGTGTACGACGGCGGCGTCGCCGCCGGGGCCGGCCACGGTGCTCGTGCGCACGGTCGAGTCATACTGACGCCACACCCACGCCTTGCTTGCGATCGTCGGCGAAGCGAGCAGCTGCTCCAGCGTCCACGCGTCGTCGCGTTCTTCCGGCCGAGGGGCAACCCCGTGTGGATCGCGAGCCCGCGCCGCGCGCAGCGTCTCGCTCTCGCGCGCTTCGATCGTGTACTGCGGGCACTCCGTGACGAGGCGTGATCCCGGAAATTCTGCCACCACCCGGTCGCCTTCGGTCACGCGATAGACGGGTTCGGCAATGACCTCACCGATCACGGCAGCCTCGAGATCCCACTTCCCGAGAATCGCACGGACCGCATCTTCGCTGCCCAGCTTTGCGACGACGAGCATGCGCTCCTGCGATTCCGAAAGCAGGATTTCGTACGGGGTCATTCCGGTTTCGCGCACCGGCACCTTCGTGACGTCGATGGTCACGCCGACATCGCCGCGCTCGGCCATTTCCGCCGACGACGACGTGAGCCCCGCCGCCCCCATGTCCTGGATGGCGACGATGTGACCGCTCCGAATCAATTCGAGCGACGCTTCGAGCAGCAGCTTTTCCGTGAACGGATCGCCGACCTGTACCATCGGCCGCTTGGCTTCGCTCTCGTCGGAAAGATCTTCCGAAGCGAAGGATGCGCCATGAATGCCGTCCCGACCCGTACGCGCGCCAACCGCCATGATGGGATTGCCGACACCGGACGCGACGGCCCGAATCAGTTCATCCTCGCGCATCAGGCCGACGCACATGGCGTTCACGAGCGGATTCCCTTCGTACGACGGATCGAACACCACTTCGCCGCCGACGGTTGGCACGCCCATGCAGTTGCCGTAGTCGCCGATGCCCTTCACGCATCCGGCGAACAGCCAACGCACGCGGCTGGATGTGAGTGGGCCGAAGCGCAGGGAGTTGAGCAACGCGATCGGGCGCGCGCCCATGGTGAACACGTCCCGCAGAATACCGCCGACGCCCGTCGCGGCACCTTGATACGGTTCCACGGCCGACGGATGGTTGTGCGACTCGATCTTGAACGCGACCGCAAGCCCGTCGCCGACGGAGATGACGCCTGCGTTCTCACCGGGGCCCTGCAACACCCAGGGTGCCTTCGTCGGCAGCGTCTTGAGCAGCGGGCGCGAATGCTTGTACGAACAGTGCTCGCTCCAAAGCGCGCTCACGACACCGAGTTCGGTGAACGTAGGTGTGCGACCGAGCATCGCCACCAGGCGCTCGTACTCGAGTGGTGTGATCCCGTGTTCTGCGACGAGTGCCGGCGTGATCACCGGATCGCCGGGACGCGGCTGGACATCCGCCATCGTGGTGCTCATGCGCGGGTCCCCGCCAGCAGGGATTCGAAGACCGACGTGAACAGCGGTACGCCGTCGACTGAGCCCATGAGCGGTTCCATCGCGCGCTCCGGATGCGGCATCATGCCCAAAACGTTTCCGCCGGAATTCACAATGCCGGCGATGTTGCGCACGGACCCATTCGGGTTCGCGCCCGACGTTCGCTCACCATCGGGCGTGACGTAGCGGAACAGGACATGCCCCTCGCCCTCGAGACGTTCGACGGTGTCGGCGTCTGCGGTGTAGCGGCCGTCTCCGTGCGCGATCGGCATCCGGATCACCTGATCGACGTGGTAACCCGACGTGAACTGCGTCGCGACGCTTTCCACGCGCAGATGCACCGGGGCACTGATGAAGCGAAGGCTCTCGTTGCGCAGCAGTGCGCCCGGAAGCAATCCGGCTTCACACGCGATCTGGAAACCATTGCAGATGGCGAGCACCGGCCCACCGGCTTTCGCGAAGTCCACGACCTCACGCATGATGGGGCTGAAGCGTGCTATCGCGCCGGGCCGCAGGTAGTCGCCGTAGCTGAACCCGCCGGGCAGCACGACGATGTCAGCGTCCTGAAGATCGTGGTCCTTGTGCCAGCAATACACGGCATCATGGCCCAGCACTCCGGAGACGGCGTGGAAGGCATCCTCGTCGCAATTCGAGCCCGGGAAGCGAACGATCGCTGCCTTCATGATTGCTCCACTGCGGCGATTTCGAAGTCTTCCGTCACCGGATTCGCGAGGAGCTTCTCGCACATGGAGCGTGCACTTGCACGCGCAGCATCGGCCGACTCTGCGTCGGTCTCGACGACGAGATACCGGCCGACACGCACATCACCCACGCCTGAGAAGCCGAGCGAGTGCAGGGCATCCGTGACGGCCTTTCCCTGAGGATCGAGAATGCCGCGCCGTGGAACGATGTGGATGGCGAGTCGAAAACGTGTCATGGATCCTGTGGGTTTGCGGGCGAGCCGGAGGGCGTACGAAGTTGTGCGAGACGCTTGCGGCGGTTGCGTCGACGCTGCCGTGCCCGGAGCGTCTGGTCGTCGATGTCGTCATCGTCGTCCGGGTCGTCTGCTGCATCGCGCTGGCCGGGCAGACGTTCGAGCAGACCGAGCAGAACGGTCCGGCCGATGCCGTAGAGCACATAGGCCATCAGCGCGGGGAAGAAGAACTGCTTCGGAAGGAAGATTACGCCGGCGAGCGTGCCGACGACGAGAAGCAGTCCGAGAATGCCGCTCAACGACCGGAATCCGACTGTCGGGACTTTCGCGTACTGCACATTGCTGATCATGAGCATGCCGAGGCCCAGCATGACCCAGCGGAGCATCTGATGCCACGGCAGGTCGCCGATCATCGTCTCCATGTACAGCGGCGTCTGGCTGAACCAGTAGTACGTCGCCAGCGTCATCCCGGCTGCAGGACTCGGCAACCCGGTGAAGTGCGTCACCGCGCGCCCGGCCTGCTCGACGTTGAATCGCGCCAGGCGCATGACCGCGCATGCGGTGAAGAAGAAGCAGAAAATCCAGTCCCAGCGCGCTTCGTGAAGCGCCAGGAAGTACATGATCAGCGCCGGCGCCGTTCCGAACGAGATGGCATCCACCAACGAGTCGAGCTCCGACCCGAACTTGCTGCCGGAGTTCGTCGCGCGCGCGACGCGTCCGTCGAACGTATCGGCAATCGCCCCGAACACGATGAATCGTGCGGCCGCATCGAACTCGCCGCGCGACGCCGCGACCACAGCGAACATTCCGAAGAACAGGTTCGCGAGCGTGAAACCGTTCGGCAGGAGCACGACGGGACGCCGGCGCTTCAACGGCGAGCGCTCCCTTTGCTCCGTGCTCACGCGCTGGCCGGGCCGGATGGAACCGGGGTCCGAAACACCCACGCGGTCCCGAGGGTGCCCACCGTCAGCGCGAACGCCAATAGCCAAAGCGGCCAGGATCGCGCGCGAAGCGCGAGCGCGAACATCAGGGCGGCCGCCGCTCCAATTCCCAGAAGGTAGGGGTATCCCTCCCGCAGGAACATCATGCGTGCTCCCCGGCTGTCAGTTGTGCAACGTCCAGCGGCGCCCCCGTGATACGATGGAAAGCGTCTCTATACCGCAGACTCGTTGCCTCGATCACATCCGCCGGCAGCGTTGGCGGTGGTGCGTCGCCGTTCCATCGCCCAGCGCGACGCTCGCCGTCCAACCAATCTCGCAAAGGTTGCTTGTCGAAGCTTGGCTGCGACCGGCCCGGCGCGTAGTCCTCCGCGCTCCAGAATCGTGAACTGTCCGGCGTCAACACTTCGTCGATCAACAGCAGGCGTCCATCGCGCCACCCGAACTCGAACTTGGTGTCGGCGACGATGATGCCGCGTGACTCTGTCGCAGCGCGACCGAACTCGTAGACGCGCCGCGCCAATGCTTCGAGTGTGGCGGCCGTGTCGGCGCCGACGCTTTCCACGACGCTTGCCATCGTGATGTTCTCGTCGTGCCCGGTTTCGGCTTTCGTCGCTGGGCTGAAGATGGCCGGCGTAAGCTTGTCGCTCTCACGAAGTCCATCGGCCAGTCGTTCACCAGCGAGTGTTCCCGACTCACGGTATTCCTTCCACGCCGATCCCGTGATGTAGCCGCGGATGACGCACTCGATCGGCACGACGTCCGCGCGAACGCAAAGCATGGCGCGCCCTGCGATGACCGAACGATGCTCCCGGAGCACGGGCACCGCCGCGATGATCTCATCCGTGTCGGCGGAGATGAGATGATGATCGATGATTCCGTCGAGCTGGCCGAGCCACCACGCCGTGAGCTGCGTGAGGACCATGCCCTTGAACGGAATGGGCTCGTCCATCACGACATCGAACGCACTGATGCGGTCGGTCGTCACGAGCAGCAATCGATCGGCGTCGACCTCGTACACATCGCGCACCTTGCCACGTCGCGCGAGTGGCAAGGGGAGCGCCGTACCCGCGACCGCGCTGCTCATACCCGAACCTCTTCGAGTTCCGACTCCACTCGCGCCGCCAGCACCGGTGCCACTTCCTCGCTGAGGAAGTCGTCGACCTGTTCCGGCGCGCGACCGACGAACCGCGACGGATCAGCGAGCGCCTGCAGGTCACTCAGCGGCACCCCAAAGTCCGGATCAGCCGCAAGCCGGTCAAGCATGTCGTTGCGGGGAGCACCTTCCTTGACTGCACGGGACGCTGCCATGCTGTGCCCACGAATCAGTTCGTGCGCCACGTTGCGATCACCACCGGCACGCACGAAGCGAACGATCAGCTCTTCCGTCGCCATGAATGGAAGTTCGTCGTCGATGCGGCGGCGTATGCGTGCGGGGTACACTTCGAGCCCGCGCACCACGTTCTGCATCAGCACCATGATGGCATCCGTGGCGAGAAAGGACTCGGGAATTGCAAGTCGGCGGTTCGCCGAGTCGTCGAGCGTGCGCTCGAAGTACTGCACCGAGTGCGTTAGGTTCGCATTGGGCTCGAGCGTCAGCACGAAGCGGGCAAGCGCCGCGATGCGCTCGGAGCGCATGGGATTGCGCTTGTACGCCATCGCGCTCGACCCGATCTGATGCTTCTCGAAGGGCTCCTCGATTTCCCCGAAGGCTTGCAGCATGCGAATGTCGCCGGAGAACTTCGACGCAGTCGCCGCGATGCCGGCCACGACGCCAAGCACGCCGGCATCGATCTTTCGCGAGTACGTCTGCCCGCTCACGGGAATGGAGGCGGCGAATCCCATGCGCGACGTCACGAGGCGATCGAGCTCTCGAACCTTGGCGTGATCGCCTTCAAAGAGCGTGAGAAAGCTGGCCTGCGTGCCCGTCGTGCCCTTGACGCCGCGGAACGGCATCGTGTCGACGCGGTAGTCGAGGTCGGCGAGGTCGATGAGGATGTCCTGCATCCAGAGCGTCGCGCGCTTGCCGACCGTCGTGAGCTGCGCGGGCTGCAGATGCGTGTATCCCAGGGCCGGCAACGCGCGATACTCGCGCGCGAATTCGTCCAGCGACGCGAGGGCATCCGTGAGTTTGTCTCGCAGCAATGCAAGACCGCGGCGCATCAGGATCAGCTCCGCATTGTCCGTGACGAAGCAGCTGGTCGCGCCCAGGTGGATATGATTCCGGGCTTCTGGCGCGACGTCGCCGAACGCGTGGATGTGCGCCATCACGTCATGCCGAAAACGCTTCTCGTACTCGGCTACCGCAGGAAAATCGATGTCGTCGAGGTGGGCGCGCATCGCGTCGATCGCGGCTTCCGGTATGTCCACGCCGAGCTCGCGCTGTGATTCGGCGAGCGCCAGCCAGAGCCGCCGCCACAGTCCGTACCGTGTGGAAGGACCCCACAACGCCAGCATCGAGCGGGAAGCGTAGCGCTCGGCGAGCGGCGATGAATACACGGACGGATCGGAAGCGGTCACGAGAACGGGTCGAAGAGTGACGGACTAGCGCAGGTAGAACGAGGTCTGCAGCAACTGACGGTTGCGCTCGAACTGCAGGTACACGGGGCCCCTCTCACCGTATTCCGAAATGAGCCGCGACGCGGTCTCGGCGTTCGGCACACGGTTGCGTCCGACCTGCACGATCACGTCACCCGACTGCAATCCGATCTCGTCGGTGATGCGCTCGGTCACCCGATACACGAGCGCGCCGCTGTTCGAACCGATCGCGCGCTCCTGCCGGATCTGGTCGGTGAGCGTGACGAGCTGCAACTCACGAAGCACCGTGACCTTTGGTGCCGATACTTCGGGCGCATCCTGCACCACCAGGTTGAGCGGGAGTTCACGGGCGTCTCGCCGCACCACGACCGGCAACGACTCGCCGACGCGCAGGTCGAGCAAACGGGCTTCCCAGTCGAACGGGTTGCGAATCGGGCGATTGGCGGCGCGCACCACTTCGTCGCCGACCTGAACGCCGGCACGCGCCGCCGGTGACCCCGGAACCACGCGTTCCACGATGGCCCGCGACGATGCCGCCTCGCGTACACTCTGCGCGCGGGGCATGCTGAGGCGGATGCCGACCCACGGTTGGCGCACGGCGCCGTGCTCGAGCAAGTCTTCGACGATGCGCTTCGTGCGATCGATGGGGATGGCGAAGCCCAGACCGACGGACCCGCCGGTCGGCGAGTAGATCGAGCTGTTCACGCCGATCACTTCGCCCATGGCGTTGACGAGAGGCCCGCCGGAATTCCCGGGGTTGATCGCCGCATCGGTCTGCAGCATGTCGACATATGCGCCGCCACCGTCGCCGCGGCCTGCCAGGTTGCGACCGACAGCGCTGACGACTCCCACGGACACGCTCGGTTCGCTGTTCCCCAGGACGAACCCGAATGGATTGCCGATGGCAATGGCCCACTCACCGACCAGCAAGTCGAGCGAGTTGCCGAGCGGGGCAACCGGCAGGTTGCGCGCCTCGATCTTGACGACCGCAAGGTCGTTCGTCTGGTCGATGCCGACCACCTTCGCTTCGTACGTCGTGCCATCGCGCAGCGCAACCGACACACGCGCGGCGCCTTCGATCACATGCGCATTCGTCACAATCACACCGTCGGCGCGCACGATGAAACCGGACCCGATGCCTGCGCTGCGTCGTTCACCCGAGGCACCACCATTGAAGTACTCGAAGAAATCGGCGGGAACGCGCTGCACGCTCTCGGTTTGCACGGTCACGACGGCGGGCGCCACACGCTCCACGGCGGTCGTGATCGCGGTACGCCGCGACGATGCGACGGATTGTGCAGGCAGGGGCGCGTCGACGCGAGGTGGGGCCGGCAGGGTTCGTGACGAACCCCCGGTTGGCCTGCCAGCCTGCGCCTGGGTGTCCGAAGGATTGGCGCCCTCGCATCCGGCAACCGCGATCGACACTGCGGCAACGAGCGTGAACCGTGACAGGGTGAAGCCTGACATGGTGTGCGATGCCGAGGTCATGACGGTGTGACCCGAAGACGCTCGCCGGCCACGGGTCGGCGGACGGTGTCAGCTGCGGGGCCCTCCGAGAAGGGGTAGGACAGCAGCGCGCGAAGCGCCGCGATTCCCACGACGGCAGCGTCGGCACCGCCCGTCGCGCAGGCAAGCAGTGGTGCGCCTGGCGCCGGAAACACAGCGACGAGATCGGCCTCGGCAGAACAAACGTCGAGCACCCGGCGCGCACTCTCGATCACCGAGGCACCGCTGGCGCCACTGGCATCGAGCCGGTCCACGTCAACGAACACGTACGACACGCCGGTGCGCGCCGCCAGCATGGCCTGCGCTGGAGTCGCGACGAATGTCGCCGCGATACGGACACCAGTCCCGGCCAACCGCTGCATGAGCGCGATATACGGCTCCGCAAACGGCAGCTGCACGACGACGTTGTCCGCGGCGCGGCCAAGTCGCTCCGCTTCAGCTTCCGCGCGCTCTACGCCGCGATCCGCCGCGGTCGACGAGAGTGCGACGAATACCGGCATGACCGCCGCGCGTGCGAAGTCGCTGAGCCACGCGAGCGACTCCTCGTCGGACGCGCCTCCCGACAGCGCGGCGTCCGGCAGCACGACGCCATCGACCAACGCGCGCGCGGCGCCCCACTTCACGTCGTCCAAGGCATCCGTGGCAAGGAACAGCTTCACAGGGCGATCACCGTAGAGTCTGAGAGCGCAACCATCGTCGGATCGAACGCGACAGGCGCGCGCTCGTACAGCGTGAGCGGATATGTGACGGCACACAGCGAAAGTCCGCACGCGGGTGCCTTGGCCGATGTCTCGGCGTTGTGCGGAAGGGTGAGGAGCCGCGCGACCGACCCCCGCGGGCGACGCCCCTGTGCCACTTCGACCATCGTGCCTACAAGGAATCGGACCATGTGATGGAGAAACCGGTTCGCCTCGACTTCGAACACCCAGCCGCCGTCGCGCTCTTTCCATTCCGCGCGATGGATCACGCAGCGATGGTCGTCGCCGACCGGGGCCGTTCGTGCCACGGCAAATGCCCGGAACGTGTGTTCCCCCAGCAACGCGCCTGCCTCATCCCGAAGTGCTGCGCCGTCGAGAGCCCGCCCGAGGGGCCACTCGTACGGTCGACGAAAGGGAGAGCGTGATGCGTCGTCCGAGCCTACAAGATAACGGTATCGCCGCCCGGTTGCGCTGAATCGCGGATGAAATTCCGGCCGCATCCGGTGGGCCTCGGCGACCCAGATGTCGTCGGGGAGCAGGGCATTCATGGCCTTTCGAATGGAGGCGGGCTCCCATGGTGCCGAGACTCGTACACCGACGCCTTGGCCATGGGCGTGCACGCCGGCATCCGTGCGTCCCGCACCCGTGGCTACGACGGCCTCACCGCAAAGCCGCTCGAGCACACGTTCCATCTCACCCTGCACCGTTCGCATGTCGGGCTGGCGCTGCCAGCCGGCGAACTGACCTCCGTCATACTGGGTCACGAGGAGGATTGGGCGCGGGTCCATGTCGCGTGGCAAGCTATGCCGGTCACATTCCCCGAACAAGCAAGCACGCGACCAATTGCGCGGCGGGCTCCACCACTGTTTTCTCCTACCACTCCATGCCCCCGCGCTCCCTCGCCTCGCTCGCATTTGCCCTTGGCGCCACGTCGGACCTCGACGGTGCGCTGATCGCGCTCGGAGAGTCGCTCGCCGACCTCGATCGCACGGCGAGTCTTGCGTTGCTGCGCTACGACGCACGGCAGGAAATGCTGCGCGATCGTCTCTCTCCAGTGGGTCCCGAAGTGGTCCGCTCGTCGTTCGAGACCACCTTCGACCACTTGCCGGAGGCCACGCGCGTCAAGGTCCTCGCTGGCGGGCAATTCGTGGATGTGACGGACAAATCCGCGGACTACGCCCGGCTGGTGGGTTTTGCGGCCCTCGACGGCGGCATGCTCGCACTCCGCGGGTTGCGCGTGGAAGGCGTACTTTCCTCGGTCCTGGCGGTGTACGAGCCGCGAAAGATCTTCGGGAGCCGCTCGACGGAGCGGCTTGCTCCCGCCGTGGCACTCTTCGATCTGGCCTACGGCCGCCTCGCCGAACGGGATGCACGGGAGGAAGCGGTGCGGACGCTCGAAGACGTCACGCAACGTGTCCACGGTGAGTACGTGCGTCGCCTCGGTGCGATGGAGGCGGAGCTTCGCGAAGCACGCAATACCCCGCGCGAGACGCCGACATTCCGTCCCGCGGAAGCCATCGCGCTGGAGGCGGACGCTGCTCGCGCGACGGAGGAAACCAGGCGGGCCGTCCGGCGCGCCGACATCACCGACCGGCAGCTCACCGCGGCCGTCGGGCAGCTCGAACAGGTGCACATCGAGTTACACCGGCGGAACGAACTGCTACGCCAGAAAACGCGGTCCCTCTATCTCGTGGATCGCTTGCTCACGCTGGATGCGAGCACCCAGGACGTGCGGACCTTGGTCGACGGGGTACTGTCGCTGGTGGGCGACGACATGGGCGCCCAGCGCTGCTCGCTGATGCTGCGCGCGCCCGAGGCGGATCATCTCTACCTCGCCGCCGCCCGCGGGATCGCGCCCCACATTCTCGAGGGGACACGCATTCGTATCGGAGAGGGCGTCGCGGGGCGGGTGGCGGCGGCTCGCGAACCACTCCTCGTGCAGGATGTACGCGACGCTTCCCAGCATCCGCTGCTTCGCGACCAGTACTTCACCACGGGAAGCTTCATCAGCTTTCCGCTCGTCTATCATGACGAACTCGTCGGCGT
>DASQZA010000258.1:0-2167 GCA_035638935.1 Gemmatimonas sp. | reverse complement strand
CGTGTTCGCGCCGTCACGGCCGACGATGTGCTGCGCGTGGCACGAACGCATCTGGATCCGGAGCGCCTGCAGGTCATCGTCGTCGGTGATCCTGCCATCGAGGCGGAATTGGCATCGCTCGATCTCGGGCCCGTCACCGTGCATCTCCCCGACATCGACGCGAACGTCGATGCGGAGAGCCACGCGGAGCCTGGCGCCTAGCTTGGCGTGTAGCCTGATGCATAGCCTGCTGCATAGCACGTCAGCCGTCCCGATCCCGCCGTCGTGAATCCCGACAACGTCGCCAACCTGTTCCCTCACCTCACCCCAGTGACTGCCACCGCACCGCAGAAGTCGTCCAGGTCGTCCGTTACGCCCGCAAGAACTGCAAAGCCACCGCTGTTCGAAGTGCGCCGCTCACCCATCCAGGGACGCGGCGTCTTTGCGATCGCGCCCATCCGCAAGGGAAAGCGCATCACCGAGTACCTCGGCGAGCCGATCACACACGAGGAGGCGGACCGTCGTTATGACGACAACAAGGGGCGGCATCACACGTTCCTGTTCATTCTCGACGATGACACGGTGCTGGATGCGCGATACCAGGGAAGCGACGCGCGGTACATCAACCATTCCTGCGATCCGAACTGCGAGTCGGTGATCGAGGAGGGGCACATCTGGATCGAGGCGATCAAGGCGATCAAGCCGGAAACCGAGCTCGCGTACGATTACCAGTTCGAATGGCAGGACGAGTATGAGCCGGAAGACATTCGGTATTACGCCTGCCGCTGCGGTTCAGCGAAATGTCGCGGCACCATCCTCAAGGTGCCGGCGTATCTGCGCACGACCGTGCGGAAGTGGCTCGCGGGTGACGACGTTGCCAAGCCGCGCAAGCCACGACGCGGCGCAAAGAAGGCCGTGGTGCGAAAGGTCGCGAAGAAGAGTTCGAAGAAGACCGGCAAGAAGGCCGCACGGAAAGGGCTGAAGAAGGCCACGCGGTCCCGGGCGTGAGCGAAGCACCGATCGAGCCCGGCCGCGTTTCGTCGCGCCGCGCGTACACGGGGCGGGTGATCTCGCTGGATGTGGACGAGGTGCGCTTCCCGGACGGATCGACGGGATCGCTCGAGATGGTGCGACATCCCGGCGCGAGCGCGGTGCTGCCGATCCTTCATGAGGATGGCAGCGACCCGGAGGTCCTGCTGATCCGTCAGTACCGGTACGCCGCCGAAGGATTCCTCTACGAGGTGCCGGCAGGGCGACTGGATCCCGGCGAGGCTCCCGACGCATGCGCCAAGCGTGAGCTGCAGGAGGAAACCGGATACGTGGCAGCGCGTGTCGAACATCTGTTCACGATGTTCACGACTCCCGGTTTCACGGACGAGAAGATCCACCTGTTCGTCGCGACCGGGCTCGTCCCGGGGGAGTCAGCGCGCGAAGCGGACGAGTTCATGGATCTTGTCCCGGTGCGGCTGTCGGAGGCACTGGGCATGCTCCAGCGCGGCGAGATCCAGGACGCGAAGACGGCGTTGACCCTCCTGTTTGCCGCGCGATTCCGGCTGGGGTGAAGGTGGCAGGCATGCTGCCGGAATGTCTGCGCCATGGGGCAGTGTCCTGCTATGGTGTCTCTTTTCCGGGAATCCGGACGGCCTGAGCGTCGCGCCGGAGCGCCGATTCAGTCAGGTCTAGTGCGCGTAAGCCATTGGTCTATAACAACTTGCGCGTAAAGGTTCCATCGGGTTCCATGCGGCACGTGGTGTGCACTAGAGGGAGGAGCGAAACGTGATGCGATGCCGGATCGCCCGGTATGCTGCGCGGGAACGCCACGGACCCTCTGGTTCGTGTCACTGCTGGAGGAGGACTCCACGATGGCCGATCTTGCTCGTATTCAGCTGACCCAGACGTCGAACGCGGTTCCGGTGCGCGAGCACCTGCGGACGCTCGACGATGGCGAGGTGGTGTCCGCGTTTCTCGCAGGGGAAGAGCGGGCATTCGAAGAGCTCGTCGACCGGTATCAGGGACGTCTCCTGAACTTCGTGTATCGCACGATCGGCGACCGGGACCGCGCTGAGGACCTCGTACAGGAAGTCTTCATCCGCGTCTACCGCCACATCGGGCGCTTCGACCGGTCAAAGAAGTTTTCTACCTGGATCTATACGATCGCCTCGAATCTGGCGAAGAACGAACTGCGCAA
>DASQZA010000257.1:0-6284 GCA_035638935.1 Gemmatimonas sp. | reverse complement strand
CTCGGGAATGCCCGTAACGGCAAGCACGATGCGGCGGTGGATCGGATCGACCTCGAGCACGCGCATCTCGAGATTCATCGTCTCCCACGTGAAATCTGCCGGATTCGTGACCGTGCCCTCGGGGTTGAGCTGGCTCACCGGGACGAAGCCCTCGATGTCGTTGCCGAGATCGACGACCACGCCCTTGTCCATGAGACGGACGACCTTGCCCGGCAGCTCGGTGCCGACCGGATAGGTCTCACCGATCTTGAGCCACGGATCTTCCTCGGCCTGCTTCAGGCCGAGCGAGATGCGCTTGTTCTCGCTGTCGATGTTGAGGATCACGACATCGACCGCGTCACCCTTCTTCACGACTTCCGACGGGTGCTGGACGCGCTTGGTCCAGCTCATATCGGAGATGTGAATGAGACCGTCGATGCCGGGCTCAATTTCCACGAACGCACCGAAGCTCGTGAGATTGCGGACCTTGCCGTTGATGCGCGTACCGACCGGGTACTTGAGCGGCAGGATGACCCACGGATCCTGCTCGGTCTGCTTCATGCCGAGCGAAATCTTCTCCTCGCTCTCGTCGACCTTGAGCACGACCGCTTCGATGGCTTCGCCGATCGACACGATCTTGCTCGGGTGCCGCACATTGCGCGTCCAGCTCATCTCGCTGATGTGCACGAGGCCTTCGATGCCCGGCTCGAGCTCGATGAATGCGCCGTAGTTCGTGATCGACACGACCTTGCCGTTGACGCGCGTGCCGACGGGATACTTGGCTGCGACGTCCTTCCATGGATAGTTCTGGAGCTGCTTGAGACCCAGTGAGATGCGCTCGCGCTCCCAATCGATGTCGAGCACCTTGATCTCGAGCTCCATGCCGATCTGCACCATCTCGCTCGGATGCGAGATGCGGCCCCACGACATGTCGGTGATGTGGAGGAGGCCGTCGACGCCACCGAGATCGATGAACGCACCGAAGTCCGTGATGTTCTTGACGACGCCCTTCCGCACCTGGTCCTTCGCGAGCTCCTTCATCAGCTTCTCGCGCTTGCCGGCACGCTCCGACTCGAGGATCACTCGACGCGAAACGACGATGTTGCGGCGGCGCTTGTTCAGCTTGATGATCTTGAACTCGTACTTCTGGCCGAGCAGTTCGTCGATGTTCGGAACGCGGCGGAGCGCGATCTGCGAACCCGGGAGGAATGCATCGACGCCCATGAGGTCGACGACGACGCCACCCTTGATCTTCTTGACGAGCGTGCCTTCGACCGGCATGTCGCTCTCGTAGGCAACGCGGATGCGTTCCCACACGCGCATGAAGTCGGCCTTCTTCTTCGACAGGACGACGGAGCCTTCCATGTCCTCGAGATGCTCGAGCAGGACTTCGACTTCGTCACCGACCTTGAGGTCGGGCATGTCCTTGAACTCTTCGAGCGGGATCGTCCCTTCGGACTTGAACCCGATATCGAGGACAACGAGGTTCTCGCGGATTTCGAGCACGCGAGACTTGACGATCTCGCCCTCCTCGATGGATGCGAGCGTCCCGTTGTACATCTCCATCATCGCTTCGTACTCTTCCGAAGAGAACTCGTCTTCTTCGTAGAGTTCCGGGCGCCGGTTGGCGAGCGGACGGAGTTGGGCCTTCTGCAGGTCGCGCTTTTCCCGCGGCGTCAGCTTCGCGCGCTCGGGGTTGAGAGAGTCCTCGAGCATGGACGCGAAGTCCTGTTCGCCTTCAGCGCCTTCGGTCGTCTCGAGGTCGGTATCGATGCTCATACTGGTGTGGCTCTCCAGAATCGCGGGCCCTGCACTCGCCGCGCCGAGGCTGTGGGGTGGGTAGGTTCCGCGCGGCAATCAGCAGAGACGCGCGGACACCACGACGGCGGGCGCTCTTGGTGAACGCGGCCCGACGGCGGAGTGGTGAGAACCTTTAAAGGTAGAACGGTCGGGCTAGTGGTGCAACCGCTCCCCGGCTGCCCGAGCCAATACCACGATGCGCTCCACCTGCTCTTCCTGCGTAAGCGCGGTCGTGTCGATCGTGATGGCGTCGCGCGCTGGTGCGCTCTGGGTGGCATCCAGCGCATCCCGGGAGACCAACGCCTCGGTCTCCGCCGCAATCTCCAGATCGGCCGGGAATCGGCCCAGGCGCTGGGTCAGCCGACGCCTCGCGCGTTCCCATGGATCGGCGATCAGGAAGATCTTGAGCGGCGCATCCGGGAAGACGGCCGTGCCAATGTCCCGGCCATCGACGACCACGTCAGTCGCCGCTGCGGCGGCCCGAACCTGATCGTTCACCCAGCGACGGGCTTCCGGCATCTGTGCCACACGGGAAACGTGCGACGTCACGGCGGAATCTCGGAGCGCGTCGTCGACGACGGCGCCGTCGACCAACGGAAGCACGGAGCGCTGCGTCAGCCGCCAGGTGATGCGCCCGCTGTCTTGTAAGACCCCCTCCCCGTGCCAGCTGCCGGGCGCATCGCCGCGCTCCAGTGCGACGTACGTCAATGCCCGGTAGAAGGCCCCGGAGTCGACGTGCCGCACTCCCAGGTTCTGGGCGACCCACTGGGCCGTAGAGCTCTTGCCTGACGCGGCGGGCCCATCGATCGCGATGACCATTGGAGTCGTGCGACCAAGGTGGGCCGACCCGGAACCAGTAGCTGGCTGGTCGCTCGAGGTGGCCCCTGTCGCGCCGGCGAGGTCGTCCCAGAAGCCGGGGTACGACACGGCGACGCACGCGGGATCGTCGATGGTGATGCTGTTGCCCGGACACGCAGCCAGAATGCCGAACGCCATGGCCAGGCGGTGATCTCCATGGGTGACCACATGCCCGGCCAGCGGCCGCGCGGACCCGACGATCCGCATCCCATCCGCGCGCTCCTCGGCGTCCACTCCGAGGCGGCGCAGGTTGTCCACGACCGCGTGAATGCGATCGCTCTCCTTCACTCGTAACTCGGCCGCATCGGCGATGACCGTTTCGCCGGCTGCACGCGCCGCGACGCAAGCGAGCAGTGGCAGCTCGTCGATGCAGCGCGGGATTTCGCTGCCTTCGATGCGCGTGCCGTGCAAGCGTGATGGTTGCACGACGAGCGTGCCGATCGGTTCACCGCCAGCGTCGCGCTGGTCCTGAAAGGCGATCGCTGCGCCCATCCGCTGGAGCACATCGAACGCACCTGTTCGCGTCGGATTGAGGCACACATCCGTGAGTCGCAACTGGCCCTCGTCTGCCATTGCGGCGAGCGCGGCAAAGAACGCCGACGAAGACGGATCGGCCGGCACGCTGATGTCGAGCGGTTGCAGCCGCTGTGACGGCGCGATGCGCACCTTGCGATCGACAACCTCGAGCGCGACGCCTCGCGCAATCAACATGCGCTCGGAGTGGTCGCGCGATCGCTCCGGTTCCGTGATTTCTGCTTCGACGCCCGACGCAAGCGCGGCCAGCAGGATGGCCCCCTTGATCTGCGCACTCGCATGCTCGCTCGACCACTGGATGGGCGCGAGCGCCGCCCCGGAAACCCGCATCGGGAGTCCCCGATGCCCGTCCGGCCCTTCAAAAGCGAAGCGCGCGCCCATCGCCTCGAGCGGCCGTGAAACGCGCGCCATCGGGCGGCGGCTCAGACTCTCGTCGCCCTCGAAGCGCGCCACGCATCCGTCGATTCCCGCGACCAATCCCGCAAGGAGACGGGTGGTCGTACCGCTGTTGGCACAGTCGAGCGGGGCCGCCGGTGAGTGCAATGCCTCGATGCCCACACCGGTCACGATCATGTCGGATGACAGCGGGGGGAGTGGCGCGCCGAGTGCCCGAAGTGCGGCTGCCGTCGCGGAGACGTCTGCTGACTGCAGGATGTCGCGCACACGCGACGTACCCGTTGCAAGTGCAGCAAAGATCAGCGCACGATGCGAGATCGACTTGTCACCGGGCACGCGTATGGTTCCCTGCACCACGAGCCGACCCGGCACACTCACCGCAGCCACGCCTCGAGCGCCGTGGAGGCATCGGTGCGTTCATCGCGGTATTTCACGATCACGGGCGTTTGCAACGACAGTCCCTCCCGCTCGCCGTACTCCGAGCTCACACGGCGTGCCCCAGGCACGACGACCGCACCGGCCGGAATCTCCAGCGGCGTCTCCGCACTTCCGCGGTGTACCGTTTCGCGCACGAGATCGTAAACCGGAGTCGATCGCGTAAGGATCACGCCCGCGCCGAGCACGGCCCGATTGCGCACGACCGTCCCTTCGTACACTCCGCAATTGCCGCCGACGATCACGTCGTCTTCGATGATCACCGGAGAGGCATTGATGGGTTCGAGCACACCGCCGATCTGCGCGGCCGCACTGAGGTGCACGCGCTCGCCGATCTGCGCACACGATCCGACCAGCGCATGCGAGTCGATCATGGTGCCGCGTCCGACGTAGGCCCCCACGTTCACGTACATGGGCGGCATGCACACGACGCCTTGGGCGAGATAGGCACCACGGCGAACCGTGCTCCCACCCGGTACGATGCGCACGCCGTTCTCGATGCGAAACTCGCGGGTTGGAAACGTGTGCTTGTCGAAAAAGTGAAACGCGCCGCTCGCACCCATCTCCACGACGCGGCCGATTCGAAACCCCAGCAGGATCGCCCGCTTGACCCACGGCACCGCATGCCAGACCCCATCACTCCCGCGGGTCGCGGCGCGAATCTCGCCTCGCTCCATCAGGGCCAGACTGTGTTCGAACACCTGCTGCGCATCCGGCGGCAACGGCGCACCACTGTCGAGCAACAGGGGATCGGAGAGGCGGCGTTCGAGATCGGCGAGCGTAAAGGCCATGAGCGGAGTGGAAAGCTGTCAAGGTGCGAGGGCGCGCGTCGCCGCGAGCGCCGACCAGATGAGTTCGTTGTAGCGCGAATCGAGGGGCACCAGCGGCAACCGCAGCCGATTCTGCATGCGACCCATGTAGTGAAGCATCGCCTTCACGGGAATCGGGTTCGACTCCACGAACGCCGCTCGAATGATGGGCACCAGCTGCGCTTCCATGGCACGCGCGCGCACGAGATCACCCGCCGCGCATGCGTTGCACAAGTCGGCAGACAAGCGCGGCACCACGTTCGAAACCACGGAGATCGATCCGTCCCCGCCGCGTGCCATCACGTCGAATGTGATGGCATCATCGCCGGACAGCACGCTGAACCCTTGCGGCCGTTCACGAATGATCTGGCCGATCTGTGCCAGATCCCCGGACGCTTCCTTCACCGCGATGAACCGCTGGTCTGCGGCCAGCTCGAGACACGTCTGCGCTTCCAGGTTGACGCCGGTCCGGCCAGGGACGTTGTAGATCACGATCGGCAGATCGCACGCGTCGGCAACCGCGCGAAAGTGCGCGAGCATCGCACGCTGCGGCGGTTTGTTGTACATCGGGGTGACATGCAACAACGCCGTCGCACCGGCGGCCTGCATCTCGCGCGAGAGGGCGACCGCGCGAGCTGTATCGTTCGATCCGGCGCCTGCGATCACGGGTACGCGTCCCGCGCTCTGCTCGACGGTCACCTCGACCGCGCGACGCTGTTCGGCCGCACTGAGCGTCGCGGCCTCGCCGGTGGAACCGCATGGCACGAGGAAGTGCACGCCCTCGTCGATCTGCCAGTCGACCAGAGCACGCAACGCAGCCTCGTCGATTGCTCCGTCGTTCGTGAATGGCGTGACCAGCGCGGTGCCGCACCCCGTCAGCCGCAGTCGCTCGCCCCCGGCATGCGGCCGGGCCCTGCGAATCGTGCTGTCGCTCTCACTCACGGCGCGTCACTCCCGCCCTGCCATCCGCTGCTCCATGCTCGCTCCCTCCCTGGGGCGTTTCGATCACATCGCGCATCGTATACAGCGCCGGATGCGGTCGCTTCGCAAGCCAACGCGCTGCACTGATCGCCCCGTCGGCGAAGACGCGTCGGTCCCGGGCTTCATGGACGAGGCGCACCTGCTCAAAACCACCATCGAACACGACTTCGTGGGTCCCCGGAACCGAACCGACGCGCACGCTCGTCACCCCGACGTCCCGGTGCAGCCCGTCCTCGGCGCGTTGACGAATCGCCATCGCCGTACCCGATGGCGCGTCGAGCTTGGCAACGTGGTGCGTCTCCACGATGTGCACGTCGAATCCGTGCACTCCACGAAACCGCCGGGCTGCGTCTTCCACGATGGACAGGAACAGCTGCACGCCGACCGAAAAATTCGGAGACCAGAGCGCCGGGCAATTGAACTGCACCACTGCGGCTTCGAGTTCGGCATGCTGTGCACTCCATCCGGTGGTGCCCACCACGACCGGGCACC
>DASQZA010000256.1:0-6440 GCA_035638935.1 Gemmatimonas sp. | reverse complement strand
CGAGTATTCCATCCATCAGAAGCACGCTGGGCCGCACCCGTGGCAGCGGTCGGGCAGTAACGCTACGGGCAGGCTACGGTGAGGCCCCTGCTGTGGCGGCCGCCGGGGCACCAACCCATCGCGAGAACCACTCGTGCGTCTGCCGCGCAACCTCCTCACGGCAGTAGTCGGCGGAAATGATGTGGCCACATCCGCTCAGCCAGCGTTGCACGCGTTCCGTGCTGCCCAAGAGACGGAAGTTGCGCTCGGCGTCGATCGCCCGGATTCGGTTGTCCTCCCGCGACTGCAGGTACAGCACGGGCATCGTCACTGCCGGCAGCGCCGACTGCGCCTGCTTCGCGACCGCACGAAGCTCGTGCAGCAGCCGTGCGGTCACGACGCCGGCGCCCAGCGCGAGGGCCCGCGCGTCGGGATCGTGAATCGAGCGCTCCCCACCGGTACTCGTACTGTAGGGCGCAAGCGATTGCAGCAACCACGTTGCCGTGAACTTGAGCGACAGGGCAGTCGGCACACCGATGAACGGCGCCAGCAGCACGAGCGCCGGTATCTCGGGCACCTCGGTCGCAAGCTCGACGGCGAGTGCGGCTCCCATGGATTGTCCGCTCACGACGACCGTGTCGTACTGTGCCCGCAAGCCATCGTAGCTCTCCCGCGTGTGCGCCCGCCACGCCTCGGCGCGCCCCTCGGCCATCTCGCGCAAGGTGCGGCCATGCCCTGGCAACAGCGGCGCGTAGACGGTCCATCCCGCGGTATGCAGCGCGTGGGCCAATGCGGAAACCGACTGCGGCGTGTCGTTGAACCCGTGCAACAGCAGCACGGCGTGCGTTCGGCTTCCGGGCAGCAGTATCGGCTCGGCTCCACGCACGATGCCGTCGCCCGACAGCGAGAATCGTCCGGCATGTCGCCCCTCGAACTGATTGCGCACGCGACGGCGCCACGCTGCCAACCCAACCATCGCCGCGGCCGTCGCGATTCCCGAAGCCAGTAACCGTCGCGATCGCACTCCCATCCCCTCAGGAAAGCGCGGGACGTGGATGCATCGACCCCGCGCCACGAGAGTACGCCATCAGTAACGCGACATCGTCGAATCGACGTGCGTCACCCAGCCATCGATGCCTCCGGCCAGATTCGCGACGCGCGTGAATCCCTGGCCCTGCAACCACTGCGCGGCCATCTCGCTGCGCATGCCGTGGTGACAGAGCAGTACGTAGTCGCCGTCTTTCTCGAGCGACGACACGGCCACCTGCAACTCACTGAGTGGAATGAGACGGCTCGAGGGCAGATGCGCGATGTCGTATTCCCACTGTTCGCGCACATCCAGTACCTGCGGCGCGTTCTCACTCTGGAGTCGTGCGGCCAACTCCGGTGCGGTGAGCTGCGGGACAGGGGATGAAAAGGAGAGGGGACTGTTCACGCGCGTATCGGGCGAAGAGTGAAAGACGCAGTTGGCACGACGATTAATGGCAATGCTTCGAAAATCGTTCTCGAGCAGGTCCAGCAGCAATAACCGTCCCACGAGTGGTGTTCCGATGCCCGCAATGAGCTTGATCGTTTCGTTCGCCTGATGCAGCCCCACGATGCCGGGAACGACACCGAGCACGCCTTCTTCGGCACAGGTCGGTACGGAGCCCGGCGGGGGTGGCTCCGGAAACAGACAACGGTAGCATGGGCCGTCGCCGGACGCGAAGACGCTGACCTGCCCCTGGAACCGCGCCACGCTTCCGTACACGAACGGCACCCCGTGCTGCAGGCAGGCATCGTTGATGGCGTAACGCGCGGGAAAGTTGTCGGTGGCATCGACCACCACATCGTGTCCGGCGATCAACGTGCTCGCATTCGCGGCAGTGAGTCGCATGTCGTGCAGTGTGAGCGCGACATGCGGATTGATGTCCGCGAGCCGCTCGCGCGCCGCGTCGAGCTTCCGGCGACCCACATCGCTCGTGCCGTACAGCAGCTGCCGGTGCAGGTTGGTGAGGTCGACTTCGTCCGTGTCGACCATGGAAATGGCGCCTACGCCTGCAGCCGCGAGATACATCGACACGGGCGCGCCGAGGCCACCGGCACCGACCACCAGTACGCGAGCCGCCGCGAGGCGTTCCTGCGCCGCGGGGCCGAATCCGCGCAAGGTGAGCTGCCGTGCGTAGCGCGGGTCGAACGTCAGGGCTGTCATCGGTCCCGCTCGAATTCTTCCAGCGCACGCTGCATCGCCTGCTGGAGCAATGCCTCCCGGTCGCCGTCGTCCGGGAGCGCCGCGCTCAGCGCGCTGAACTGCCGGGACATCTCATCCTTCACCATCACCGGCGTCGGGGAATGCACGCCGAGCGACGCCAGCACGAACGTGGACAGATCGCGAAGCTGCTTCAACGTTTCCGCGTCGAGTGCGGCCAGTGTCGCCGGCGTTGGCGGCGCGATGCGCTCGGATTTCTCCCGCCGCCTGTTGGGCGCATCGAAGAGTGCGCGCACCGGTGCAAACGTCACCACGAAGGAGCCCGCCGTATGCTCGGCGAATCCGCTGATCACGTTCCGGCGGCGGAGCGATGGGAGCAGGCGCACGATCGCTTCCCGTACCGGCGAGTACCCATCGATACTGTTGCGACCGCGCCCGGTGACGACCAACGCCTCCTCCGCTCCCTGCACCTGCAGCGAACGCAGCCACTGCTCCGCAAGTGTGGAGGCCTGGGTCGCCGTTGGCTGCATTGCGCGCAAGTTGAGCGTGCGGCTCGCTCCGAACCGGAGTTCGTCGAACGCCCGGTGCAGCGGAGCGCGTGACCCGTCGTCGGGCGTCATTGCTGACGTACCGGCGCTCGCGCCGGCGTGCGCGTGGGGGAACGCAATACGTTGGCGAGGATGCGTCCATCGAGTGGTTCCGTCGGCGTCAGGGCCAATGCCGCGGCCAGCGTAGGCGCAACGTCGACTGAGCGAATCGGTGCATCGTACCGCCCTGGGATGAACATCGGCCCCATGAAGAACACGGGAATGTGCGCGTCGTAATCGTGCGGCGTGCCATGCGTCGCATAGCGCGTCGTGAACGTGTAATAGTACGGCTTGAACGTGACCGTCAACTCGGCGTCGAGGTCGGGAGGGATCGAGTTGAACCACCGTCGCGCCAGTTTGTCCCCGCGTGCCGCGGCTGCCGCGAGCCCTGACACGCGATCGACCCGGAGCACACCCGGGATCCGCAGCAGCTGCGCCCGGAGCGATGACACGATGGAGTCGGTGTTCACACCCTTGGCCGAGAGGCGCCGACGGTCGAGCGAGATGATGTTCGATTGCAGCAACAGTGCGTCCGTTTCCACCCCGCGGGCGACCAGGCCGCTTCGGGCCGCCGCAATGACTGGGCGCAGGTCGACGCGGCCACGCGTCGAGTCGGCTCCGGGTATGCGCAGCTCGGGAAAGGGAGCGACCCCGTGATCGGAGCCAAGCGCAAAAACGATGCGCGACGAGTCGCGGAGCTTGTACAGTGAATCGATGAGCCGTCCAAGCGCACGGTCGACACGCAACACCTGGTCGTGGATTTCGCGAGAATCCGGACCGTACCGATGCCCCACGGCATCGGTCGTCGAGAGCGACACTGCGAGGACGTCGAGGCGTGGCCCCTCCCCGAGCTTCAGCGCATTCACTCCAGCAAGGGCAAAGTCCACGGTGACGTCGTCCATCCACGGAAACTCGACGAACGCGGTGCCGGCGGCCCTCGCCTCGGCAGGCAGCTTGTGCGGGAAGACGTAGTCTGCGCCCTGATTCTCGACGCGCACCGAATCCGCCTCGGTGTACGCGGAGGCAGGCAGCAGAAGCGTCCATTCCTTGCCGAGGTATGGCTTCAGGAAGTCACGCGCATTGAACGCCTGCACCCATGACACGAGCGTGTCGGCATAGAAGCGGCTCGTGGTGAAGCGACCGTCGAGGGAGTACCAGTACACGTCCTGCTTGTTGCGGCCGAGCGGGAGAATCGCTCCGCGGTCCTTGCGCGATACCGACAGCGCGCGGCTGAACTGATCCCGGGCGCGCGCCCAATCGAAGAGCGTGGAGCCGCGAAACCGGTACGGCGATGCACCGCCGCCGCGACCGAACAGCAGCGGCGCCTGCGGATCAGGCACACCGATCTCGTTCAGTACGATGCCGGTGTGCGACGGATGGCGGCCAGACCACAGCGTCGCGTGCCCAGGGGCCGTCTCGGTGCTCGCGTGATCGTGGAAGGCGTTGGTGAATCGGGCGCCCTGTTTCATCAACCGCGCGAGCCCGCCGGTGAACTGCGATTCGTAGCGGTCGAGGTACCCGGACTGCAGCTGATCGACCGTGATCTGCACGACGAGTGTCGGCGGTTGGGTTCGCGGTGGCGTTCGCGGTCGCGATTGCAATGCCGATCGCGGGGTGGCGGGCTGCGCGATGGAGCGTGCCGGTGCCAGCGAGACGAGGGCCGCGCCGAGGGTCGCCGCGGCGACGAGCGAAGTGAGCGTCATGCGTTGGAAGCTAACGCCCGCGCTCTGTCGCAATCGCGTCTGCAATCGTGCGACGCGAGGGCTCATCCAGCGGCCACCTGTCCGGCCTCGAACGCGCCGCCGGATCGACGCGTCAGGACAGGTGCACACCGCCGGAGAGCGAACCCGAAGGTTCCGTACTGCTGCGGCCGCACGCGTGCGCAGAGCGCAACGCCGGTCCCGCACACTTCACGGAGGCACGTGAAGATGCGGACAATATTGCGCATTTGTTTGCGGAGCACTAGGGCAAGCGCAAAATCCGCGTGCGTTGTCGCATGCGACGCGGCGTACCACGCACCGTACCGCGCGGCGTACCGCGCGGCGTGCTACGCCATGATCGAGGCTTCGAGTATCGCGAGACCTGCCGACAGTTCGTCACGCGAGATCACCAGCGGCGGCAGGAAACGGAGCGTATGCTCGCCCGCGGTCACCAGCAACAGCCCGCGCTCGAACGCACGCGCAACGATGGCGGATGCGCTCTCGTGCGTATCCATGCCCCACATCAGCCCCTTGCCGCGGATGGCGCGAATGCGGCCTGTGCGATCGGCGATCGCCTGCAACTGCTCGCCGAACCATGCGCCGGTGTCGGTGACGTGCGCGAGCAGCGCCGGCTCGGCGAGTCGCTGCACCACATGGTGTGCCACGTGCGCGAGTAGCGGGCCACCGCCGAACGTCGTGCCGTGATCGCCCGGCTGCATCGCCGTTGCGACGTCGGCATTCACGAGGATCGCACCCATCGGCAAGCCGTTTGCGAGCGGCTTCGCGATCGTGAGCATGTCCGGCTCGATCCCCAGGCTCTCGTACGCGAAGAACGAACCGGTTCGACCGAGGCCGCACTGGATCTCGTCGAGAATGAGGAGCACGTTCCGCTCGCGTGTGAGCGCCCGCAGCCCCTGCAGAAACTCGGGATCGAGCACCCGCACGCCGCCCTCGCCCTGAATGGGTTCGACGATCACGGCAGCGGCAGTTTCGGGATCGAGCATCGTGCGCAGCTCGTCGAGATCGCGCTCCACGATGGTCACGCCGCCCATCAACGGGCGGAACGGCAGCCGGTACGCGGGCCGGTCCGTTGCTGCGAGCGTGCCGGGCATGCGTCCATGAAACGCGCCCCGCAGCGCGACGATCTCATGCTTCGCGGGATGGCCGGTGGTGCGCGCCCAGCGCCGCGCGAACTTGAATGCGCCTTCGTTGGCTTCGGCACCGGAGTTGGCGAAGAACACGCTCGACGCGAACGAATGTGCAACGAGCCACTCCGCCAGCCGCTCGCCGGGCGCGGTGCGATACAGGTTGGACGTGTGAATCAGGCCGGTGTCCATCGCTTCGCGCATCGCACCCATGACGCCGGGATCGGCGTGTCCGAGCGACGACACCGCGATACCCGCCACGAAATCGACGTACCGCTTGCCGGTCTCGTCGATCATGTAGACACCCTCGCCGCGCACGAAGAGCGGCGCCTGCCGCTTGTACGTGCCCAGGATCGCCGTTGGCGGTGCGGACGGTACGGCGACCGGCGCAGCAGTCGCCGGCGATTCCGGGGTCACGCTGGTGTCGGGTGCGGCGGAAGCGGCCGTGCCGAATGCGAGTGGAATGCGGGTGGACACAGTCGAAGGAGTCATGAGTGACCTGCAGAAGTTGTACGAATGTGTGTACCCGCGTCGGGCACGGTGAGCGCAGCGAGATCACCGATCCGCACGCGTCCTACTCCACCACGCAATGCCAGGGCGCTGGCTTCGAGCTTGGCAGCCATTCCCCCGGCTGCCGTTCCAGCGACGACGAGTTCCAGTGATTCGTCCGGCGACAGCGACGCAATGCGCGCACCGCTGCTGTCGAGCACTCCCGGTACATCCGCCAGCAGGAACAGTTCGACCGCGCCCAGTGCCGCCGCGATCGCCGCGGCTGCATCGTCACCGTTCACGTTGAGCGCACTGCTACCGGTGACGTCGGCACTTCGGGCCACGGGCGAAA
>DASQZA010000255.1:0-1742 GCA_035638935.1 Gemmatimonas sp. | reverse complement strand
CAGGCTCAGGCGAATGGCGGAGAGCGGATTTCGGATTTCGTGCGCGAGCACTGACGCGAACTCCCCTACTTCCGCGATGGCTTGTCGCTGTGCCAGGAGCGCCAGCGTTCGTTCGAGGTTCGTCGTCATCTGATTGAACGCGGTTCCCACACGGGCTACCTCATCCTCGCCGGTCACCTGCATGCGGTGTCCCAGGTTGCCTTGGGCGACCGCGTCGGCCCCGTCGGCAAGCGCGACGAGCGAACGCGTGAGCCGCGCCGCCATCCAGAGCGAGACAAGCGTGACGAGCGTGCCTACGACTGCAAGCGCAACGAGCGCCCAGGACGCCAGACGGTTCGCAGGCGCGAGATAGGGATCGATGGGCGCGGCTGCGAGAAGCGTGATCTGCGGCTCGCCGAGTGCGCGACGACTTAACACCCAATGCTCACCACCCCACATGAAGGAAGTGGAATCGAGCATCGCCGGATCGAACGGCAGTGGCTGCAACGCTTCGCCCGTCTTCGGATTGGACATGCCGAGAATGGCACCCACCCCCGCGGTCGGATCGAGCACCGCGGACTCGGCAAGGTCAAGATCGATCGCTGCTTCGACCACCCCGATGACTGCGCCCGTTCGATTTACGACATCGACACTCTGGAGAAGTGAGCCAACAGGCGGCGCTGGTGCTGTTTCCGTGGGTGCGAGCACAGGAACCGAATCGCGCGTCACGAGAGAGAATTGGATACGTCCACTCGATGCATGGACAGTCACGCTCCGCACGCGGCGGCGCACTTCGCTGTGAACTGAGGACAATTCAGGCAACGGGACGACCGTGGATGCACCGTGCTCCTCCCCGAGCATCTCTGATAGATCCTTGCTATCGGCAATCGTCAATAACATCGAGCGTTGCTGCACCCACTGATTGCCGACGTCGTCGGCCACGCGGATGAGGGTGCTGTCGAGACGGGCCCCGAGTACTTCCGTACCGATGCGCCGCACGCTCTGGGTGAGCAACCAGCCGGTGATCGCCAGAGGCAGAATGCCGGCACCAAGCACGATGGCCACCAGCCGGAAACGCAGCGAACCGCGCCAGTACCGTGCACTTCCCGGCGCCACCTCAGTGCAAGCCGTGCTTCGTGAGGAGCCGGTCGAGCCGCGGACGCGATACGCCGAGGATGCGAGCCGACTCCGCCTTGCGGCCGCCAGTGGCGGCGAGGACACGCTCGACGTGTACTCGTTCTATCGTATCGAGCGGTTCGAGGATCGCTACCGCTGCACTCTGGCGCCCGGCAATGAGGAGATGATCGCGATGAATAACGTCACCTCTCGCCACGACCAGCCCGGCGGTAAGCACGTTCTCCAACTCACGGACGTTTCCGGGCCAGTCGTACGCACCGAGCAGCTGTATTGCCTCGTCGGTCAGCGTGGGGACGGATCGGTGCATCGCAGCACTCAGCGTTCGCATCAGATGCCCGGCAAGCAACGGAATGTCGCCACGCCGCTCACGGAGCGGGGGAATCCGGATCTCGATGACACGGAGCCGATAGTAGAGATCGGCGCGGAATGCTCCACGCTCGATCTGTTCCTCGAGGTTGCGGTGCGTCGCGGCGAGCACCCGGGCCTCGGTGCGCTCCGGACGCTCGGCACCCACCGGATAGAACTCGCGCTCCTGCAGGACGCGTAGCAGCTTCGCCTGAAAGTCAGGTGACGTATCACCGATCTCGTCGAGAAAGATTGTGCCACGGCCTGCAAGCTCGAAGCGG
>DASQZA010000254.1:0-45652 GCA_035638935.1 Gemmatimonas sp. | reverse complement strand
CGAAGACTTTTCCGAAGACACGTACCGAACACTCGTTGCGGCTGACAGCGCCGTGATGCTGCTCGACAACCGGCGCGGCGTGGAAGAGCGTACGCGGCAGCTCTTCGAGGTCTGCAAGCGGCGCCGCACGCCGATCTTCACACTGGTCAACAAGTGTGACCGCTACGGCGAAGATCCGCTCAAGCTCATCCAGGACGTCGAAGCCGATCTGGGCATCGACTGCTACGCTGCCACGTGGCCGATCTTCAACGACGACGTGTTCGTCGGCGTGTACGACCGGCGCTACGCCCGGGTGCACCTCTTCGAGCGCAGCAGCGACCGTGGTGCGTCACGAGCGGAAGAAACCGCGGTCGACGCCGGAGATCCTGCGCTCCCGGCGTTGCTGGGCGAGAAAGCGCACGAGCGCCTGATGAACGACCTCGAACTGCTTGACGCCGCCGGGCATCCGTTCGACCATGGCCGTGTGCTCGATGGTTCGCTCACGCCGGTATTCTTCGGGAGCGCGCTCACGAACTTTGGTGTGGAGCCTTTCCTGCGCGAGTTTCTCGAACTCGCGCCGCCGCCCGGGCATCGCGAGGCGACCACCGGCAATGTCGAGGCAGCGCGTCCGGACTTTACCGGCTTCGTGTTCAAGATCCAGGCGAACATGGATCCCAAGCATCGCGATCGTGTCGCGTTCGTTCGTATCGTCTCCGGGCACTTCGAAGCCGGCATGCAGACGTTGCACCAACGTTCCGGCAAACCTATCCGCCTCGCGGCCCCGCAGCAGTTCATGGCGCGCGAACGTGTCAGTGTCGAGGAAGCGTGGCCCGGGGACGTCATCGGCATCATGGACCGCGGCACGCTCCGCATCGGCGACACACTCGGCGGTGATGGTGCGATGGAGTTCCGGGGAATTCCGCGCTTCCCACCGGAGCATTTTGCGCGCGTCATTCCGGCCGACCCACTGCGCCGCAAGCAGTTCGACAGCGGGCTGCGACAGCTCACCGAGGAGGGCGCCGCACAGGTGTTCTACATGGAGAGCCTTGCTGGCCCGCAACCGATCGTCGGGGCCGTCGGACAGCTGCAATTCGACGTCATGGCGTTTCGTCTCGAGCACGAATATCAGGCGCCGTGCCGGTTCGAGCGCATGACGTATCGGTATCCGCGGTGGATCACCGGACCGAAAGCCGAAGTGGATCGCGTCGCGAGCGGGCAGGGCCGCCTGCGCCTGTTCGATCACAAGAACAACGTCGTGGTCATCTTTCAAGACCAATGGGCGCTGCGCCGCGCGCTGCAGCACGAGGACAAGGTCGAATTTCATGAGACACAACCGTGAAGCGGTGAAGCAGAAGTAGAACAGCAGACGCGGTGAAGCAGAAGCTGAACGGCAGAAGCGGTAAAGCAGAAGCTGGGAGGAGCGGGCGCACTGGCCTTGCTCGTCCCAGCTTCTGCTTTTGCGCCTCTGCCGTTCAGCTTCTGCCGTTCAGCTTCTGCTACACCCTTGGTACCTCAATTTGCCGTCCCACATGCCCGATGACAAACCCGCCGTCATCCGATGACGTGAAGTAGATGCGCAGGCAAGTGATTGGATTGCTGCCCTTGCGCAGCTGATCGGCGCACTCGATCTCGCGCTCGCCGTCGCGGAACACATAGGGCGTCTTGCGCGACCCATCGGTCGGTCCCGGTGAATAGTCGACGCCGAGATCGGCGAACACTTCCGCAAGCGGGCGGCCGAGCGCACGGTCTTGACGCCGCCTTCCGACTTCGCCCAGGGCTTTCAGATACTTCCAGGCCGTGTCCGGGTCCGGGAATGCAGACTCCTGAGCCGACGTGTACGCGGATGGCAGCAGCCGAAGCGCATCGGCATACATCGCCTGCGCGCGCTCGACCGCTTCGAGTACCGACTCCGGCACGTCGCTCGCTGGCTTCGCGATGGGCTGACGCTCCCGAAGCGCGGCCAGTGTCGTGCGCAGTGACCTGGTCATCGCGCGTTCGGATTCGAGAAGCTGGCGCGTCTCGGTGAGTCGCTCGCGTGTGCGGGAGAGCTCTCCTTCCGCCTGCCGCACCGCTTCCTCGTACTGTCGCACGACGGCCACCAGCTGCGGGCGGTCGAGTTCTGCGCCGGATTCGGTGGCAAGCATCGCCTCGGCAGAGTCCGGCCGCTTGCCATACGCAGCAGCGCGAGCGTCGCGCAGCACATCCACGATGGCGGGGTCGCTGAGCGGGCGCTGCACCGAGACTTCGGCAAGACGCTGCACCAGTCGCCGACGTTCCCCCGGCAGCGCCAATGCGCGCGCGAGTACGAGCGGGTGCTGGAACGGATCCGCCTCGAGGGTGAAGCCAGGCAGGTACGCGCGGGCCGATCCGAGGAACACGCTGCGAGCGTGACCACCCACGGCGTCCGACAGCGCGAAGGTGTCGGAGTGACGGAGCATGAAGCACAATCCGAGACCGAACATCTCCGCCGCAAACTGTTCCGGTGGCAGCACGTACCCGCCGTCCGGGAGCTCCGTCAACAGCAGCACTGGCATCGTGCGCGCGGGATCACACAGCACGAACCGAACGAACGCGTCGAGCGTACCCGCTTCGAGCTGCGTCGGTACACGCTGCAGCGGGCCGTCATTCGAGACCAGCGTGAACGACGCGTCGAGTTCCGGCAGCAAGCGCGGCGGGCGCACTGGCGGGGCAGCACCGTTTGCGGTGCCACCATCGGTTCCCACACGAATGTTGAGCTGGCGTTGCGTCGATCCACTGTTCGACGTGGACGAGACGTACGTGACGTGCGTCGACCACTGCAGCGAGCGATCGAGTGGATCGGGTGCATGTACCACGATGTCGGCGAGCGATGCGTGCTGGTCGCGGAACGGCGCCCATCGCAGGATGCGACCGCCATCGAGAGTGTGATTGGATGGAGCGTCCCAGCTTAGCTGCTGGCCATGGTCGAGCCCGAGCCAGGCGATGCACGCGTCGAGAAACGCCGCATCTGCATCGGTTGCATTGCCGCGTGGCACCAGGTCGAAATGAAGCGCAAGTCGTGGTTGCACGGTGTTCCTGATTTGACATTGCCCGACTCTTCCCGAAGAAGCAGCGTCAGGCGAAACTATCGAGATATGCGAACCCTCATCCAGCGCGTCTCGCGAGCCGAAGTACGGATTCGACCGAGTGAGAAGGGCGACGTCGCCCGCGTGTCGGGCCGCATTGGGCCCGGATACGTTGTTCTCGTGGGATTTACTGTCACCGACTCAGAGTCGGAACTGCAGTGGATGGCTGAAAAGATACTTGGCCTCCGTCTCTTCCCCGACGACGATGACCGCATGAATCGAAGCATTGTGGAGCATGGGGGAGCGCTGCTGGTCGTGTCGCAGTTCACGTTGTACGGTGATGCACGAAAGGGTCGCCGCCCATCGTTCGTGACTGCTGCAACCCCAGAGGTGGCGGTGCCACTTTATGACCGCTTCCTCCAGCTCCTACGCGATCGCGATCTCGTCGTCGAGACCGGAGAATTCGGCGCCATGATGGACGTCGAACTCGTCAACGACGGGCCGGTGACACTGTGGATCGAGCGCGAGGCAGGTACGGCGTCGTAGCTGCACCATCGCGGTTTCCGAGCGTGGGTGGGTCGAGCTGCTGTCTGATGGTAATACATGTGCCGCCGAAAATCGCAACGACACGAATCCCGCACTCTGGTGATGCAATTCTTCGGCCCCTGCTGAATCCGGATTACATCCCGAGAGCGGGTGGCTCGGTTCAGGAGCTCCATGAGGATTCCGTCCCTCGGAGGCGCTGTCAACCCGGGAGTGCCCCGACAGCGCTGGCAGCCGATGTCAGCGCCAGCGCCCCTTCCAGGTCGCGGACCACGTCGGCCACGTGCTCCAGCCCCACGCTGACCCGGACGAGACCATCCGAGATGCCGACGGCATTCCGCTCGGCTGGAGACAGCTTGCTGTGGGTCGTGCTCGCCGGGTGGGTGACGATGGTCCGGGTGTCGCCCAGATTCGCAGAATGCGAGACCATCCGGACTCCATCCAAAAACCGCCTACCCCCGTCGATGCCCCCCTTCACGACAAGCACGACTATGCCCCCTCCCTGGCACATCTGCCGCCGGGCGAGGGCGTGTTGCGGATGGCTCGCCAGAAATGGGTATCGCACTGACTCGAGGGCAGGATGGCCATCAAAGTGCTGCGCGACGGAGAGCGCATTGCTGCAGTGGCGGTCCATGCGCACCGCCAGCGTCTCGAGGGATTTGGATAGCAGCCACGCATTGAAGGCGCTCAGCGCGGGCCCGGTATGCCGTGCGAAGAACCGTGCTTCCGCCACGAGCGCCCGGTCCCCCACGATTGCGCCGCCGAGCGCCCGACCCTGACCATCGATGTACTTGGTCGCGGAGTGAATGACGAGCGATGCGCCGAGCTCCAGGGGTCGCTGCAGGTACGGAGTTGCGAAGCAGTTGTCGACCAACAGCGGAATCCCGCGTTTCCGGGCGAACGCGCCGAGCCATTCGAGGTCGATGAGTTCCAGGCCAGGATTCGACGGGGTCTCGACGTAGATGACGCGAGTCGATGGCCGTACGAGACGTGCCCACGCATCCGTGTCCGTGGCATCCACATAGTCGTGTGCGATTCCCCACTTGGGGAACACGCGCGTGAAGAGTTGATGGGTGGAGCCGAATAGCGCTCGAGACGCGAGCACGTGATCTCCACTCGAGAGCAGGGAGGCCATCGCCGTAAATACGGCCGACATGCCGGATGCGGTCGCGACACCATCCTCACCTCCTTCGAGCAGGCAAAGCTTCTGCACGAATTCGTCGGTGTTCGGATTCGCGTACCGGCTGTACACGTTGCCCTGCGTTTCCTCCGTGAACAGTGCCCGCGCATGCTCGGCATCGTCGAAACGGAAGCTCGACGTCAGGTACAGCGGCACGGAGTGCTCGCGCTGGTGCGTTACCGAAGCCTGCGTGCGAATCGCGAGCGTTTCGAAGTGCGGAGACTCGTCGTTCATCGTGACCTTGGCTTTGACCGTCGCGGCGTGTTCGTGAGGTGGCGCGTTTTTGGCCGCTCATCGTAAGTTAACGGAATGAACGAATCACGGATCGGCAGGGCTGATGACGCGCACCGCGCCGCTTCGGTGCGCGTCGTGCTGGCGTCGCAATCTCCTCGGCGACGGGAGCTTTTGGCACTCGTCGGCATCGCGCACGAGGTGCGCCCGGCTGACGTCGACGAGAGCGTGCTGCCCGGTGAACTTCCGGTCCCGCACTGTGAACGCCTCGCGCGTCTCAAGGCCGAAACGCTCGCCGGGCGAGATCCTGACGCCGTGGTCATCGGCTCCGACACGATCGTTGTGATCGACGGCGACATTCTCGGGAAACCTCGCGATGCCGCCGACGCCACCACGATGCTGCGTCGGCTATCGGGACGAACGCACACTGTATTCACGGCGGTTGCGGTGTCGCGCGGTGGAGAGACGCGAAGTGGCGTGGAGGAGGTCGACGTTACCTTCCGCACACTCGACGATGCGACCATCGAAGGGTACATCGCGACCGGCGAGCCCATGGACAAGGCTGGGGCGTACGGGGTGCAGGGCTACGGCGCCACCATCGTCGAACGCGTGGAGGGTGATTACTTCGCGGTCATGGGGCTGCCGATGGGTCGCCTGGTAGCGCTCCTGCGCGACGCAGGGCTTGCCTACCGCTTCGGACCGCTCACCGCGGCATAGCGCTCCTTCCAGCGAGCCAGCATCGCGCGCACGTCGCTGACGGCAATGCGTTGCATGCGTCCGAGACGGTACGCCATGTCGAGGGGGTAGTCCTCGCCGGCGTCCCCGTAGGCGTCGATCATCAGGTCGCGCGAGAAGTCATACGGCCCCACCCGTCTGGGGTTCGTATAGCCCATCAGCGAGATCACCGGCGTGCGCAGTGCGACGGCGAGATGCAGCGGGCCCGTGTCGGGTGAGAGCGCGACTGCCGCGCCGTTCAGAATGGCCGCCAGCTTCCGAAGGCCGCTTCCGAGCGCCGAATGCGCCATCGGCGCGTTCCGCAGGATGACGGCCTCCGCGGCGACCTCCCGGTCGGAGCGGCCGCCCACGAGCACCGGTTGCAAGCCGTACTCGTCCCAGAGCACATGACAGACTTCGGCCCATCGCTCGGGCATCCAGTCCTTGTCGGCCTTGCTCGTCGCCACCACGATCGGTGCGACCGGCCGCGTGAAGCTCGCATGAAATGCTCGCTGCCACTCCCGCTCCTCGCTGTCCCACGGGCCCAGCGTCCACTGGGGGGCGCCGCGCGGAACCGCCAGTGCGTCGAGAAACTCGAAATATTGGTCCTGCACATGCTGGCCGACGTGCGGCGCGATGCGATGCGTGGTGAACAGCCAGTTCGCATCGCGCGCGCGCGCGCGGTCGAAGCCAAGGATCACCGGGGCTTGTGCGAACCCGGTGATCAGTCCTGCCTTGAAATATACCTGCAGCGCGAGCACGAAATCGAAACGTCGGCGCGCGAGCTGACGCCGAATGTCGATGAAGGACTTCCAACCGCGTGCACGGTCGAACAGGATGATCTCATCGACGAGTGGATGGCCACGCACGAGCGTCGCCGGACCAGGCTGCAGGACCCAGGTGATGTGCGTCGCCGGCGCGAATGCCTTGATCGCATGGATCAGCGGCATGACGTGCACGACGTCGCCCACTGCACTCATCATCACGATCAGCACGCGCTGGGGCGGTGATTGCGGGAACGCCGGTGGCAGGCTCACGAGCTGCGTCCATTCGAGAATGCCAGACAGTTCCGCTCGAACGCGTGCAGCTCCCCGGCCCCCATCCGTATGTCGTAGCGTGCTTGCCATTTGCGTACCGAGCGCAGCAGACGCGAAAGATTCGCGCGCATCACGTCGGCGGGGGACTGGTGCGGCATGAACTGAATGACATCGACGTCGATGACATGTGCAGTGTGACTGCCGACCGATTCCAACTCCACGCTCGCCCGCACCAGCAGGATGTTCTTCACGTTGAGATCGGGATGCACCACGAGGCGTGCGGCAAGTAGATGAAGCAGTGGAACGGCAGCGGCCAGCGCCGTCGCCGTGGTGAGGCCCGTCGCGCGACCGGCGAGCACGAGGCCGAGGTCGACCGCGTCCGGAATGAAACGCGTGGCGACGTCGACACGGCGCAGCCCTGGTCCGGCCGGGTAGAGTGCGTACGCCAGCAGCTCCGTGGTCGGAATGCCTTCCGCGCGAAGGCGGAGCGAATTCGCGAGTTCCCGGGGCGCACGCGTCGGCGCACGGAAGCGATCGGAGGTCAATGGCGCGAGCAACCCACCGTGCCAGACGTGTCGCACCGCGACGGGGACATCATGGAGAGGAATCTCACCCACATAGACAGGTGCGCGGCCGTGGAGCGCTCGCGCCTGCGGCAGACTCGCTGCCCATTGGTACAGTGTGCCGTGCTGCTCGAGGATCGATCGCGTTGCCGCTGCAATCCCGTCGTGTGCGACGAGTTCGAAAGTGCTCGACAAGTATTGAGAGTACCCTGCTGGAACTGACGACTCGGCCGCCCCGGTGTCGATCATTCGTCGACCGACCCGCCTGCCGTTGCGCGCATCGCCCACACGGCCACGCGTGCAGACGTGCGTGCCGGCGAGATCTCCGGGCGGGGAGTGACCGACACGGGGGCAGTAAGCTGTCCTCGCACTGTCTCGCTCACGAGGACCTCGTTGCCATCCGCTGCAGAGCACACGCGGCTCGCGATGTTGACCGTGTCGCCGATGAGCGTGTACTCGAGACGGCGCGGCGATCCGATATTGCCGATGAACGCCTCGCCACTGTGCAGACCAATCCCCACCGAGAGCGACGGACGTCCCTGCGCCACCCATCCGGCATTGAGTGCCAGCAGTTCCCGCTGCATGTCGAACGCAGCGGCAAGGGCGCAGTCGGCATCGTCAGGGCGCGCTACGGGGGCACCCCAGTATGCCATCAGCGCGTCGCCGATGAACTTGTCGAGGGCGCCGTGATGACGGAATACACACTCCACCATCACGCCGAAGTACTCGTTGAGCTGCGCGGCCATCTCCATCGGCGGCAGCGACTCGGCGATCGCCGTGAAGCCGCGGATGTCGCTGAAGAGTACGGTGACGTGCCGGCGATCCCCACCGGGTGAAACCACGCCCGTCTCCGAAGCAATGCGCTCGGCGAGCTGCGGCGTGAAATACCGCTCGAAGTTCTCCCGCACACGGGTCGCTTGTTCGAGACGTTCTGCGGCGGCCTCACGTTCCACCGCTGCGGCGGCAATGCCCGCAAACGCCACGAGAAAATCGAGATCCTCCTCGCTGAACGCCTGAATGTCACGCAGGTTGTCGACGTACAGCACACCGAGAGTGGCTCGGCCGCCATCCAGCAATGGCGCGGCCATGGCCGAACGCACGGCCTGCTGCATCACGGAGGCACCCGCCGTTCGCTCGTCATCGAGCGCGTCGTGTGTGAGCAACGCGATCTGTCGCTCGGCGACGCCACTCGCAATCGCTCGCGGTACCGGGCGCGGGATGTCCCCGCCGGTACGGTCGCGGGCCATGCGCGATTCCATCGTACCGCCCGGCCCCGGCAACAGGATCGCTACGCGATCGGCGTCGAATGCCTGAAAGAGTCCGTCGACAATCGCCGCAAGCAACCCGTCGACGGTTGCCAGTCCGCCAAGCCGCTGCGCGATGGTCACGAGCCGGGCGAGTCGCATGCCGGCGATGTCGGCCACGGCCTGCTCGCGCGACGGCATCGCGCGTTCCCGGATCATCGTCGCGGAGCCGTCGAGCGCGGCACTCGTTGTCGGCGTCAGCCCCACCGCATCACGTTCCGCCAGCAGCACGAACTTCACCGAACCGAACGACACGATGTCGTTCAGCTGCGCTGCGCCGGATGAGAGCCGATGTCCATTCACCCACGTCCCGTTGCGGCTTCCCAGATCCACCACGGTGACACCCTTCGGCGTCACCGTCAGCTCGGCGTGTCGGCGCGACACGCCCTGGTCGAGGATGGGCACGTCGCAGGCGAGATCGCGGCCAACTGTCAGCGTCCGCCCGGAGTCGAGCGGAAATCGGCGATCCCCGGAAGGCGAGACGAGAACCAGCGCCACGTCAGACCGCGGCGGCCGCGGCTGCGCGCACGCGACCAATCGCGGTGAGCAGTGCGCGCGCCTTGTTCTCTGTTTCCTCCCACTCCAGCTCGGCAACGCTATCGTGCACGATGCCGCCTCCCGCCTGCACGGACGCTTGCCCATCGGCGATCACGCACGTGCGAATGGTGATCGCGAGATCCATTCGTGTGTCACCCGCGCCGATGAGCCCGATCGCGCCGGCATACGCACCACGGCGCTCGGGCTCCATCTCGTCGATGATCTCCATCGCGCGCACCTTGGGAGCGCCAGACATCGTGCCTGCGGGAAAGACGGCGCGGAACGCATCCAGCGCACTCGCACCGGCCGACAGCTGGCCTTCTACCTGACTCACGATGTGAAAGACATGGGAGTAGCGCTCGATGGTCATGAGATCGGTCACGCGCACGGTGCCGTACTGCGCGAGTCGTCCGACATCATTGCGGCCCAGGTCCACCAGCATGACGTGCTCGGCGCGCTCTTTCTCGTCGGCGAGCAGCTCTGCGGCCAGCGCTGCGTCCTGTTCCGGCGTTTTGCCGCGCGGGCGCGTACCCGCAATCGGACGAACCGTGATCTTGCCGTCGGCCACGCGCACGAGCAACTCCGGTGAACTGCCCACCAGCTCCATGCCGTCGAGCACGAGGTGATACATGTACGGCGATGGATTGAGCGCCCGTAGCGCGCGGTACAGCGCAGTCGGCTCGAAGTCCAATGGCAGCGACATGCGTCGCGCGAGGAGTACCTGAAAGACGTCGCCGGCGAGAATGTACTCCTTGATACGTGCAACGTCGCGCAGGTACGTCGTGCGGTCATACATCGAATGCGCCACCGCTGGCGGTGCATCCGGATCGAGCACCATGGGCTCGAGTATGTCCGGGCCGTGCAGACGCGCAACCGTTTCCTCCAGTGTACCGACCGCATCCGAATGCAACTGTTGGAGCTCCTCGTCATCCGCGTGCGGCGGAACGGGAACCGACACGATCACGCGCGCCTGCCCACGCCAGTTGTCGATCACGACGAGCGCGTTGGTAAAGACGAAGCATGCGTCGGGATAGTCGAGCCCTCGCGGCGGAGAGTTCGGCAGATCTTCGATGTGTCGCACGACGTCGTACGCGAAAAACCCGACGGCGCCGCTCCAGAATGGTCCGAGTTCGGGTGAAGGCAGCGGATTCATGGCGCGCACGATATCGCGCAGGTCGGCGATGGGATCGTCGGGCGTACGCGCCGCCATCCACCCGGTCTGTTCGGTCCAGTCCTCCACCACACCGTCTCGCAGGCGCCAGGCACCGCGCGGATCGGTGCCGAGGTAGGTGTAGCGTGCCCACGCTTCACCGCCCGCTGGCGCGGACTCGAGCAGGAAGGCGAAGGGGCCGCGACGGAGTTTCGCGTACGCTGCGACCGGGGTGCACTGATCGAGCAGGCAGTCGCGCCACACCGGCACGAGGCCGCCGGTCTCGAGTCGCTCCTGGGCACGTTCGCGGAATTCGCTGAAGCTGGTCACGGACGGTCGAGCAGGGGGGAGGTCAATCGAGCAGAACGGGATGACGAAATTGAACTTCGCCGCAGCGCTCGCTGTGGGGCAAGCGATCCCCTAGCATTGCACCATGCACGCCGAACGCAACCCCAGTGGAACGAAAGTACGCGCCGGTATCGTGGACCTGCTGGTCCTTGCACCAACCCGCACGGAATCGCTGGTGCGCGGCACTGTCGAGTGGCGCGTGCTGATTCTTCGGCGGGGCCCAGGTGCCCGTTGCACTGGTGCCTGGGAGATCGTACACGGGCGCATCGAACCCGCAGAACGGCCTGATGATGCGGCGATCCGCGAATTACGTGAGGAGACTGGGCTCATCGCCGACCGGCTCTACAGCATTACGGTGAACCCTTTCTACCTGGTTGCGACGGACTCAGTCGAACTCGCGATCGTCTTCGCCGCACTGGTCGCCGGGCAGCCACAGCCGACGCTTGGGCCCGAGCACGATGCCTGGGAATGGGTCGCGCCCGAAGCGGCGATGTCGCGCCTCGCGTGGCCGCGTGAGCGCGACGCGCTGACTCAAGCCTTGAGCCTCCTCGCGACGGGCGATGCGGGCCCCGTGGAGGACGTTCTCCGGGTGCGTTGACACTCACTCCTTCGCGGCGATGCCATCCTCGCGATAGAGCTCGGCGAACTGCCGCTTGAGCGCGTCGAGTTTGGGCAGGTCGTTGTACACGATGTAGGGCTGCGTGCGATGCGAGGCCAGATAATTCTGGTGATACGACTCGGCCTTCCAGAACTTCGTGAGCGGAGCCACCTCCGTCACGATCGGGTTTCGGAAGGCACCGGCCGCGGTGAGCTGGCCGATATAGGCCGTCACGGCCGCGCCCTGCTCCTTGTTGCGCGTGAAGATCGCGGACCGATACTGCGTGCCGACGTCGGGCCCCTGCCGATTCAGTTCGGTTGGATCGTGCGCCACGGAGAAGAACACGCGCAGCAGTGCGCCGTACGCAACGACTCGCGGGTCGTACACGACCTGGACCGCTTCAGCGTGTCCCGTCGAACCGTTGCTCACCTGTTCGTACGACGGGCCGGCAACGGTGCCGCCAGCGTAGCCGGAGACGGCGCTCGACACGCCTCGTACGTGGCGAAACACCGCTTCCACGCCCCAGAAGCATCCGCCAGCGAACACCGCCGTGTCTGCGGTTGCGGCGGCCTGCAGCCCCGCGCCGACAACTGGAGGCGGGAGCACCGGTGCCGCATCGGCCTGGGCGCAGCCGAGCGTGGCGACGGCGAGCGTCAGGGAGGCGGAACACCGGAGAATATCAGAGCGGAGTGAAGTGCGCATGATAGTGATATCCGCGCGCCGACGAATCCGTTCCCGATCGGCCGAATTCAGGGCGGTGGTGGCGGAACCTTCGACTTGGCCGCGGCGCGCGACCGTACCAGGGAGCGTTCGCGCTCCACCCGGCGAATCACGTCGCCCCACACCGTGATGCTGGGGGTGCTTTCCATCTGCGCCGTCAACGGCTGGTTCAGGTCCAGTTGCCCATCGAAGATGAAGAGTGCCGACTGCGTCTCGCGCTGCATCAGGCGGTATTCGCCAAAGCCGGTCGACAGCGGCAGAATGTCGATGGGCCGGAAATCCCGACCCACATTGGTGATGATGAACTCGCGCGGCGAGAAACGCGTCTCTCCCTGCTCGATTGCGTTGAAGCTGACCGACCAGATCGAGTATGACGGGAGTCGTTCGCGATCCATGACCGCTTCGAGTGCCCGCTGCTTGCTGTTGATCTGCTCGCGCAGCGTACGGTAGCTGTCCGGTGACAGGAGACGAATCCATCGCTCGTCGAGTGGCACCGCGCGCACCTGGAGGCCCTTGGTGGGCGACAACTTGAGCGCGATGTCATCCTGCCGAAGCGATCCGAAACCGGTGGGTACGAAGTTCGGATCGAGCGTATCGACTACGGCGACACCGCCGCTCCCGGATCCGGCCGGCGGCAACGGAGGTTGCTGTGCCGGCAGCGCGCGCGACGTCGAGCACGACGCCAGCACAACGGGAAGGAGCGCAGCCAGCAACGCGGCATGTCGCATCTACGCTCCGGCCTCGTCGGCAGCGAAGTCGTCGTCTTCCAGCGTGCGCCAGTCCGGTGCCGCCAGCAGGCTCACGAGGGCTGCCGCGAGCGCATCACGTCCTTCACCCGTCTTCGCGCTGAACGGCACCATCTGTTCCTGGTCCAGTCCCATCAGCAGCGAGAGTTCCTCGATGCGCCGCGCGGCTCCCACCGTCGTGAGTTTGTCCACCTTGGTGATGGCGATGATGGTCGGCGCGCCAAGATCTGCGAGGAAATCCAGCATGAGCCGGTCGTCGTCGGTCGGATCGTGCCGCACATCGAGCAGCAACACCACACCGCGCAGCATCGGACTACCCGCGAGATACCCTTCGATCAGCGGCTGCCACTCGGCCTTGCGCGTTTTCGAGATGCGAGCGTAACCGTAACCCGGCAAGTCGGCGAGCACGAATGTGCCGTTCACCGCGAAGAAGTTGATCTCGCGCGTGCGGCCCGGGGTGTTGCTCACCCGGGCGAATGCCTTGCGGCGCAACAGGCGGTTGAGCAACGACGATTTGCCCACGTTCGACCGCCCGGCGAACGCGATCTCCGGCAGCTCTGACGGTGGCCGCCAGCCGTCGCGGGTGGCCATCGGCCCAATGAATTCGAGCGAACGGATCACCATCGGATCGACGTCGCCGGCTGGCCGTTCACTCATGTTTCGCGCGCCGCCCTGCCCGCGACTTTACGCGCTGGCTTGCGCGTCGGCTTGCGCTCCCCGTGCGCGAGAAGCTCATCGACGGCAAACGTCGCACTTTCGGCCGTCACATCCGGTATTGCCGTGCGCAGTGCAATCGCCAGCACCTCGTCCATCGTCCGCACGGGGTGCCACGTCACGCCGACGCGCGCATCCTCCGGCAACTCGTGCAGGTCCTTCGCGTTGCCGAAAGGCACGATCACATGGGCCACGTGGTGGCGGTGCGCTGCAACCCCTTTCTCCCGGATCCCTCCGATCGGCAACACCCGGCCTCGCAGCGTAACCTCGCCGGTCATGGCCACATCACCCCGCACTGGGATGCCGGTGAGCGCACTCGTTAGCGCAGTCGCGAGCGCGATTCCTGCCGAAGGTCCGTCTTTCGGTGTTGCGCCAGCGGGGAGGTGGACATGGATGTCGCGTGTACGGTGGAAATCGTCCGCGAGCCCGAGCGCATGCGCACGAGAACGCACGTAGCTGAGTGCCGCTGCGGCCGACTCCTTGATCACGTCGCCGAGCGTACCGGTGAGCTGCAGCCGCCCGCGTCCCGGCACCACGCTGACCTCGATCTCCAGCAGCTCGCCGCCAACGCTCGTGTAGGCGAGGCCCGACGCGACGCCGACCTGGTCACGCAACGTGGGGTCTTCGTGGTCGTGCGGCGGCGTGCCGAGCATCGCCTGCAGATCACCGCGCGCCACCACCAATGGTGTACCGTCGGTCGACTCACGACGCGCGAGCTTGCGCGCGAGCCGCGCAATGCGACGGTCGAGGTCACGCACGCCGGCCTCGCGCGTCCAGCCACGAATCATCGCCTGCAGGACGTCCGGTTCCAGCGTGACTCCATCCGGGTCGACGCCATGCGCCGCGAGCTGACGGGGCACGAGGTAGCGTCGTGCGATCGCAAGCTTCTCCGGTTCGAGATACCCCGGAAGCCGGATGATCTCCATGCGATCGCGCAGCGCCTCGGGAATGGCGCTGAGTGAATTCGCAGTCGTGATGAACAAGGTTTGCGAGAGATCGTAGTCGACCTCCAGGTAATGATCGGTGAACGCGTGATGCTGTTCGGGATCCAATACCTCGAGCAGTGCGGCAGCCGGATCGCCCCGCCAGTCGCTGCCGAGCTTGTCGATCTCGTCGAGCAGAATGACCGGGTTCACGGTCTCGGCTCGGCGCATCGCCTGGATGATACGGCCAGGTAAGGCGCCGATATAGGTGCGTCGGTGACCACGAATCTCCGCCTCGTCACGAACGCCGCCCAGTGCCATGCGCACGAAGCGGCGCCCGAGTGCGGAGGCAATCGAGCGGCCGAGCGACGTCTTGCCCACGCCGGGCGGGCCGACGAGGCACAGTATCGGACCAGGCAGGTGGCCGACACGCCCAAGCACAGCGATGTAATCGAGGATGCGTTCCTTCACTTCCTCGAGTCCGTAGTGATCCGCGTCCAGCACGCGACGCGCATGTTCGAGGTCGATCGTGTCGTCGCTGCGCGCAGTCCAGGGCAGGGCGAGCGCCCAGTCGAGCCAGCCGCGGGCCACGGCGGCATCAGGCGACATCGGCGACGTCTTGCGCAGTTTCCGGAGCTCGCGATGCGCACGCGTGGCAACCGCTTCCGGCAATCCTTTCGCCGTGATCTGGGTGGCGAGCTCTTCCTGCTCGTCACCGTCGTCCTGTCCGAGCTCCTTGTGTATTGCCCGAAGCTGCTCCTGCAGGAAGAACTCGCGCTGATGCTGAAACAGCGAGCCGCGGGTCTGCTCGTCGATCTTCTTCTCGAGCCGAAGCAGCTCCATCTCGCTGCCCAACAGCGTCACGATGCGCGTCGCCAGCTCGTCGATCGTCGGGGATTCCAGCAGGCGCTGACGCTGCTCGATGGTCGTCTGCAGGTGAGCGGCGATGCCGAACAGCACACGCTGTTCGTCATCGAGTCCTTGCAGCAGTCCGACGACCTCGGGGGCGAGACGCCGCTGCAGGCCCGCGTAGTCCTCGAACAGTGTCAGTGCGTGACGAACATTGGCGTGCAGGTCGACGCGCGCCTCCGGTGAGCCTGTTCTCCCCGGTTTGTCCGGTGGCAGTTGCTCGAGCGGAAAGGGCGCGACACGCGCATCGAGCAATGGTCCGGATTTCGACGCGAGATAACGTTGCACTCGCACGCGCGACATGCCTTCCACGAGAATCTTCGTGGTGCCGCCACTGAGGCGCGTGACCTGCTGCAGGCGCGCGATCACGCCGACGCGATGCAGGTCGGTCGGCGATGGCGTGTGCACGTCGGAACTGCGCTGCACCACGAGCAGCAGCTCCTTGGAGCCCTCGGTGGCTTCGGCGACCGCCGCGAGCGACCCGGCGCGCCCCACGAGCAAGGGCATCGCGACGTGGGGGAACAGCACCACGTCGCGCAGCGGCAGGACCGGCAGACCTTGGGATACCCTCTGGGACACCCTCTGGGACAAACGCTGACTCAGGCTTCCTTCTTCTGTCGTTTCGGGGCGATCTCGAGGAGCGGTGCACCGCCGTGCTTCACGGAAGCCTCGGTCACCTTCACCTCGACGACATCATCGCGGGTGGGCAAGTCGAACATCGTCTCGAGGAGCGTTTCCTCGAGAATGGCGCGCAGGCCTCGCGCCCCGGTGCCGCGCTTCAGCGCCTTGGCCGCGACCGCACGCAAGGCACTCTCCTCGAAAGTGATCTTCACTTCTTCGAGGTCGAACAGGCGCTGGTACTGCTTGGTCAGCGCATTCTTGGGCTCCTTGAGGATCTGCACCAGTGCATCCTCGTCGAGCGCCTCGAGCGGTACACAGACCGGCAGGCGGCCCACGAGTTCCGGAATGAGGCCGTAGCGCAGCAGATCGTCCGGCTCGACTTCGGCAAATGGTGTCTTGGGCGTGGTCCGCATGATCGGCGTCACGCCTTCCTCGACCACCGGCCCGCCGTAGCCGATCTGCCGACGACCGATTCGAGCTTCGATGATTTTCTCCAGGCCGTCGAACGCGCCACCGCAGATGAACAGGATGTCCTTCGTGTTGATCTGGATGTACTCCTGCTGCGGATGCTTGCGGCCACCCTGCGGCGGGACCGAGGCGACGGTGCCCTCGAGGATCTTGAGCAATGCCTGCTGCACACCTTCGCCCGACACGTCGCGCGTGATGCTCGGATTCTCCGACTTGCGCGCGATCTTGTCGATCTCGTCGATGTACACGATGCCGCGCTCGCACTCCGCGACATTGAAGTCGCCGGCCTGCAGCAGTCGCACGAGAATGTTCTCGACGTCCTCACCGACGTAGCCCGCTTCAGTGAGCGTCGTCGCGTCGGCAATGGTGAACGGTACATCGAGAATGCGCGCGAGCGTCTGCGCGAGCAGCGTCTTGCCCACGCCCGTCGGGCCGATGAGCATGATGTTGCTCTTGTCCAGCTCGACGTCGTCCTCACGCGCAGATCCGGCGGCGTTGATGCGCTTGTAGTGGTTGTACACCGCAACCGAGAGCGCCTTCTTCGCCAGCTCCTGACCGATCACATACTGGTCGAGAATCGCCTTGATCTCGCGCGGTGTCGGCACCTGCGTGATGGCTTCGGCAACCTCGCGCTCCTCGTCCTCGGCGAGAATTTCATTGCAGAGGGCAATGCACTCGTTGCAGATGTAGACCGACGGGCCCGAGATGAACTTTCGGACGGCGTCCTTGGACTTGCCGCAGAAGGAGCAGCGGAGATGCTTGTCGTGGGACATGTCGATCCGGATGAGAGACCAGCGCTGGTGAATCGGACTGCATTCGAGAGAGCGGCCGGATTGGCCAACTCACGCCGACACCTAGAGTTAACGCAGGATGAGTCGCAGGGTCAAGCGAAATCGAGGGCCATCACGGACTGCGAGCCGATTGGCGAGGCAACCGGTATGGACGCGTTGGCTGCTATCACGAACAAACGAGGGCGGCTCGACCGGTTCCGGTCTGCCGCCCTCCCTCGACTCACCCGGCTCCACCCCGTCGTCGCTACTTCGCGACCGGCACGAGTTCCGCCTGATGCGAGATCACGGTGTCCACCAGCCCATAGACCCGCGCGTCCTCGGCGGACATGAAGCGGTCACGATCGGTGTCGCGCTCGACCTGTTCCACCGGCCGGCCCGTGTGCTTGGCCATGAGCTCGTTCATCTTCGAGCGGAGATAGAGGATCTCCTTCGCCTGGATCTCGATGTCGGACGCCGATCCGCCACCGCCGGACTGCGACGGCTGATGGATCATGATACGCGAGTGCTGAAGCGCGCTGCGATGGCCGGCCGCGCCGGCACAGAGCAGAAACGCACCCATGCTCGCTGCCATGCCCATGCACGTCGTGTACACCGGTGCCTTGATGAACTGCATCGTGTCGTACATCGCGAGCCCCGCCGACACGCTGCCGCCGGGCGAGTTGATGTACAGACTGATCGGCTTCTCCGGATTGTCGGCATCGAGGAACAGCATCTGCGCAATGATGATGTTCGCGACGTCGTCGTTGATCGGCGAGCCAAGGAAGATGATGCGGTCCATGAGCAACCGCGAGAAGATGTCGTACGTACGCTCACCGCGGCTGGACCGCTCGATGATGTACGGCATGTAGATCGATGCCATTCCCTGTGCCTCGTTCAGACTGTGGTGACGGAGTTCTTCTCGAGCAGCCATGTAAACACGCGATCTTCCGTGAGCTCGCGTTCGATCTCCTGCAACCGTCCGGCCTTCTGCAGCTGCGCGTACACCTGGCCCGGATCGATGTTGCGGGCCTTCGCCAGCTCCTCGATCCGCGTGTCGACATCGGCCGCACTCGCCGTCAGCGACTCGCGCTGGGCCAGTGTGTCGATGACGAGATCACGCCGCACCTGGCGCTCCGCCATCGGACGAAACTCCTGGGCGAAGCGTTGCTTCTCGGTTTCGGGTACGCCGTACATCTGCATGTAGCCGTCGATGAGTTGCTGCGTCCAGCTGTTCGGGACCTCGAACGGATTTGCCTCGACGATCCTTTCGATCAACTGACCGCGCACGTCGGCGTCGGTTTCGCGCCGCGCATGATCAGTCATGTCGACGCGCACCGCCTCGCGCAGGGCGTCGAGCGTGTCGAAGTCGCCGACCTCGCGTGCGAACGCATCGTCGAGCGCCGGCACTGCCTTGCGCTTCACGTCCTTGACCGTGACACGCACCGTCTTGGTGCTGCCACGCTGCGATTCATCCGGAAAGTCGTCCGGCCACCGCACGGCGCGCTCGACCGTCTGGCCAGGTGCCGCCTCCATCACGAGCTCCTCGATGCCCGGGATCGCCTGCCCGCCGCCGAGCGTGAGCTTGTACTCCTTCCCATCCGGCAGGGAGCCATCGGCGTCCGCCGTGGAAAGCAACACGGTCACCATGTCCCCCGGTGCTGCCTTGTCTTCCACCGGTGCCCAGTCGCCCTTCTGCTCGCGGATCTTCTCGATCTGCTCCTCGACCAGCTCGTCGGTCACCGACGACTCGCGGCGCGTGATGTCGAAGCCGTCGATCTTCTCCAGGGCAAGCTCCGGGCGCACTTCACAGTGCAATTCGAACTCGAGTGCCTGACCCGGCTCGGCCTTCAGATCGTGAACGTGGGGCTGCGTGGCAAGCTTCAGGCTTTCACGCTCGACCGCCTCGCGGAACGCCTCGTTGATGACGAGTTCAATGGCTTCCTGACGGATTGCATCCGCAAACTTCTTCCGCACCATCGATGGGGGCGCTTTGCCTTTGCGAAAACCGGGCAGGTTCACTTGCGACGCGTACTTGCGCGCAGCCTGCTCCTCATAGTCCGCGACCGTCTCGGGCGGCACCGAAATCTGCAGGCGCCGGGAGATGCCGGTCGCCTCAGTGGGAGTGATGGTGATGTTCATGCTGAAAGGTAATGAGGCTGCCGGGGTAGGATGAGTGGCGGTCGGCGCGGAACGCGTCGGCATGGGTGCGGGTTCGGTGAGGTACGCCGTGGACCGGTCGCGGGCTGGCGTTTCGGCGCCCAGCGAAATCGGCTCGAGATCGGCTGCCAGTGAGAGCTGCCCGCACCAGCGACAGCGGCGGTACTGAAGCTGTCAGCTGAAGCTGTCAGCTGAAGCTGTCAGCTGAAGCTGAAGCTGCAGCGACAGCCGTCAGCTCACCGCATCTTGCAGTGGATGGCCGCGGCTACGCCGCAGGCGCTTGTGGATGTGATAATGGGGCGCGGCTTGCCGCGCGCCGCTCGAACCCTTTGTACTTCCGCATGGTGGTTGCTGGCCGCTGTCGCTCACACTCGGGCTGCAGCTGGAAGCTTCCGTACCGCGGCTGTCGCTGGTGCAGGCAGCTCCCACTGGCAGCCGATCTCGAGGAAGTCCCGCTGAGCGCCGAGGCCCCGGCCCCATCCGGTCGGCGAAGCGCCCCGTCCAAGCTGCCGCAACATCCACTGCCCCCAGCTACACCCCCGCCAGCTTCTCATCCCGCACCTCGCTGCTCGCACCAATCAGATCCGCCACAATCTTGCCGGACGAAATGACGCCCGGCAGCCCCGCTCCCGGATGTGTCCCCGCTCCGCAGAAGAACAGATTCGGGATGTCCGGGCTCACGTTGTGGGGCCGCATGTAGGCGGACTGCATCAGCGTCGGTTCTGGTCCGAATGCACTGCCGAGGTAGCTGTTGAGCGTCGTCTCGAAATAGCGAGGATCGATGCGTCGCTCGCTCACGATGTGCTTCGAGAGTCCTGGAAGATACCGGTCCTCGAGATATTGCATGATGCGGTCGCGGTAGCGTTGTCCGACGCGCTCCCAATCGACGTCGCCGTCCAGATTCGGCACCGGCGAGAGCACGTACCAGCAGTCGTGCCCCGGGGGCGCGAGACTGGGGTCCGTCGCGGTGGGGCGATGCAGGTACAGCGAGAAATCTTCCGCGAGAATCTTCCGCTCGAAGATGTCCTCCAGCAGTTCGCGGTAGCGGGGGCCCATGAGAATCTCGTGGTGGGCCACATCCGGATACTGGATATCCGTTCCGAAGTAGATCACGAAGAGCGACATCGAGTAGCGGTAGCGCGCGATCTTGCGGTCGCCCATCGATGGCCGGTACTGCGCGGGCACGAGTGTCCGATAAGCTTGCGCGACATCGCCGTTGCACACGACGCTGTCGGCGGTGATCGACTCGCCGTCGGTGGTCCGGACGCCGGTCGCGCGCTTGCTCACGGGATCCATCGTCACCGCCGCCACCTCGGTCTCGAACCGGATCGTGCCGCCGAGATCTTCGAAGAGGCGCACGAGGCCGCGGACCAGTGCGCCGGTACCACCCATCGCGAACCAGACACCCCACTGCTGTTCGAGCGTATGAATCAGCGCGTAGATCGACGATGCCCGAAACGGGTTGCCACCGACGAGTAGCGGATGGAATGAAAACACCTGACGAAGCCGTTCGTCCTTCATGAACGTGCCAGCGTAGGCTGCGACGGAGCGGTCTGCGCGAAGCCGCACGAGATCCGGCAACACGCCGAGCATCGACATCGGCTTGTGGAATGGCTTGTCGATGAGCGCCATGCCCGCCTTGAAGATCTCTTTTCCGCGCTCGACGTAGCGCTTGTACCCGTCGACGTCGTCCGGGGAGAACTCGCGCACCTGACGGATCAGCGCCTCACGATCGGCGTTGTAATGAAAAACCGATCCATCCTCGAAACGGATGTTGTAGAACGGGTCGAGCAGCACGAGCTGCACGTAGTCCTCGGTCTTTCGCCCTGCGAGTTCGAACAGTTCGTGCAGCAGCCACGGCGCGGTGATGATCGTGGGGCCGGCGTCGTAGGTGAATCCGTCCTGCTCGAACACGTACGCGCGACCGCCGGCCTTGTCGAGCTTCTCCACGATGGTGACATCGTGCCCCTGGGCCTGCAGCCGAATTGCCGCGGCCAGGCCCCCGAACCCGCTCCCGATGACGACGATGCGCATGCGCGATGCCCGAGACGTGCGTGTGAAGTACGTGTGAAGTACGTGTGACGTACGCGTGGCGTACGTGTGACGTGGGTGTCAGCGCCGCGCGAGCAGCGCGACGTGCCACACATGAAGGGCCAGCGCTGCCAGCATGGACAGCGCGAAGCCGACGGCGCCGCCATCGGGGCGCCGGTGAAAGTAGAGCGCCGCAACCAGGGCGCAGCCTGCGCCCAGGAACGAAAACAGCAGCATCGGCCGCAGCCCGTTGGCGGTGCGGCGGTGCCATGCCAGCAGCACGCCGGCCTCGATGAGAATCAATCCGACGACGGCGATCGGAAGCGCGTCGGAATCCAGCAACAGCTGCACACCGGCGAGGATCGTTGCCGGACCCTCAATCACCTGCGATGGCGACGTCGCTCATGCCGCGCGACCGCGAGTGCGCTGCACCGCTCGGGGAAAGCGACGCGCGCGGACTGTTGCGGGCACCTTCCGACCTCAACGCCAACAGCAGTGGGACGGCCATGGCAATGGTGCCAAGCACTCCGGCCAGCACCATGTCCTGCGCAAAGCAGATGGCGATCGGCAGCGCGCCGTTGACCGCGTACAGCGCGAGTGGGAACCGAGACGGCGACACGGCACTCGCCCAGACGGACGGTGGAACGATCGCGAGCATCGCGCGCGCCACGAGAATCCCGGTCAGGAGCCAGCCAAGCCAGTTGGTGAGCGGCATGCCGAAGAAGAAGGGCGTGCCGATGAACTGCGCGAACGCGGACTTGGACGAGAGGTCGGGCACGTACCACGACCAGTGTACCGTTTTCACCATCGCCGGATCCATCGACACGTCCCACGCGGTAAGGACGACACCACCGACGAAAGCCCACCACCACTTCGACCTGTTGTCGTCGGTTGCAGGCAGCAAGCGGCCGCAGATCGCGAGCGACGCCACCAGCATGTAGAACCACGACGTCGGAATGTTGAACGGTACGAGCCCCGCAATCTTGTACCCGAGCAAGCCGCTGTAGCCGTACTCGCCGAACGGGTAGCCGGTCCCGGTGCCCGTCAGTTCCGATGCGAGAGAGAGCACGAAGCTGACCGCAAACACGATCAGCGCCCGCCGCAGTCCGACCGCGTAGCCGAGAAACGCGAGGCCGGCGAGCGCACCGATCACCACCGTGGTCTGCCCGCCCCACTGAAGCCCGAGTGCCATCACCTTCTGGTTCGTCGGCGTCATCAACCACGCCGGGAAGGGCGGCGTGAGAAACGTGGCAAAGGCAAACGCGGAGAAGATGCTCATCGCCGAATGCACGACGAGCGCGATCGTCGCGACGCGCAGCAACGTCGCCCGCGATTCGGGTGAAGCCGAGCCGGAAATCGTGTCAGCCATCATCTGCCCCTGTCAGCCATGCACGGCGACTTGGTCGAGTGAAGCGAGATCGGGTGGCACCGCGCGGTAGCGCCATGCGTCCCAGAGAATACCGACACGGGCGATACGACCCAAGCGAGCTCGGGAGGATATGGTATCGTATTCCTGCGCCTCGATCGCGTTCAGGATGCCGGCATACCCCGTCGCGCAGGCCGCGGCACAGCGCTGCGCATCCGGCGACAGCATGGCAATGCCCGGCATCGCCGCCTCGTACAATGCCCGCGCACGTGTGACCTGATAGGACATCATCGGACGCCACCGCGGGTCACGTGCGAGCCCGGTGTTGTGCAAGACATCCCGCGATGTGAGTCCGAACTGCGCCAGCTCATCCGCCGGCAGGTAGCAGCGCCCACGTTTTGCATCCTCGCCGACGTCGCGAAGGATATTCGTGAGCTGCATGGCAACTCCGAGCGTGCGCGCGTACACCACGGCGCGCTCGCGCACATTCGCCCCGCCGACCACGCCGAAGACATGCGTGCACATTTCTCCAACCGAACTGGCGACTCCCTGACAGTAGCCCTCGAGTGCATGCCAGTTTTCGTAGTGCGCACTGTCCAGGTCGCGCGCCACGCCTGCGAGCAGCTCGAAGAGCGGAGCCGCCGGCACGTCGTACTCCTCTGTAACCCGTGCGACTTCGCGAAAGATCGGGCCGCTGGGGCGCCCGTCCAGCGCCGCCTGCAGCTGCCGTTCGTACTCGGCGAGCTGCAGCCGCAACGCGTCCGCATGCCCCCTGCTGTCTCTCGGCGCTGCATCGACGAGATCGTCAGCGACGCGGCAGAACGCGTACAGGGCGTACGCGGCGCGGCGCTTTGCGACCGGGAGGAGCAAGCTGGCCAGCGAGAATGTCCTCGCGTGCACCCGCGTGATGCGCTCGCACTCGAGCGCATCGGCCGCAGAAAACGATGTCGGGAGCTCGGTAGCGGAGATCAGGCGCACACTCATGAAGCGACAGGAATCCGCAGTGGCGGAACTCTCATACAAGGCAAGGGGCGCGGGATGCCGGTGACGGGATACGCGACAGCATCGCGAACACCGACATCTCGGTAAGTGAAAGCGTCACAACGGTGTACCAGCGGCGCGCGCGACGCAATGGAGTGCATCCGCACGTGGCGACCTCGGGTCAACGCCATGGCCACGAATCGGTTCCCTGACTGGTATATGTGCGTGCGGCCGTCCGGCCGTCGCAGTAGCGGCACCCTCAAGGTGCCGCCGAATCGAAGGAGTGTCAAGAATGATTGACACTGCCGGTGTCAATCATTCTTGACAGAAGGCGGCAACAGCTTTCACGTTGCCTGCGTGCCGCTCTCAGGGCGGCTGGCGATCCAACACGTCGGCAAGTGCGGCGAGCAATGCCGCGGTCGTGAACGGCTTGGCGAGCACCTCGATGGCATCGGCGCCGGAGAACTGTTCCGGAAGCCGCGCGTCGGGTAATCCGCTCATGGCGACAATACGGACCGCGGGCGACATCCCGCGGAGTACCCGGAGCAGCACCGGACCGTCCATCACCGGTAACATGATGTCGGCGAGGACGACGGCGACGTCGTCTCGGTGACTGGCAAAGGCTGCGACAGCGTCCGCCCCATCGGCGGCCACGATCACGCGATACCCGTTGGCTTCGAGCGAACGGCGGGTGACATCGCGAATCATGATCTCGTCATCGACCACCAGCACCAGTTCACCGCGCCCCGGACGCAGGCACACCTTGCCGGGTTCCGCTGGCACGAGCACGCGGGCCGCCTCGACGGGCAGGAATAGCGAGAAGGTCGTCCCGGTACCACGCTCGCTCTGAACGCGGAGGTAGGCGCCGTGACTTTTCACGATCGCAAGCGACGTGGACAGCCCAAGCCCGGTACCCAGGCCCTGGGCCTTCGTGGTGAAGAATGGCTCGAAGATGCGATCCATCGTGGACTTCGACATTCCCGTCCCAGTGTCAGCGACCTTCATGACGACGTACGTGTCCGGCAGCAGCTCGCCATCGGAGGCGGCATACTGTGCGTCGATGCGCTCGACCTCCGCAGACAGCGTCAGGTTACCTCCGTCTGGCATCGCATCCCGCGCATTCACACACAGGTTGAGCAGCACCTGATGCAGCTGCGTCGGATCACCGAGAACTGGGGGGATCGAACCATCGACGCGCACGAGCACCCGGATGTTCTTGTGAAACGTGTCGACGGCGATCTTCCCGACGTCTCGGATGATCTGCGGCATCGACAGCGGAATCCGGCGGCCTTCGACCCCGCGGGCAAAGGTGAGCACTTGCCGAACCATGTCGGCGCCCTGTTGAACGCTGGCGTCGATGCCGTCGAGAATCCGTCGACGGTCAGGATCCGTCTCCGACTCTTTCAACAGGTCGACCGACATCATGATCGGCGTCAGCGCATTGTTGAGATCGTGCGCGATTCCGCCCGCCAGTGTGCCGAGACTCTCCATCCGTTGCGACCGGAGCAGATGTGCTTCTGTACGCCGGCGCTCCGTGATGTCTTCGGCGATGCCAACGATGCGGTAGGTTTCGCCCGCGCCGTTCTGTACGGGAAACGCGCGGTCGCGGATCCAGCGCACCTCCCCGTCGGGACGCACGATCCGGTACTGCTCGTCGTACTGACCATGCGCCTGCCTCCCGCGCGCGGCGTCGGCCACGGCGTCCGCATCCTCGGGATGTATGGCCGACATCCATTCCGCCGGCGACCGATGGAGTGCCTCACGTGAACGGCCCCAAATCTTTTCGTATCCGGGGCTGATATAGATCATCTGCGATTTCGTGACGTCGGTGATCCAGAAGACCTCCTCGATATTCTCGGCGAGCTGTCGGAACCGCTCTTCGCTTTCGCGCAACGCGGCTCCTGCGGCCCGTCGGTCCGTGGTGTCCTGGCATGTTCCAACCGCGGCCACAGGGCGACCGCATTCATCCCGCCGGATGTGCCAACGCTCTTCCACGAACTTCGTGGTGCCAGCGGGCGTGACGATCCTGTGTTCGATACAGGGAAGCATCTCCGGATCGGCGCTCGATGTCGCGTCGACATCCGCCTCCGCGTTGTGCCCGGGTGCGCTCGCAAACGACCCGTTGAATGCGAGCTGCACGGCACGTTGGTCGTCCCGGTGCACGCGTTCGAGAAAGGCGCAGTGCGTGCCCGCGAAATTCGCGGGTTGGACACCAAAGATGCGATACGTTTCGTCGGACCAGCGGACGGTTCCGTTGACGAGATCGGTCTCCCAGCTGCCGACACTTGCGACAGCCTGCGCCTCCGCTAGACGGGCGCGCTCCGCCTCCAGCCCGGCAGCCAGCGCTTGCTGCTCGAGCACACTCGCAGTCGCGGCCTTTTCAGCCAGGACCTGTTCGGTGATGTCCTGATGCGCCACGAGAGCGGAGTGCGATCCCGCGATCGTTGCGGGTGACACCCGAAGCCGGAACCAGCGCTGCCGCGTCGGAGAATGGCATGGATACTCGTGTTCGAACTCCTGCAGCGTTCCTCCAAGCACATTTCGGATCCCTGCCGCCACCTCGGCCGCCACGGGCGCAGAAGCACCGTCAGCGCCTTCGCATTGCGCCAGGTAGTTCATGCCGACTGCGAAGAGCGGGGACGTGAGGCCATTCTCCTGCCCAAACGTTCGCCACGATGCGTTGACGGATACGATGACCCCATTGACGTCGAGTCGAGCCATCGTCAGCGGAACGGCGTCGAGCAGCGCTTGCTCGAGGTTGCCAACTTCGACGGACGCTGAATTCGTGTGTGTCGAATCCAACGACGTCACGCGGTGCGCCGACAATGCGCTGTTGGGATCACTGGTGCGGTCTAAAAAACGGCACTTGAACAGTTCGAACCAACGAATCGCAATGGCGCAGTGTGCGGAGCATGGTCTCCCCTGGTGTGTACGGTCGAGCGTGTAAGCGCAAACGTAATGACGAACTCGACTGGAAAACGCCGCGATCGCCATCGTGCACAACTCTTCACCATCGCTTGCGGCGTGCGTACGCGTATGCATCATTGCGCTGCGCCAAGCGATCAGCATACGCTGACCATCGCACGTTCCATGAAGCGACAAACGCGCAACGGGCCATGCTTCTCGCATGACCCGTTGCGCGTTCATTCAGCACCGACGCGGCGTCGGTTCGGCAAGCATCATTGGGTGGCGGGTGGGACCCCGCATTTCATGCGAACGCCCGGACTCGAACCGGGACCCCGTGAAGGACCAGCTCCTAAGGCTGGCGCGTCTACCAATTTCGCCACGTCCGCGAAGAGTCGAACATAAGCGAGAACGGCCGGCGCTGTGGGAGCGCCGGCCGTTCTCGTGTGTGGCAATCGCGATCAGGAACCGACGCGCAGATTCATCACCAGGCTTGGATTTGCGGGACCGACAGGACCGCGCTGCACGAGGAGGCTGATGTAATCACCGTCCTTGAGCGTCCCGAGCACATTCTGCAGATCTGCCGGCGAGCGCAGCGAACGCCGCGGGGTCGGGAAGATCACTTCGAGGATCACGTCGTTTTGCTGGAGCCGTCCTTCACGCGCCGGTCCGGTCTGCGACACCCCCGTAACCCGCACGCCACGGCCTGCCGGGAGGGCGAGCACTCCCAGCATTTCTGCGGGAGGAGTTTCCACCGAGATACCGAGCTTGCTGTTTGCGGTGGCCAATGGCGCGGCCACGCCTGGCGGGGCGGCAGCGGCAGCCACCCGCGCCGTGCCTTCCGCCTCGTCGAGCTTCACGTTGAAGGTCTTCCTGGAGCCGTAGCGCACCACCTCGACCGGCACCGTCTCACCGACCTTGCGCGTGCGAACCAGCCGCTGCAACGAACTCACGCGATCGACCTTTTTGCCGCCCACGCTGATGATCACGTCGCCCACTTCGACACCCGCTGCCTTGGCCGGCCCGGCATCCGCCGGATTGAACGCGGCCACTTTCACACCGGCAACACGCGTGAGTCCATTGATGCCCGCATCCTCGGCGGTCACGGCGCTCACCTGCACGCCCATGACCGGGAAGCGTACGCGCCCATCCTTGATCAGCGCATCCGTCACCGATTTCACGAGCGTGATCGGGATGGCGAAACCGTAGCCGGAATAAAAGCCCGTCGCACTCGCGATGGCGCTGTTGAGGCCGATCACTTCGCCGCGCAGGTTGACCAGCGGCCCGCCGGAGTTGCCCGGATTGATCGCAGCATCGGTCTGGATGAAATCCGAAATGGAGAAACCGGAGCTTGGAAGCTGCAGTTCGCTTCCACGTCCCTTCGCCGAGATGATGCCGGCCGTGACCGTGAAATCCAGGCCGAGCGGGTTGCCGATGGCAAGAACCCAATCGCCGATCCGCGTCGTCTCGTCGTCGCCGATGGGCAACGTCGGAAGATTTCGAGTATCGATCTTCACGACCGCAACATCCGTGGTGCTGTCGGTGCCCACCACCTTTGCGCGGAACGTGCGCCCGTCGCTCAACACGATGTTCACCTGGTCGGCGTCCGCGACCACATGATTGTTGGTGACGATGTACCCATCGGTCGAGGTAATGAAGCCCGACCCTTCGCCCGACTGTGGCCGCGGTGGCTGGCCATTGAACTGCTCCAACAGGTCTTCCATGCCCTGCGGCGAGCGCCCGCGAGAGCGGTTCGGGGTCGCGCGCACCGTGCGGGTCGTCCGAACGGCCACCACGGCAGGCGTCACTCGCTCGGCAATGTCAGCGAACGATCCAACGCCTTCCGCGGCGCCAGGCCCGCGCAGGGATGGCTGGACTCCGCGCGATGGTTCCTGCGCCCAGCTGAACTGCGTCAGGTCGGCGGCCGATGCAAACAGCACTCCGACTGCGAAGCAGCCGGCACCCGCCGTCGCGAAACGAAACCTGGAGAATCGTGCAGCCATGTAACTCCACCAATCGGGTAAGGGTTCGAAAAGGGCCCGGCCAACTGCGCACCGGGCCCCTCGACTAATTAGACACCGAAACCCTCGCTGCTGTTTCCAGTTTGGACAATTCCGGGCCCACGGGCCAGACTACCGCCCCCTACTTCTTCTCGTCGACGATCTCGTAGTCGGCTTCGGCGACTTCCTCGGCCTTGGGCTCGCCAGCCCCGGGGGCTGCACCGCCAGCTTCGGACTGTGCCTCGCTCGCGCTCGCCTCCGCCGACTGCTGCTGGTAGAACGCCTGTCCGGCCTCGCTGTACGCCTTGCTGAGTTCTTCCTGCGCCGCGCGAATCTCGGCGACGTCATCACCACGCAGCGCCTTCCGGGACCGCTCGATGGCGGAGTCGATACGCGTCTTGAGCGCCTCCGGCACCTTGTCGCCCCACTCCTTCACGTTCTTCTCGACTTCATACGTCTGCGAGTCGAGCCGGTTGCGAAGATCGATCTCCTCGCGGCGCTTCTTGTCCTCGGCCGCATTCTTCTCCGCGTCCTTCACCATCTTGTCGATCTCGCTGTCCGACAAGCCGCTCGATGCCTCGATGCGAATCTTCTGTTCCTTGCTCGTGGCCTTGTCTCGCGCGACGACGTGCAGAATGCCGTTCGCATCGATGTCGAACGTGACTTCGACTTGTGGCATGCCGCGCGCTGCCGGCGGTATGCCCGTCAGCTGAAACTTGCCGATGGTACGATTGTAGACGGCGAGCTCGCGCTCACCCTGCAGTACGTGGATCTCGACCGTCGTCTGGTTGTCGTCGGCCGTCGAGAACGTTTCGGTCTTCTTCGTGGGAATCGTGGTGTTGCGCGGGATCAGCGCCGTCATCACGCCACCCAGCGTCTCGATGCCGAGCGACAGCGGCGTCACGTCGAGCAGCAACACGTCCTTTTGCTCGCCGGTGAGCACGGCGCCCTGAATCGCGGCACCGACTGCCACCACCTCGTCCGGATTCACGCCCTTGTTGGGCTCCTTGCCGAAGAAGTCCTTGACGATCTGCTGAATCTTCGGGATGCGCGTCGAGCCGCCGACGAGAATGACCTCGTCGATCTCACTCGGCTGCATACCCGCGTCCTTGAGCGCCTGCTTCATGGGTTCGAGCGTGCGCGTGATGAGATCGTCGACGAGCTGTTCGAACTTGGCGCGCGAGAGCTGGTAGTTGAGATGCTTCGGACCAGACTGGTCCGCCGTGATGAACGGCAGATTGATGTCGGTGCTGTTCGTGCCGGACAGTTCCATCTTGGCCTTCTCAGCCGCCTCCTTCAAGCGCTGGAGTGCCATCGGGTCCTTCGACAGGTCGATGGCCTGATCACGCTTGAACTCGGCCACGAGCCAATCCATCACTCGCTGGTCGAAGTCGTCGCCGCCGAGATGCGTGTCTCCGTTCGTGCTCTTCACTTCGAACTGGCGCGTGCCGTCGACATCGTACAGTTCGAGAATCGAGATGTCGTACGTGCCGCCGCCAAGGTCGAACACGGCAACCTTCTCGTCCTTCTTCTTGTTCTTGTCGAGGCCATACGCGAGTGCGGCGGCGGTTGGCTCGTTGATGATCCGGAGCACTTCCAGTCCGGCGATCTTGCCCGCGTCCTTCGTCGCCTGGCGCTGTGCGTCGTTGAAGTACGCCGGTACGGTGACGACCGCCTTGGTCACGGGGTGGCCAAGGTAGTCTTCGGCCGTCTGCTTCATCTTCTGGAGGATCATCGCGGAGACTTCCGGCGGCGTGTAGCGCTTGCCGCTGACTTCGACGGACGCGACGTCATTCGGGCCGGCAACGATCTTGTATGGAACGCGGGACTGCTCGGTCTGCGCTTCGGCCGTGCGTCGGCCCATGAAGCGTTTGATCGAGAAGACGGTGTTCTGGGGATTGGTGACGGCCTGGCGCTTGGCGATCTGCCCGACGAGGCGCTCGCCGTCCTTCGTGAAGCCGACGACGGACGGGGTCGTCCGGCCGCCCTCGGCGTTCGGGATCACGACTGGGTCGCCACCCTCGAGCACCGCAACCACGCTGTTGGTCGTACCGAGGTCGATGCCGATAACTTTTTCTGCCATTGCTTCCTCTAGTGGCGAGGTAAGAGGTCCTGGCGGCCGATTGGCCGCCGATCGATTGATGGGAAAGCAAGGGGTGGGCCTACATACGACTGCCGGAAGGGCGTAGAAGTCGTTGATCTGCTATGCGGCATGGCGCCGTTGTGGCAGACTGCCGCACTGGCAGAGTTCAAGGGTTCCTCAAGGAGCAGCTGTGTTTCCAATCAGCGACGACAATCCGACTCTCCGGACACCCGTGATGACGCTGGGACTGCTGGCCGTCACCTGGTTCGTCTGGCTGGTGGTGCGGGGAGGGGGCGGCCTGACAAGCGAAGCTGGCGCTCTGAAGCTGGCGGTCAGCGTCTGCAACTTCGGGCTCGTGCCGGGTGAGCTGACCGGGCAGGTACCTCTCGGATACGGGGTGCCGCTCGGACGTGGTTTGGCCTGTGTGATCGACAATGAGCCCATCAACTGGGCTACCCCGATCCTGTCCATCTTCCTGCATGGCAGCTGGGGCCACATTCTTGGCAACTCGTTATACCTGTGGGTCTTTGGAAACAACGTCGAAGACAGCATGGGCCGGGTGCGATTCCTCGCGTTCTATCTGCTCACCGGGGTCGTCGCCGCCGGCACGCATATCCTGGTGGAGCCGGCGTCGCCGCTACCAACGGTTGGGGCATCAGGCGCGATATCCGGAATCATGGGCGCGTACCTGTTGTTGTATCCGCGTGTGAGCGTGCGAACCTTTTTCCCACCCATCTTTCTGTTCCGCGTTCCCGCGTGGGCAGTATTGCTGCTGTGGTTCGGGAGTCAGCTTCTCACCGGGCTGCCGCAGCTGTCGACGCTGCGCCCGGACATTTCCGGTGGTGTGGCCGTGTGGGCACACATCGGCGGCTTCGTCGCGGGAGTACTGCTGGCGCGCGCCTTTGCGGACCGCGAGTTCGTGCGGCGGCGCGTCGCCGCGGGCGACGCGCTAACGGTTCTGTCATGAACTACTTGCGCGCTATTGTCGGAATGCCGCGGTGACGCAATCGTTACGTACGTAACCGTTCCTGCAGGGCAGCCGAACTCGCTTCTTTCCTCCGACGTTTCCATGCCTGGTGCTCGCATGGTTTCAGGCATGGCGCCGCGGCCGGCCGCACGAGTGTTTTCTGCCCGAACGTCATCAGACTCCAGCCCCGGCTCTCAGTGAAGTTTTTCGCGAAGGACGAGACGTTTTTTGACTACTTCAGCCAGCTCGCTGTGCACATCCAGCGGTCGGCCATACTGTTGAAGGAACTGTTCGACAACCCTGCGGATGCGGCGCGCATCGCGGCGGCCATCAAGAAAGTGGAGCACGACGGTGACGCCATCGTGCACGTGATCAACCAGCGCATCGATACGAGCTTCGTGACGCCGCTCGATCGGGAAGACATCCACCTGCTGGCCAAGCGGCTCGATAACGTGATCGATCTGATCAACGGTGCCGCGCGCCGGGTGGTGATGTTTCGTGTGAAGGAATCACGGCCGGGTGGTGCGGCGATGTCCGCCATCCTGGTAAAGGCGAGTGCGGAGATCCTGGAGGCGGTCGGCGACGTGACGAAGCGTGTCGCCATGCTGGAGCATGGACGCGCAATGAAGGCGCTCGAGGAAGAAGGCGACGCCCTGTACGCGGAATGTGTCGGTTCGCTCTTCGAGAAGGACATGCCCGCGATCGAAGTGATCAAGTGGAAGGAGATCTACGACGCGCTCGAACACGCGATCGACGAGTGCGAAGACGTGTCCAACGTGCTCGAAAGCATCGCCCTCAAGAACAGCTGACACGTGCTGGTTTCCTTCATCCTGTTCATTGTCGTCGTTGCACTGATCTTCGATTTCATCAACGGCTTTCACGACTCGGCGAATTCCATCGCGACGATCGTCGGAACCCGCGTGCTGAGCCCTCTGGCCGCGGTGGTGTGGGCAGCCATTTTCAACTTTTCAGCGCTTTTTTTCGTCGGTACCGCTGTGGCCAAGAATTTCGCCAGCGGCTTCATCGACGTGAATATCGTGGACCCGAATGTCGTGCTCGGCGGGCTGCTGGGGGCCATCATCTGGAACCTCATCACCTGGTGGTACGGCATTCCTTCCAGCTCGACCCACGCCTTGATCGGCGGCTACGCCGGCGCCGCCATCGCGAAAGCTGGGTGGGCGGCACTGCTCTGGGGACGCAAGTGGATCGAGACGCTGTCCGCGATCGCACTCTCGCCCATGCTTGGCATGCTGATGGGCTTCCTGTTGATGGTGATCGTGTTCAATCTGTTTCGGAACGCATCGAACAGTGGCACGACCAAGTATTTCCGGGTGGCACAAATGACGAGTTCGGCCCTGCTGTCGTTGGCGCACGGTGGCAACGATGCCCAGAAGACGATGGGGATCATCGTCGGTCTGCTTGTGGCGTCCCAGACCGTGTTCGCTGGCGAGACAGGGTGGCTGCGCCACTTCCACGTGACGTCCCTCAGCACGATCCCGCTCTGGGTGGAGCTGTCGGCGTACACGATGATTTCCCTCGGCACGTTGTTCGGTGGCTGGCGCATCGTGCACACCATGGGTACCCGCATCACCAAGCTTCGTCCGGTTGGTGGTTTCTGCGCCGAAACGGGCGGCGCGCTCGTCATTCTCACGGCGTCGCGCTTTGGAATCCCGGTGAGCACGACGCACACGATCACCGGTGCGATCGTCGGTGTCGGCGCGACGAATCGACTGTCGGCGGTACGCTGGGGACTCGCGAGCCGTATACTCTGGGCATGGATCATCACCATTCCTGCATCGGCGCTCATCGCGGCGCTAAGCTACAAACTGCTCGCGGCATTCAACCCGATCTGATCATGAGGGGAGTGCAGTGAGCAAGCACGCGTTGCCGGTGATCGATCCGGGTGTTGCCGTGGTGCAGATGCCGTACTTCAATCGTGAGTTGAGCTGGCTCAGCTTCAATCAACGCGTGCTCGCGGAGGCGCTGGACGAGCGCGTACCGCTGCTCGAGCGCCTCAAGTTCCTCGCGATCTTCAGCACGAACCTGGACGAATTCTACATGGTCCGGGTGGCGGGCCTCCGCCGCAAGGTGGCCGCGGGTGCGGCGCAGTACGACCCGGACACACTGACGCCGGCGGAGCAACTGGACGCGATCCGACATCGGGTGCGAGACCTGCTCAAGCAGCGTCGTTCGGCGCTCCGCAACGATGTGCTCCCGGCGATGGAGGCGCGCGGCATCCGCCTCGTAAGCATGTCGGATCTCAACCGCAAGGAAACCGCGTCGGTCGCCGACTTCTTCGAAAAGGATGTGTTTCCTGTGTTGACGCCGCTGGCGGTCGACCCGGGCCATCCCTTTCCAAACATCTCGAATCTTTCGCTATCGCTTGCGGTCGAGATCCGGGATCCCGAGACGGGCAAGGAGCACTTCGCGCGCGTGAAGGTGCCACGTTCGCTGCCACGCTGGGTTTCCGTTGGGCGCGACCATTGCTTTCTGCCGCTCGAACAGCTGATCGGGGCCAACCTGATCTCGCTCTTTCCAGGCATGGAAGTGATGCGATGGTACACGTTCCGGATCACCCGCTATTCCGATCTCGACCTCGGTCAGATGGATCAGCCGGATGACCTCCTGGAAACGATCGAACAGCAGGTGTTCCAGCGCCGATTCGGTGAAGTGGTACGGCTGGAGGTGCAGCGGGACATGCCTGCATCCATTCGCGATCTCCTGCTCGAGGAGCTGAGTGAGAGCGAATCGCAGGCGGTCGCCCCGCTGACCGCCGCAGATGTGCACGAGATCGATGAGACGCTCGAATTGGGCGACCTGATGACGCTCGCGGGGCTCGATCTGCCCGACCTGCGCGATCCGCCGCACACGCCAATGGTGCCTGCGGCGCTGCGCGACAACACGCGCAGCATCTTCGATGTCATTCGCGAGCACGACGTGCTGGTGCATCATCCGTATGAATCGTTTTCCGCTTCTGTCGAGGCATTTCTCGAAGCCGCTGCACACGATCCGCACGTGCTGGCGATCAAGCTCACACTCTACCGCACCTCAGGTGACACCGCCATCGTGCGCGCGCTGACGGAAGCGGCGGAACAGGGCAAACAGGTCGCGGTCCTGATCGAGCTGCAGGCGCGATTCGACGAGCAGAACAACATCACGTTCGCGCGCACGATGGAAAGCTATGGCATCCACGTCGCGTACGGATTGCCGGGGCTCAAGACGCACGCGAAAACCGCGCTGGTGGTGCGACGCGACCCGGATGGCATTCGGCGATACGTGCACATCGGAACTGGAAACTACCAGTCGAAGACGGCGCGACTGTACACCGACCTTGGCCTGCTTACCGCGAATCCGGAGATCGGAGCGGATCTCACCGACTTGTTCAATTCGTTGACCGGGGTGTCGCGCCAGAAGTTCTATCGCAAGCTGTTGGTCGCACCGTCCAACCTTCGCGAGCGGACCATGGAGCTCATCGCGCGCGAGGCTGAGCATGCGAGTGCGGGCCGGGGTGGCCGCATCATCGCCAAGATGAACGCGCTCGTCGATCCGGATGTCATTTCCGCGCTGTATCGTGCTTCGCAATCAGGAGTCGAGATCGACCTCATGGTGCGCGGGATCTGTTGCCTGGTGCCGGGCCTTCCGGGAACCAGTGAACGCATTCGCGTGATCTCGATTGTCGGCCGGTTTCTCGAACACTCCCGCGTGGTGTTCTTCGCGAATGGCGGCAACCCCGAATACTACATCGGCTCCGCCGACTGGATGCCGCGGAACCTGGACCGGCGCGTCGAAGTGCTCACGCCCATCGAGGACCTGCAGCTGCATCGCCAGCTGCATTCGGTGCTCGAAGGATCGCTCTCGGACAATCGTCAGGCGTGGGACCTGGGCAGCGACGGGCACTACACGCGTCGCATGCCCGGCGAGCAGCCCGAGATGTCATCACAGTCGCGTTTCATCCGCGACCCGTGGGGAATGAAGGTCGCGATCAAGCCATCGCTCGCTGCGAACACAAAGCGCAAGCGTCCGAAGGGGCATGCCCGTACCGAAGGGAAGGGGCGGACAGACCCGACCCACGACACGTGAGCTTCGACGACCCGACTGCTACTCGCCGTCGCCTTCGTCGAACGTCACGACGGTCCCGTCGGGTGCGATGACTTCCACGGGTCTGCCGAGCACGCGCTCAAGCAACGCACTCTTGCGGCTCGCACCCCAGCACTCGAGCCGCACGTTCGTGGCGCCTTCTGCTTCGATTGCGGTCACGCGCACGGAGCCAGTCGTCCATCGAATCTTCAGATTTCCGACCGCACAGACGTGACCGCGGTCGAACCCGTCCGCGAAGCGCAGGAGTGCGGACAGCTTGACGATGCGGTCGCGCATGGCGCGATCGACGCCCACGAGCACACGATGCTTCCGTGAAGGTGCCGCCCCGCGGTGGTAGCGGGCGACGCACGCGACCGCGACCTGCTCCGTCGGCGTCATGCCAAGCAGTTCGGCGTGCGAAATCAGGTGAAACGAGTGCTTGTGGTGCTTCTCGTAGTTGATGTGGTAACCGACATCGTGAAGCAGTGCGGCATCCGCCAGGATGCGACGCTCGTCCCCGCCGAGCCCCATACGGGGGCCCAGGGCATCGAACAGCTGAAGCGCGAGTGTCTGCACATGCCTCGCATGCGGTTCCTCATAGTGGCACCGCTCGGCAAACTCGCGAACAGAGCGCTCACGCGCGGCCCCTGGATCGGCGATCACCGGGGCCACGCGCGCTGACTCGAGCAGCAGCCCTTCGCGGATACCGTAGGCCGATGCCAGCAGGTCACGGGGGTCGAAGCGCGAGAGCACCTCCGCGGCGACGGCGAGACCAGCCACGATGATGTCGGAGCGCGCTGGGTTGAGGCCTGGAACGCGCGCACGCTCTTCGGGCCCCAAGCGCTGCAGCCAGTCGAGCACGTGCTCCAGCTCGACGCGTGTGACACGCGTGCCGTGAGGTGACCGGCGTGCAGACACCTTCTGACGGGCCAGGACGATGCCCGCGAGGTTCGTGAACGTTCCCCCTGATCCGATGATCTGGGCGCCGCGCCAGTCCTTGACCGGCACCGCGCCTCGCAGCCCGTCACGCACATGTTCGCGTAGCGCATTCACGCCGCGCACCCGGAGCACCGGAGCCAGAAACCTTTCGGTCAGTCGCACCGCGCCGAACGGCAACGAGGCCATGCGTTCGATCAACCCGTCCTTCGCGAGCACGAGCTCGAGCGAGCCGCCGCCGATGTCCATGACGACGCACCGGCCGGCCCCCAACTCGAAATGCGCCAGGGCGCTACGGAAACAGAGCAGCGCTTCCTCTTCACCGGAAAGAATGCGAACGTCGATCCCGGACGTCTCCTTCACGCGCGCACAGAAGTCTCCGCCGTTGGAGGCGTCGCGGACGGCGCTGGTCGCAACGATCTCCACGCGCTCCGCCCCAAGCTGTTGCGCCAGGAGCACCATGCGTCCGATCGACGATACCGCCGCATCCACTGCACTCTGCCCGAGCTCGCCGCTTCGTTCCAGTCCTTCGCCGAGCCGGGGCATCGCCTTCATCTCGTCGACGACGCGGATCTGTCCGGTGGGCGAGACGTCGGCCACGATCTGGCGCACCGAGTTGGATCCTACGTCGATCGCGGCGATGCGCACGTCACCGTTTCGAGGAGCGACCGCCGGTGTGGACAACGGAGTCACACTCATGTCGTCGTTTCCAGTTGCTCTTCGTCAAAACGGTGTCGAATCTGCTTGCCTTCGGCCAGGTAGACGGCATCTTCGCCAATGTTGGTCGCAAGGTCGGCAACCCGCTCCAGATTTCGGCTGACGAGCAACAGCTCGAGCGAGGGCGCTATCGTTCGCGGATCTCCCATCATGTGCGTGAGCAGCGTGCGGAATATTCCGTCGTGCAGCGCGTCGACCGCATCATCGGCCTTGCCAACCGCTCGCCCAAGTGCGCCGTCGGCGCGGATGAACGCATCGAGCGCGTCACTCAGCATTGCACGCGATCGTCGGGCCATGTCGGATATCGCGGGTACGGCGGGCATACCCGCGTGCGAGTCCACCAAACGCACGGCACCCTGCGCGATGTTGACGGCATGATCACCCACCCGCTCCAGGTCGCTCGACACCTTGATGGCGCCGATCAGGAAGCGCAGGTCCCTGGCGAGCGGCTGCTGCAAGGCCAACAGCGAGATCGCCAGGTTCTCCGTCTCGACCTCAAGGCGGTCGAGCTCGCGGTCGGCGTCGATCACGGCAAGCGCCTTGTCCCGGTCGCGCTCTAGCAGTGCCTCCACAGACAAGTCCACGAGCGATTCAGCACGTTCCGACATGTCGAGCAGGCGTTGTTTGAGCGTGCCCAGTTCGTCGTGGAAATGCCGATAGCCGCCTGTGGGCAGTGACGTCAACCAAACCTCCCGGTGATGAACGCTTCCGTGCGCGGTTCGCTCGGACTGGTGAAGAGGCGCCGCGTATCGCCGGCCTCGACGAGCGCACCCTCGGCCAGAAACACGGTGCGCTCCGATACGCGAGCGGCCTGTTGCAAGTTATGCGTTACCAGCACGATCGTAAGCTCTCGTCGCAGCTCGTACAGCAGTTCCTCGATGCGCTGCGTAGCCGAAGGGTCGAGCGCGCTCGTGGGTTCGTCCAATAGGAGGACCTGAGGATCGTTGGCAAGCGCGCGCGCAATGCAGAGGCGTTGCTGCTGCCCGCCGGACAGCTCGAGTGCGCCCTCCCGCAGTCGGTCCCGCGTTTCCTCCCACAGTGCAGCACGCCGCAATGCCTGCTCGACACGCCCTTCGAGCTCCGTGCCGCTCGCGCCGAGATTCAGCCTGGGCCCATATGCAACGTTGTCGAACACCGAACGCGGAAACGGATTCGATTGCTGAAACACCATGCCCACGCGTTGCCGGAGGGTGCTCGTATCGATCCCGGGGCCGTAGATATCGGTGCCATCGAGCCGAACGCTGCCGTCGGTGCTCGCACCCGGAATCAACTCGTTCAGGCGGTTCATCGCGCGCAGCAGTGTGGACTTGCCGCAGCCCGAAGGCCCGATGACGGCCGTCACCGACCGCGGCGGAATGTCGAGGTCGATGCGCGTCAGCGCGCGAGTCGCGCCGAACCATGCCGAGAAACGCTCGACCGTGATGTGCCCCTGACCCGTGGCATCGTGCGTCGCGGCGGATCGGGTACGTCCCGGCCCACTCATGCGTTCTTCGTCATCGGCTCGTGCGCGTCTTATCCGGGACATCAACCGAAGCGACCAGTGATGTAGGCTTCAGTGCGCGGGTCGCTTGGCGTGGTGAAGAGCGCCCCTGTCACGCCATGCTCGACGATCCCGCCGTCGAGCATGAAGATCGTAACGTCCGAAATGCGTGCCGCCTGTTGCATGTTGTGGGTGACGACAACCACAGTCACACTGGCGCGCAGCTCGTACAGCAGCTCCTCGATACGCTGCGTACCCACGGGATCGAGCGATGTGGTGGGTTCATCGAGCAACAGCACGGCCGGATTGACGGCGAGCGCACGAGCGATGCACAATCGCTGTTGCTGCCCCCCGGATAGCGCCAGGGCGCTACCATGCAGACGATCACGCACCTCGTTCCAGAGGGACGCGCGACGCAGCGCCTGCTCGACTGCATCGGCAGTCCCGGCGCGACCAAGGCGATCGGGACCCGCGCGCAGGCCCGCCGCCACGTTGTCGAACACGGACAGTGCCGGAAACGGCGTCGCGCGCTGGAATACCATGCCGATGCGACGTCGCAACTCGACGGGGTTTACGCCGCTCCCGTACACGTCGTCGCCGTCGAGCAATACCTGACCGCTCACTGATGCACCCGGCACGGTTTCATGCAGGCGGTTGATGCAGCGCAGGAGCGTCGATTTGCCACAGCCGGATGGGCCGATGATGGCGGTGACCGCGGCACCTCGGCAATCGACCGACACATCATCGACGGCGGTACGAGAATGGTAACGTGCACGGAGTCCACGAATCGCAACTACAGGAGCGGGTTCGCCGGATGTAGCGGAGCCTGCGTTCACAGTTCTTCCGATCCGGCTCGTGCACTCCCTTGCATCAATGACCGGCGCGAGCGGAGCACTGCGCGCGCGACGAGGCTCATCGTGGCGACGAGCAGAAGAAGCACGACGGCACCAGCCCACGCCTGTGCGCGCCAATCCTCGTACGCGCTGCCCGCATACACGTAGATCTGCAGCGGCAAGGCCGAAATCGGCCGCGTGAGGCTGGTCGAGAAGAACGGATTGCCGAATGCGGTGAAGAGCAGCGGTGCCGTCTCGCCAGCAGCCCTCGCCATGGCCACAAGCGCAGCCGTTGCAATACCCGGCATCGCCGTGCGCAAGACGATCCCGAGTGAAGCGCGCCACTCCGGGAAGCCGAGCGCGAGCGCCGATTCGGCGAGCGCAGTCGGAACGAGTTTGACGAGTTCTTCAGTCGCACGGGCGAGCACGGGAATGATCAATAGACCGAGCGCAATTCCCCCGGCGAGAGCCGAGAATTGGCCGCTTGGACGCACCACCAGCTCCCAGACGAACACACCAAGCACGATGGACGGTAGCCCGCTCAGCACGTCCGCCACGAAGCGCACCGTTTGGGCGCGCCGGGTCCGCCCGTTCGCCGCAAGGAAAAGTCCGGCGCCGAGTCCAACGGGCACGCCTATGAGCGCAGCTATGCCTAGAAGCACCAGGGTTCCAACGATGGCGTTTGCCATGCCGCCCCCGCCCACACCAGCGGGCGCGGGCATGCGTACGAACAAGGCAGGCGTGAACGCGGAGATGCCTCCGACCACGAGGTGTCCGAGGATTGCGAACAGCGGAATGATTGCGAGGAGTGCCGCCAACCACACGAGCGCTCGCATCCATGCTCCGGTGCGCCGCCGACGGCGCATCGCGGGCGTCGCCACGCTCAGGCCCATGTCAGGCACATGTAGGGATCAGGTCAGCGGGCATCACGCAGCGGTACGCCTGCAGCGGGAACACCCACGATGCCAGCTCCACCACTGACACGCCATACCAGCACCCGGGCAACGACGTTCACGACGAGCGTGATGAGAAGCAGCAGTCCCGCCACAGCCATCAACGCCGAGAGATGCAGGCGACTGGAGGCCTCACCGAATTCGTTCGCAAGCAGCGACGCCATCGTGTACGTCGGGTCGAGCAGGGAGTCGGGGATCGCATGGCGATTGCCGATGACCATGGTCACCGCCATGGTTTCGCCGAGTGCACGACCGAGCCCCAGGATCATGCCGCCGAAGAGCCCGGAGCGGGCGAACGGCAGGACCGCATCCCGGATCGCCTCCCATGGCGTCGCACCCAGGGCGAGTGCCGCCTCCCGTTGCGCACGTGGCACGGCGGCAAGCACCTCTCGCGATACGGCAGCGATGTACGGAATGATCATGATGGAGAGTACGAGCACCGCAGCCAGCAGGCTCGGGCCGTATGCAGGCCCGCCAAAGATCGGCAGCGAGCCAAACCGGGATTGCAGGATGGGCATCACACTCTGTCGCAGCAGGGGCACCAGTACGACCAGTCCCCACAAGCCATACACGACGCTCGGGATTGCGGCGAGCAGATCGATGGCGAATGCAACGGGAGCACGAAGCCATCGCGGTGCGAACTCCGTGGTGAAGATGGCCGTGCCGATTGCCAGCGGCCCGGCGATGAGCAGCGCAAGCAGGGAGGAGAGCAGCGTTCCCACGACGACCGGTAACGCGCCGAACTGCGCACGCGATACGTCCCATCGGCCGCCGAACACGAAGCCCGCGCCCGAGTGTCGCAGTGCCGGCCACGCGGCGCGGAGGATGATGACGGCGAGCAGCAGCAGCAACACCGGTATTGCTGTCGCACATGCCGCGATGACCCAGCGATAGGTTCGGTCAGCGAGTGGTGTGGTCGAACGAGCCATCACGGCGAGCGACGTCGATCTGCGGCTGGCGCTACGCCGGACACCGGCGCGACGCCGTCGAGCCGGAGGAGAACACGCTCCGCGATGTCTCCTGGCAGCGCAACGTAGCCAAGCTGGCTTGCCATGTCGCCACCTTCCGTCAGCGCCCAGCGCAGAAACGCGACGAGCTGTCCTGTCTTTGCGACGCCGATGGCCTGAGGCGCAATCAGCATCCAGGTGAACGACGCGAGCGGGTATGCGTTCTCCCCCGGTGCATTCACGAGCGACACGCGTAAGTCGCCGCCGTCCGCGACTGCTCCCGTCGCGGCGGACGCAACCTCGAATGGCATCGGCGAAACGAAACGGCCGGTGCGATTGCGAATCTGTGCAACTGGCAAGCGGTTCTGGCGCGCATACACGACTTCGAGATATCCGATTGCGCCGACCATTCCCTTGACCTGTCCTGCCACACCTTCGTTGCCTTTTCCGCCGATCCCGGTCGGCCACCGTACGTCCTTGCCGCGACCGGGCCCTTCGGCCCACGCAGGGCTGACAGCCGCGAGGTAGTCGCTCATGATGTACGACGTTCCGCTCCCGTCGGCACGATGCACGACGAGAATGTCGGAGTCGGGCAGTACCACACCGGGGTTCAGTGTCGCGATCCGGGCGTCGTTCCAGCGCGTCACGCGCCCGAGGAAGATGTCGGCGACGACGTCACCCGCGAGTCGCAGCGGACGCAGAAGACCGGGAAGGTTGTAGGTGATCGCGACGGCGCCCAGCACCGTGGGAATGTGCAGCACGGGTGACGCCGACTCTGCGACTTCCGCATCGCTCATCGGCACGTCGGTCGCGCCGAAGTCGACGGTGCCGGCGAGGATCTGTCGGATGCCACCACCGGAGCCGATCGACTGGTAGTTGATGCGGACGTTGGTCCGGGTCGCGTAGTCGTTGAACCAGCGCGCATAGAGCGGATAGGGGAACGTCGCGCCAGCGCCGGTGAGGTCGACGCGCATCGCCTGGGTACCTGCAGCGCCCGCACTTTCACCGCTACGCGCCTCGTCGGCGCCCCGCGAGCATGCCATCGCGGCAGCTACGAGCAGCGCAGTTGCGCAGAGTCGCGTCACAGGCGGTTCGCGTAGCTCAGAAACTTGAACCGCCCATCGCGCTCGAGAATCGTGCTGAAGGGGCGTTCGCCCGACACAAGGCAATCGCTGTGGAGGCGGTTGCGCCCCTCGATCGATACCGTTGGGCACTGGACCGCAGTCGCCGCCAAGCCCGTCGCGCCGAATCTCGCCATCGCCTTTCGTATGCCCTCGTCCGACCCCGACAGCATCTGATCCCAAAGGAGGCCCGGCGGCGCTTCGTACGGCGGCTTGCTCATCTTCGAGTCCGGGTAATACAGCCACGCGAACTCCGCGCGATCGATCAGCATCGCGTTGAACGCTGCAGTGTCGCGCTTCGCAATAGCGACCGCGAAGCGCGATACCAGCGCGTCGATCGATGTGCTGCCTCGACTGATCGAATCCACTGAGCCGGACGTGGTGGCCTGAAAGCGCGCGAGCATCTCCGCCACCGGCAGTATGGAGTCGACGGTTCCGCCACTCGCGGCTACGTCGCGAATGTGGGCTGCCTGCGAATCGGCGGCGGTCTGCGGCGGCGGCGCCGGCCGCTCCGTTGTGCTGCAGGCGACCGAGCCAATGGCCATCAGCAAGAGCGCCGAGCGATGCATGTTCACGATTCGGTGGGGGATGAATGAGAGCGGTCGGCACCGCGAACGCGACGCCGACCGCTGACAGTAAAATTAGCAGGTATCGCCCCAACCGTGCCGCGCCCCGAGCCAGTCAGGGACGCGGCACGTCTTGCTCAGTTGCGGGCGTAGTTGGTCCAGTTGGCCCACCACTTCGTACCGCCTGGTGCCGCCGCGCCGCGGTACGCCGTCGGCACGATGAACGTGCCGGCTCGCGCCGCGATCCGGGGATCGGCCGCGAAGGTGTTCAGGCCACCCGTGGCGATCGGCGAGCTGGCCGACGGGGACCAGTCGAACGCTGCGCCGTTGGTGGCCGCGCCGACCGTCGGCAGGGAGGTGAACAGCGAGGCCGCAGTGACCGTCGTGGCACCGATGACAATGTTCGAGTTCTTTGCAGCGAACGCCGCCTCCTGGCCGAAGGTGGTGACCGCGGCGTCGAACTGGTTGCCACTCACCAGGGTTCCGCTCTCGGCAAAGTACAGGTTGCGAACGATCAGCGAGTCGGCCTGGAAACGGTTGTTCGACGTGCTGTCACGCAGCGAGATCGCGCCACGCGGCCAGCGTGCGACGACGCCGTTCAGGTAGTACCCGCCTGTGCCGCGGCGAACCACCATGCCACGTCCACCAGCGGTCGGCGACGTCACCCCATCGGGTGTACCGATGATCGTGAAATTCGCGAACACGTTCATGTTGAACAGGCCATCGTTGGCGCCAGAGCTCTCGGCGCTGCCGCCAGCGGGCGCGATGCAACCACCACCGGCGCAACCATCGATTTCGAATCCCTGCGGGTCCGTGGACACGGCACCGCTACCTGCGCGCGGAGTGAGATACGTGGACTGAAGCGCGATGAGGAACTGGTTACGGCCGCGGTAACCTTCCGAACCGTCGAAGTGGTCATCGCCGGATTCGTACGACACCAGATACTTGCCGTCGACGCTGCCGCCGAACCACTCGAACGAGTCGTCGAGGCCAGACATCGACTGCAGATACTCGAGCGTGGTGCCACTGCCGACGGCCGCGAACGTGAAGGAGTTGAGCTCCGCGTTCGTGAGCGTTGCATAGCCGGCGAACTCGACGCGCACATAGCGCAGCGTGCCGGAGTTGTCCGAGTCGACCGTGCCGCCAGTGTACACGATACCGGCCGGGTTACCGCCGAGCACGGATCCGTCGGATCCCTCGACGATCACGCTGCCCGAGCGGTTGTTGCGAGCATTACCGACGATGATCAACCCACCCCAGTCGCCCGGCGAACGGTTGCCCGGTGACCGCTGAGACGTGAAGACGATCGGCGCGGCTTCGGTGCCCTGGGCGACGATCCGTGCGCCGCGCAGGATGAAGAGTGCAGAGCCGAGCGCAGTGGTATCACCGACGATGCGCGTTCCGGCATCCACGGTCAGGGTGGCACCGGAGTTCACGTAGACAAAGCCGCGCAGCACGTACGCGGTGTCGGCATAGAGGCGCCGGTTGGCGGCGATCGACCCGGAGATCGTGACGATCGGTGCCGGAGCCAACGTATACGTGACCGTCGCGGTGCTGGTCGCGCCCGATGTCACCGTCGCGGGTGAACCCGTGACCGTCGCGTTGTAGCGCGCGCCGCTCGTGGCGGTGACCTGCGCTCCGGCGACCGTGTACGTGCCAGCCGGCACGCTGAGCGTCGTGGTGGCGGTGACGGCCTGGTTGTAGCTGTTCGGACCAGTCACGGTGACAGCGGCATTCGTCGCAGCGGGAAGGCCGGCCACGGTAACGGTAAGCGACCCGGTGGCTGCCGTGACAAGACTGTAGGTGACTGTGGCGTTCGACGTTCCGTTGGACGTGACCGTTGCAGGCGACCCCGTGACTGTGGCCGTGTACTGCGCAGTTCCGACCGTGACGTTCGTTGCCGTCACGGTGTACGTGCCGGGAGCCACGGACGCGGTGGTCGTGGCGGTGATGGCGCGATTGTACGCGGCCGGGCCGGTGATGGTCACGGCGCCGTTGGTGCCGGCCGGAAGCCCGGCGACATTCACGACGAGCGAGCCATTGGCGATCGGCTGGACCGGATCGTCATCGCCTCCGCAAGCAGCAAGCGTGAAAAGAGCGGCTGAACCTGCGACGAATGCGCGCAAGCGCATGAACTTCGTCATGTAGTGTCCTTGTGAATGGAAGAGTGATCGCGGCACCAACGAAACACGGCCACGCTTCAAGGAAGCGTGACCGTGTGTTACCTGCGTCATCGTTGTGTCACGGTGATGTCACGCAGTATGCATGAGTCCGGAGCACCAGACCTGCCGGCTACTGGAGCAGACTCACTGCCGCCAGGAGAACCCAACCGAGAGGTTCCGCCCGGCGTTGTAGCCTTCACGCTCGAGGTTGCCCTGCATGAAGCTGTACCGCGCATCCAGCAGGTTGCGTGCATCCACGCGTGCGCTGAGCG